>JAGBFD010000070.1 GCA_017936645.1 Clostridia bacterium
ACTTCAAACCATGGGTGGTTTTCAAGAAGAGAAGCAAATCTCTGACCTACCATACCCGTAGCACCGATAATACCAACTTTGTAAGTTTTCATACTTTATCACCTGTAAATAAAAATTAAAAATGTATTGCGTATTCAAGTTTTCTGTAATATAATACAAATATGAACACGAATATTTGGTGAATATGATACCATTATAAATATTTAAAGTCAATACCAATGTTCAGGAAACATTAAAAATTTTGAGGTTTTGTGATGAAAAAAAGCGACTTTTTTTACAATTTGCCTGAGAATCTCATAGCTCAGCACCCTATTGAACCCAGAGACGCTTCTCGTCTACTCGTTCTTGACAAACAAACCGGTGATATCGAGCATAAGCATTTCTATGATATACTTGATTATCTCAACGAAGGCGACTGTCTTATACTTAATAATACAAGAGTTCTTCCTGCACGTATGTACGGTGTCAAGGTCGGCACAGGTGCCGTCGTGGAGTTTCTTCTCCTTAATCAGCACGATGCACACGAATGGGAAGTACTCGCAGGTCCCGGTAAAAAAGCGAGAGAAGGCTCGGAATTTATATTCGGCGACGGTCTTATGAAAGCTACTGTACTCTCAGTTATGGAAAACGGTAACCGTGTCGTAAGGTTTGACTATGAAGGTAACTTTTACAATGTAATCGATGAAATCGGAGAAATGCCGCTTCCGCATTACATTAAAGAACGTCTTGAGGACAGCGAAAGATATCAGACTGTTTACTCAAAAGAGCTCGGTTCTGCCGCTGCACCGACAGCCGGTCTTCACTTCACTCCCGAAATTCTTGAAAAAATCAAAGCAAAGGGAATTGAAGTCGGTTTTGTGACACTTCACGTCGGAATAGGCACCTTCAGACCAGTAAAGACTGAAAACATCGAAGAACATCAGATGCATTCCGAACATTATTCGATCCCTGCCGAAACTGCTGAAATCATCAACCGCACCAAGAAAAACGGCGGACGTGTCATTGCTGTAGGTACAACCTGTTGCAGAACCCTTGAGTCTGTTTGTCAGGCTAAGGGAGAAGTATGCGAATATGATGACTGGACAAGCATCTTCATCTATCCCGGATACGAATTCAAGTGCATTGATGCCCTTCTTACAAACTTTCATCTGCCTGAAAGCACACTTATTATGCTCGTAAGTGCTTTCTGCGGTTATGACAATACCATGAATGCATATAAAATAGCCGTGGAAGAAGAATACAGATTTTTCAGCTTCGGCGACGCAATGTTCATCGCAAATAAATAAGGAGAAACATAATGGCTTCTTTTAAAGTAATAAAACAACAAGGTAAAGCAAGATTAGGTGAATTTACGACAGTACACGGTACTGTCAAAACTCCCGCCTTTCAGAACGTCGCGACCTGCGGTGCGATAAAAGGTGCACTTGATGCCTATGATCTCAGAGACGTCAGAGCACAGGTGCAGCTTTGCAATACATACCATCTTCACGTAAGACCCGGAGACGAACTCGTAAAGGAACTCGGCGGTATACATAAATTCACCGGTTGGGACGGCCCTATACTTACCGACAGCGGTGGGTTTCAGGTTTTCTCGCTTGCAAAACTCCGTCAGATTCAGGAGGAAGGCGTAACCTTCGCCTCTCACATTGACGGCAAACGAATTTTCATGGGTCCGGAAGAAAGTATGCGTATTCAGTCAAACCTCGGTTCTACGATAGCTATGGCTTTCGATGAATGCGTTGCAAATCCGTCTACGTATGAATATTCGAAAAACTCATGTGAAAGAACAACACGTTGGCTCATCCGTTGCAAAGAGGAAATGGAACGACTCAATTCTCTCCATGATACAATCAACAAGAACCAGCTCCTTTTCGGTATAAATCAGGGTTGTGTCTATGATGAACTGCGAGTCGAACATATGCAGAAAATTGCAGAACTTGATCTCGACGGTTACGCTATAGGCGGACTTGCTGTAGGCGAACCTAAAGAGGATATGTACAGGATCATCTCGGCTGTTGAACCGTATGCACCTAAGGATAAAATCCGCTATCTTATGGGAGTCGGTACTCCCGGCAATATCATTGAAGCCGTAAGTCGTGGTGTCGACCTTTTCGACTGTGTAATGCCAAGCCGTAATGCACGTCACGGACATCTCTTCACTATGAGTGGGATAATCAATATCAATAACGCCAAGTATATGAAGGATGACACACCGATAGATCCCGAATGCAACTGTCCTACCTGTCAGAGACATTCAAAAGCATATATCCGACATCTTTTCAAAGCAAAGGAAATGCTTGCGATGCGCCTTTGTGTGACACATAACCTCTACTTTTATAATACTCTTATGGAAAAAATACGTTCCGCACTTGAAGAAGGAACTTTTGATGAATTTAAAGAAAAATACGTCGATTTGCTTGATACAAGAATTTAGGATATCTAAATTCTGTTAATTTTCACTTGCAAATTTATATAAAGTACTGTATAATGTGTTTATTATGTTTTTTGGAGGAAGTTTTATGAACTTTTTAGCAGCAACAGGTAGTGGAGCTACAGGTCTTCTTGGCGGTAATTCTACTATGTCAATTATTATGATCGTCGGTATGGTAGCACTTATGTACTTTATGATGATCAGACCGCAGAAGAAGAAGCAGAAGGAAGAACAGGCAATGCGTGACAATCTTCAGATCGGTGATGAAATCACTACAATCGGCGGTATCATCGGTAAAATCGTTACAATCAAAGAGGATTCTCTCATCATCGAAACAGGTGCTGACAGAAACCATATGAAGATCACACGTTGGGCTATCAGCCAGAACAATACAGCTAACGAAAAGCTCCAGGAAGAAAGAGCAGCAGCTAAAGAAGCAGCAGAGAAAGAAAAGGCTGCACGTATGGAAGCTAAGGGCAAGTCAGACAAAAAGAAGAAAAAAGAAAAGTTTTAATTTTTCACAACCTGCTTTACGGCAGGTTGTTTTTTTTATAAAATTAAACATAAAAACACTATACATATCCGTACTCGATATTGAAAAAAAGACAGTGATATGATAAAATTTATTATATCAATTAAACGGAGATTAACTTATGAAAACATTTCTTTTTCAGGGAGATTCAATAACTGATGCTAACAGAGACGACGAAAATGAAGACAACTTCGGCCTCGGCTGCGGATATGCTTTGCTGCTTGCTTCAGATTTTTTAAAAAACAGAAAAGATGAATTCAGATTCATAAACCGAGGAAAAAGCGGTGATCGTATCACAGACGTTTATGCACGTATCAAAGAGGACATAATCAATATCAGGCCTGATTATATGTCCATCCTTATAGGTGTGAATGACGTTTCTCACGAATTGACACAGGACTGCGGAGTGACACCTGAAAAATTTGAAAAAATATACTGTATGCTCGTCGAAGAAATCAAAGAAGTGTTGCCTGATATTAAGATTTTTATTCTTGAACCTTTTATCTGCAGAGGAATTCATACCGAGGAACGTTGGGAAGAGTTCAGCGGTGAGGTAAGAAAGATGGCCGTTGCTTCAAAATCTGTCGCAGAAGAGTACGGTCTTGAGTTTATTCCCCTGCAACACATTTTTGATGAAGTGACTGCTGACAGTAATGCAAGATACTGGAGCGTTGACGGTATACATCCGTCTGCCGCAGGCCATCAGATTATAAAG
The DNA here is from genome assembly GCA_017936645.1 of Clostridia bacterium. Classification (GTDB taxonomy): domain Bacteria; phylum Bacillota; class Clostridia; order Oscillospirales; family Acutalibacteraceae; genus CAG-488. The sequence goes on from JAGBFD010000070.1 coordinate 3,679, forward strand.
GAAGAGCTCTCAAAGGCAATCATCAAAACAATAGATGCGTGAGGTTATTTTATGAAAGAGAAAACTTCATTGGTTTTTACGGGCGACATCGGATTTGACAGATATATGTACAAAAAATGGGAGGATGACGAGCTTTTATCCAAGGATGTGCTTGACTTTCTTCATAGTGCAGATCACGTCATAGCCAACGTAGAAGGTCCTGTCGCTCCCGTAGAACAGAATACAACAAAGGACGGTGTGCAGCAGCTTCTTCATACGATTGATCCTGTTGCAGTTAAAGTGCTTAACAAAATGCACGCTGATATATGGAACATCTGTAACAATCACATTATGGATGCAAAGGAATACGGTATCAGCAAGACCCTTGAAATCGCAAAGGAAAATAATGTGCAGACAATCGGTGCCGGAATGAATATTGACGAAGCACGAAAGCCTGTTATCCTTGATGAGGCGGGCGGAATAGGACTGTTCGGAGTAGGTTATCAGCGCGCGTGCAGGAAAGCTGATATTGACAAACCCGGATGCTACAGTTGGAGTGACCTCGATGCGATTCAGAACACGATAAACGAGATCAAAGCAAAATGCCGTTGGTGTATCGTTGTGGCTCACGCAGGTGAAGAGTTTACTCCTCTGCCTTCTCCTTATACGAGAGAGAGATATCATAAGTACCTTGAAATGGGAGCTGACATCGTAGTATCACATCACCCCCACGTGCCGATGAACTATGAAACGGTCGGAGATAAAGTGATCTTCTACTCACTCGGCAATTTTATTTTTGATACAGATTATCAGCGTTCACAGTTCAATACGGAGCTTGGTCTGATTGTCAAAATCAATTTCACGGAAAATGAATTCACATGGGAGCCTATGGGACTTGAGATTGAACGCGGTCCCGAGCACATAATCAAAGCAGAGCTTCCGAGGATTTTTGTCGACGTGCAGGAAGATGAATACACGCTTCTTGCTCCTCTTTCGGCTAAGGTACTCGTTGCCGCCACTAAAAGACAGATGACGTATCTGCATCCCGAAGAGTTCACAAATGCGACGGAAGAGCAATGGAAAGAACACTTTGCAATACCGCTTCGCACAGGACGTGTTCCCGGCGAAACGCTTGACTTTTTCATCATCTGTCCCCTTGCAGAAGAAGCAGACAAAGGTGAATGGAAAAAAAGCAAACTTGAAAAAGTGAAAGAATATATGTTGGAACAGTTGTAATTTCTTTAATTTACTATTGCAATTTAAATCATTAAAGTATATAATTTTGTATGTAATTTTCCGAAATGGAGGAATTTATCATGGATATTATCAAAACAGCTGACAGAATGAAAAATGTTCACTCAGACATCAGAGGTCCTTTGTTCGTCGAAGCAATGGATATGAGAGCAAGAGGAATCGATGTTTTGAGACTTAATACAGGTAACCCTGCTACTTTTGGATTTAAGCTTCCCAAGAGTCTTGAGGATGCTTTGAAGGGTAACGAGCAGAAAGGTGTCGCTTACTGTGATTTCAAGGGTATGCCTGATGCGAGAGAGGCTATCTGTGAATACGAAAAGACAAAGGGCATTGAAGGAATCGTACCTGACGATGTGTTCATCGGTAACGGTGTAAGTGAGGTTGTAAACTTTGCTCTTATGCCTCTTCTCAATGACGGTGACGAGGTTCTCGTCCCCTCACCCAGCTATTCACTCTGGGGTAACTCTGTTTACCTTGCAAGCGGCAATCCAGTATTCTATACTTGCGATGAGAAAAGCAACTGGTATCCTGATATCGCTGACATCCGTTCAAAGGTTACTTCAAAGACAAAGGCAATCGTAATCATCAACCCCAACAACCCGACAGGTGCTCTTTACCCGAAAGAGATTCTCCTTGAAATCGTTCAGATCGCAAGAGAAAACGGACTTATCATTTTCTCTGATGAGATCTATGACAGACTTGTTATGGACGGACTTGAGCATATTTCTACTGCTTCACTTGCTCCCGATATCCCCGTTGTCACAATGAACGGTCTTTCAAAGTCGCATCTTGTATGCGGTTTCCGTTGCGGTTGGATGGTTCTCAGCGGTCCCCGTGAGCTTACTGCTGAATACCGCAAGGGTATCATTCAGATGACCTCACTTCGCCTTTGTGCCAATACTCTTCCTCAGCTTGTAATCCCTGCTGCTATGGCTGATATGGAGACTCCGCGTTCAATGATCGTTCCCGGCGGACGAATCTACGAGCAGAGAGAGGCTACCTGCTCAGAGCTTGAAAAGATTGACGGTATTACATTTGTAAAGAACAGTGCAGCTTTCTACCTCTTCCCGAAGCTTGATGTTAAGAAATTCAACATCACGGATGATAAGAAATTTGCATGGGATCTTCTCCACGCTACAAACATTCTTCTTATCCCCGGCAGCGGATTTGACTGGAAAGAGCCTGACCATTTCCGTATCGTTATGCTTCCTGAGGCTGAAGAGCTTCGTGCAGCTATGAGACGTATGGGCGAATTCCTTGACGGATATAAGCAGAAATAATTGAAGATAAAAACGGTGCAACCGATCGGTTGCACCGTAAATTTTTGTCTCAGCATTTAATTACGGAAGATAACTTTTCAGCTAAACCTTTTAAACTGAAATCAAATCCTCCCGAAACACTTTTTGCCTTAATGATTGAATAACCGTCGCTTCTGCCGAGTTTATCAGTAGAAATATCTTCGATTTTTCCGATAAGCTTTGCAAAGGTCTCAGTCTGCTCTGTCATAAAGTCGATATCAAATTTTTCCATCTCGTGACTGTCGCTCACGACACAAAGATAATACGGAGCAGGGACAAGACTTATTTCCGGTATACCCATTGTAAAGAAATTCTGCCCTTCTCCGAAATGTAAGGCATTATGTCCTCGAAGGGTCATTGTACGGACTGTATTTCTGTCTTTTACGGTATCGATATAGAGCTCATCCATAAACTTGTTTCCTGTATAAACGAGGTCAATTTCAGGCTGACCTGTGCATACATATTCACCGTCAATGTCACGCCATTCTTTGCATCCTAAATGCTCGATTGTCAGGTTCGCAACACACTTGAAATGATCGCCCTTTCCATCCCACAGGTTACGGTGCATTGCAAGCCACCGTGATACAGACTGAAAAGAGCCTGTCCGGATGTCCTTGAATTTCGGCAAACGAAAATGCCCCGTTGTAAACAGAAAGATATGTGTTCTTTCAGGTTCAGTTTCTTTCATGTTTTTCATAAGCTCCAGAAGAGCAATCGGTCCGTTTTCTTCAATGCAGTTTGTACCATCAGTATGTGTGTTTATAATTACGCTTTCCCTTTTATTTTTCCCCTTAATGATACAATAAAAACTTTCCGTATATGCGTACTCTTCGACATTTGCCTCAAGAACGAGTCTTGCTTTTTTATGCTTTACGGCAGCTTCTTCAAGCCTTTTTCCGTTAGTTTCGTTTACCCATAGCATAGGTATTTTCTGATAGTCAGAAATAAACGAAAGATACTGCCCTTCAACCATGTCATCATGAAGACCTTTCCAGATGAGTATGACAGCTTTGGCTTTACTTAGTTTGGATATAACACCGTAAAAGCACTGAACAAAACTTGTTATTACGGGACCTTCATACTTTTTTTCAAGCACAACGTCTTCAGGATAGCTTGAACGTTTATCAAAAGCAATTTCACTTGGCAGAAAATTTATATTGTTAACATTAAAAACAGCAATTTTACCTTTCGTTCTCGGGATATCTTTTACACTCGTTACATATACCAGTTCTTCAGTTATACCTTCGACATCTGTTTCTCCTGAGTAAGGATAGGCAGAAGAAACGGGTATATTGATTCTTTCTTTTCCTTCAATTATTTCAATGGAGGATGATTTTTCTTCCCAACGTCTGAACCTGAACGGGTCGGAATAGATCTGAATGTTGTTTTTTGATATTTCTTGTTTCAGCCAGTTTATGAAATCATTGTGTCCTTTGCTTCCTGTAAGTCTTGTACCGAAGGAATTCATAATGTTCATTCCTTCGAGCAAGTTTTCTTTGGAAATATTGAATTTCATTTTTCTTTCCTTTCTTTAAAATAAGCCGGCAAAAAACTCTGCAACCGGAGCGATAACAAAGTGTTGCAAAGCGATCCCGGGTGTTGATAAAAAGCCGAGTATAATGGCAAAGTCTACAGAAATATAGTCGGCTATAGAATTAAATGCCGTATTCAAAGTATCAAATATCGACTCCACGAAGTGCCCTCCTTTCCTGAAAAGTGCAGTCTTTAATATTTCCGAAATCAAAGCAGTATATTTAGTTTCAGAAATAAAAAAGTGCGACCACCAAAGCAGTCGAACAAAAAAACGCAAACTCCGATAGTCATCATATAATTGATGCAACAAAGCAGTCGTCTGTTTTTTTCGCTAAAAATGCACCGCCTCCTTTCAGGTTGATTTTTTGCTCTCATTATGTAGTCAGTCAATATGTATTCAATCAGCCCTTGAGCTTGCCGCCCTTCATTTTGATGAGTTCACGGTAGCTGATAAGCTCTACACCGTGATCCTTGAGATACTTATGAACATACGGGTCCTTCATAAGCTCGTATTCCCATACTCTGTCCTGCCATCTTGAGGTGATGCCTTTAAGCTCGTCACACTCAACGGACGGATGCACGAATGTTTCAGTTACACCGTCTTCAGGAATATTTGTCCAGATTTTAAGAATAGTATCACGGTAAACCTCGTAGCTTACACGCATATCGTCATTCCAATCAGGGAAGAGAAGATAATCAGGAATAACAACATCGTACTTTTTACCCCAACGCTTTGAAAGCAGAGTAACTGCAGCATAGAGGAAGTACGGTGTTCCGTTCGGACAGATACGCTTATCGTGCTTTGTATAAAGTCGGTAAGCATAGCCGTACTCACCGCAGACGCGAAGAGTCATCTTTGAAAGTCCGAGTCTGCCGGTATAGTGACCGTAAAGCGAGCCCATATGGTTATCTGTATGAGAAGGTTTCATGCCCCAGCTGTGTGCAAGGTCGATCTGAGCTCTGATCTCAGCTTCAAGATCTTCATAAGAAGCATTCTTCTCAACCTGATCACTTTCGTGCCACATATAACCTGCTTCGTCCATAAGAGTCTTACCTCTCGTAAGAGGCTTCCAGCGGTACTCGCCCCACTCACTTGTCATAGTAAGGTGAACACCGATAGCATACTCAGGATGTGCATTTGAAAACTCAACTGCAGCCTTAGCAGCGGGACAAGGTATCATAACGGTAGCTGACTTGAGCCAACCGCCCTCAAAAAGTTCGTTTACAGCTTCATTGGCAGCGTTACACATTCCGTAATCGTCTGCATTAACAATAAGATACTTAGGCATAATTTAAATCCTTCCTTTTGGAAAATCAACAGTATAATTATACCACAAGTGGTAAAAAAATCAATATAAACGATAAAGTGCAAATTTTGTTTATTTTGCATAAAGTGAACCGATGACCCAATTTCTGAATCTGCACGGAAACACCTTGCAAAGAATACAAACAAATTTATAACTCAGACCTATGGCATAGACGGGTTTGACTCGGGATCTAAGCGCAATTTTAGCGATGTACTTGCCTGCCGTTTCGGGTTTCATCCCCTTCTGCTCATCACGCTCCATACCTGCAACACTTTTTGAAATCCTGCCGTTGTAGATACTGTCACCCTCAAAGGTTTTCTTCCTCGCCTGAGTAAACTCAGTACAGATATCGCCCGGCTGAATCGCAGTAACGGATATATTGAAGGGTCTGAGCTCATTTGCCAAAGCACAGGTATATGATTCGACAGCCGCCTTTGATGCGGAATAATAAGTCTGAAAAGGAATGTGTGCAACAGCAGCAACGGAGCTGATATTGACAATCCTTCCGCCGTTATTTTCTCTCATATAAGGTATGACAGCTTTATTGACGTTCACCATACCGAAGAAATTCACATCAAACTGTGACTTTGCATCTTCAAGGGAAGTGAATTCAACCGCACCTGAGATACCATAGCCTGCACAGTTTATGACAATGTCAATCCTGCCCTGCTTGTCATATACATCTCTGACGGCAGATATAACGTTTTCTTCATCGGTTACATCAACTCTCAGATGATTGACCTTTTCAGCGGCAATATCACGTCTGCTGAAATCGTAAACCACGCAGTTTTCTTTCAAAAGTGCATCCGCTGTCGCACGGCCTATACCTGAATTGGCACCCGTTATGATTACAACTTTTCTTTCCATTAAATTCACCGTCATCTCTCAATGCGGATTGTTTTGATTTCCCAGGGTCTGAAACGCAATGTGTTATCCTTAACTTCAGCGATCTTTTTACCGAGCAGATCAGTTTCGTCCGTAACATTTCCGATTGAAGGTTTGAAATAAGCAATGCCATCTTCATCTGAATAGTTACAGAAACGTACAAGAATGTCGTCCTCATCACAGTACATGGTAGTCATAAGGATCTCGCCTTTTTCAACCCTGAAATCAGCAAAACTGAAGCAATCGGTGCTTCCGTTTGCAACAACTTTTACACTCGGAGTATAGTTGTATAAATATGCCGAACGCTGAATCTGTGCCTCACTTACCGTTGAATCAAAAGTGCTGAGAGCAAATTCGCTTTTATACACACCGTCAAGAATTCTCGTTCCGCACATATAAAGATTAGAATACAACAAAGGTATTTCAACACGGTTACCCTGAATCAAAGAGCCCATACATCCGCGATTGAATACAGCTATCCCCTTCTGAGTATCACGAAGCCATATTCCATAGATACCTTCCATATATGTAGTCGAGTCGAAAGACTCTTCAGCACTTACAGGTGTGTCAACAAGTATAAAATCCTTATCGTACCAATAATCTTCAGTTTTGCGTACATCCCCGCTCCACTCGCAGATTGAATACGGCAGATCTCTGACCATCTTTCTGCTCTTTTCAAGGCAGGTGTTCAGTACAAAATTAAGTTTTTCTTCGTGTCTGTGACCGTCGACAGTCAATGATTTCATCAGACCGTTGAATACACCTGTTCGTCCTACGTGTTCACCGTGTAATTCAAAGTGGGATTTACAGTCGATCCTCAGACTGTCTGAATTAAAACGCATCTCAAATCTGTACGGGATTCCGCCTATTTCACCATTCTGAACAGCGACAGCTCCGAAAGCTGATATATTAATGTTCCAGACACCTTCTGAACGGTAATTGACATCTTCCACACAAGCTGTAAACAGTTCGCCGTCACCGTTGTCAATAAGACGGCAGTTATCTTTTACACTTTCAAGGTATACGATGCCTTTTTCGTTAACCTTCATTCTGTAGGCAGGAGTTGTAAGTTCGCCTGTTGCGGCATCCCAGCTACACACAGAATCAGCCTTTTCTTCGTCATTCACCGCAACAAGCGAATAATTTTTAACAGTAAAAGCCGGAATCTCGGCGTGAACTCTCAGAATGTATCCATCACCTGATTCGATGATTTCGCTTTCAACCTTTTTGTCACCGTCAAATACACAATATCTGTCTGAAGCCTTCACTTCGAGCCACTCATCAACATCGAAAGAATGAGTATTGACTATAAGTAACGCTTCACCCTCACCGTCAACAAAATAATTTTCAATCACATTTAAAGCTTCGCATTTTACTGAATCTGATGCTGCAAGTGAAGTAGGAATAAACCTGCGTGAAAGGTCCAAAAGACCGCAGATCGTGACATCATGGTGCTGTGCAGCAAGAGCATATTTCCACGCTTCATCAAGCTTTTCTTTAAAAGACGGAGCACCCAAAAGACTTGCAAGTGCACCTAATTTTTCAGCCTGAACCGAAGCTGCTTCAGCTGCTCTTACACCGTTAAAAATCTCGTTGCCGCAATATCCCCACGGCATCTGGATATGGAAATCATTGTCCGTTGTTCTGAGTTCATCCTCAGCTTTTCCGTAAATTTCGGGTATTTCCTCAAGGAGAATGTACTGACAGTTATCTTTTTCAAGTGTCATTTTTGTGAAATCTTCAATCGGCTGAGTGAGATCGTCATATCTCGACATAAGAAGCGGCGAATATTTCTCAAACATTTCGCTGAATTCTTCGACAGACTGTACTGTTTCGTGGTCACTTGGCCAACGTGACATAATCCAGTTATCCAAAGTAGTGCAGTTAAAGCCTCTACCTTCTTTATCATATGTAGGTACTGACGGAATTTCTGAACCATCCTTTCCGATCCAACGACCCCAGGCCGAATCGAATGTGCGCGGATAGCCGTAACCCATTACGTGTGAGCGGAAAATTGCCGCTTCATGTCCTGTAAGCTTTAAAAGCTGCGGAGTCTGATTGTTAAGGGCATACTCAGAAATCGCATACACAGACGGTGTTTTGCCGAAATATTCAAGATTGGTACGCACAGCATAAGTCAGCTGTCTTGCATTTGATTCTTCTGAAATAGTGAGAGACAAAGGCTGGCCGTAAGTAGTAGCACCGAGACCGACCCTGTCAGGATACTTTTCAAGAAGCTCCCTGATCATATCAACAACTTCCGGATCGCATCTCGAAAACTCATCAAAAGTGAATGATTCATAGTCAAGACCGATCTTTAATTTCGGATATATCTCCATCCAGACCGCAATATCTTTAAGTCTTGGTTTGACTTCATCCTTCCACAAAACATATCCGCCGTGATCATATGTCAACAAGTATAACTTTTTATCTTTCATAATAACACTCCTTTGCTTTTATGAGTATATCACCACACTTTTTTATTGTCAATGTTAATAAAACTTTATAAAAAATTGACAATGTATTATAAAATTGCTACAATTAATTCAATATACAATCAGGAGCTGAGATTATGTTTTTAACTCGCGGAATTTATGACATAGATGAACTCGCACACTACAATTTACACATACACACTAACTTTTCAGGTTGTGCAAAACCTGAAATGAGCTTTGAAAATATCGTTTCAGCCGCTAAACAAGCAGGTCTTGAGATGATAGCTCTCTGTGACCATATTTATAAGCCTGAAGACCTCAAGGAATTCAACGAGAATTGTAAAATCCTGAGGAAGAAAAGGGATGAGCTTGATTCTGATATAAAAATCCTGATCGGCGGTGAGTTCTCGTGCTACGGTACGGATAAGTACACTCTGAAAGGTCTTGATTTTGAAACCGAATACAGACTTTATGCACAGAATCATTTTCACGTTAAAGGCTGGGAACAACCGGATGTGATCACACCCGAGAACTACAAAGAACTGACCAAAGCCATGCTCAGAAATCTTTTAAAAGATAAAGCCGCTGATACGATCGCTCATCCTCTTAACGGCAAATATCTCACCAAAAGTACAGGTTGGAGCAATGAGGCTGTGGGAAGCTGCTGGACAGATAATGAAATCGGTGATATCCTGACCGATGCTTATAACAACGAATGTGCTTTTGAATTAAACACAGGTGCTGTCCTCGCGGATGCACCTTTAGCAAGAAGAATGTATAACATCGGCAAGGAAATCGGTGCTGTATTTACACTCGGAACAGATGCACATACGTTAGAGAGTGTCGATCCAAAAAGAATCCTGGATGAAGTAAAAAGAGTATTGCTGTAAAGGAGCTGTATATATGGCGACAAAAGTAATCACAAAAGAAAAGAGTATAAAACTGCAGAAGAAGTATGAAAAAGAAATTCTGAAATGGGAAAAAGAAAAAGCAAAACCAAAGGGCAGATATTATTTCGCTTATCTCGTTTTCATCATCACTCTTATATATGCTACCGATGAAATTGCTTCACAGATAGGAACATTGATGAAAACTGAAATCGCAAACGATCTTCTCGCTTCTTTCGGTGAAAGATCGGGTACATTTCTCGATCTCCTCTCAATACTTATCGTTCCCTTTCAGGCAATAGGTCTTCTGTACCGTCCGCTTGCAGACCGTTGGGGACGCAAGACCTTCCTTGTTATCAACACTTTCGGAATGAGCTTTGCTCTGTTTGTAATCTTTTTATCAAACTATCTTGAACCGTACTTCAGCTTTTTTCCCTTATTCAGTCTGATTTGCTATTTCCTGGGTGCTTGTATGGTTCAGTTTTTCATACCGCACGATATGCACGTCGTGTACATTATGGAATCTTCTCCGTCAAAGCACCGAGGCAAAGTGTATTCGTCAATCAAATTTATAGCAAATATATCAGTAATGCTCGTTCCCGTTCTCAGAAGAGCACTTATGGAATCAGCTGCGGAGTGGCACAAAGTCTTTTTAATTCCGGCAATCGTCGGACTGGTTTCCAGCTTCATAGCTCTTCTGACAGCAAGAGAAACTGATTCATTCATCGAATCACGTCTGCGTTATCTCAGAATGACAGACGAAGAAAGAGAAGCCGAAAAGAAAAAGAAAGATGTACAAAACGCGCAGGGCGGTCTTATCCCCGCACTTAAGTTCGCAATGAAACACAAACAGCTTCGTTGGCTTTACATAACCTCATCGATAGTTAATATCGGATTTATCGGCACGGTAAACTATCAGGTCATTATGACCTACGGCTACGCTCAGCATCACGTAAAAGAAGGACTGTTTGCAACACTTGAAGCCGCACTTGAAGCAGTAAGCATCGGTGACGTAACCACAGCATTGTTTATGTTCCCCGTCGGCTGCGCTGTTTCACAGGTTATAATGGGATTCATCTCTGACATCAAGGGTAGAAAAACTGCTGCAATCGTAACCGCAGTAAACTGTATGATAGCATTTTTAACATTCACGGTCGGCTCATCACTCGGTTGGAATCCTACTCTCGTAGGCTTCCTGTGCGGTGCAAGCATCGGAAGCTACTATTCAACCAATGACGTTCTTATTATGATGATCGGTGAATCCTCGCCCACAAACCTTCGTTCTTCGACTATGTCGGCACAATTCCTCGTTACAGCTGTAGGATTTGCGTTATCATATATAGTCGGCATTGGTGTTCCGCTTATTACAGGACTCGGAAACACGATTATCGGCATTGTTTCACTTGCACTTCTTGTTCCGGGATTTATCGGAGCTTTCTTTGCACTTATGTTTAAAACTCACGATACAAAAGGAATTGATATGGATACCGTTACAGGTTGCGAATGGGATTGATTTGATAAAATATCGCAAAAAATGAAGTTGCTCCATAAAAGAGCAACTTCATTTTCTGTTTCAACATATTTATCAAAGTGTAGAAATAATTTCTTTAAACTCATGGGATTCTCTGAAATCTTCTGACAATGGATATTTTTCAGTTAAAAGCTCCTTTATCTGCATTTTAGCAACATAAGTAGTACCTAAAGTGTGCTTGTCAAATTTATTACCTTCAAACATTACTGAGTGCATGGTTGTAATCCTATCCATATCATCAAACTTGATAGCAAGGTCACACATTTTTTTAAAGTTTTTCAATGCGTTAGCATTATCACCGATTTTGAAATATCTTACACCTAAATGTCCGTAATTGTACATTACTGTACGCCACATCTTACCGTAATGCCCGTCATCATAAACAAAATTTAAAAAGTCAAGTTCTGCTTTGAAAGCTGAAAGCACCCATTCGTCAGAGAAGCTTCTGTCATAGAAAAAGCCATTATAGTGAAAATAATGAGAATACACCGTATTGAGCAACAAAAACTGTTCTTCAAGTGTGTCCATTATTATCTCATCGCCATTCGGATAATTTTCGGGGTAATAAAAACAGAACATTTCCTGACCGTCTCTCATTCTTGGCATTTCTTTTATGATTTTCTCACAGTCCTCAAATGTTATACCGCTTCCTTCTTTTTCTGAAAGACCTTTGTAGAGTTCAGCGATATGTCTTTTGGCAGAAATGCGTATTTTGTCATTGTTGCAGTTCTGCTTGATGTTTTCATATATTGCAATTATCTTTGCAACATTTTCGGGTGTATTTTCTTTGAAATGAACAAGACAAGACATATATCTCAAAAGAATACGAAAATCATTAGGAAACTTTTCTTTGAGCTTATTTATTATTTCCAATTTCAATTCTTTGTCTCTGATATTATCATAAGCTTCAAGTTCTTTGATTATTTCAGCCTCGTCTTCTGCTCTGTTAACACCAAGCAGCTCATCGACACTTACCTTGAAAAAACCTGCAATTTCAGGAAGAATTGTAATGTCGGGATAACTTTCTCCGCGTTCCCAATTGCTGATGCTTTGAGAAGTAACACCTAAAAACTCCGAAAGGTTTTCTTGCGTAAGTCCTTTTTCAAGCCTTAATCTTTTTATATTTTCGCTTAAGTAAATAGTCATTTTCTATCACCTCTGATTAGATTTGTTGACCGGTCTATACACATAATATAGTATCAAAAGATAAAAAACAATAAAGCATTTATTGTAAACAACTAAAGTAACTCTTGAAAAAAACAAAAAAACAGCTATATCACTAATATCCGTTTGAGATATTTTGATACAGCTGTTTAATTTTTTAATCTCCTGCCGCAGGTGGTGTGAAGCCTTTTCCAAGGATCTCGTTTGCTTCTGTAAGAACGACAAACGAGTCAGGGTCAAGTTCTTTTACTTTTTTTCGTATTTTGGGTATCTCGTGGCTTCTTGCGGCAACGATTACAAGCTCATTCGTATCGCCTGTGTAACCGCCCTTGCCTTCGATTATAGTTGCACCTCTTTTACAGGCTTCGGTTATCATCTTTGCTATCTCATCACCTTTTTTAGTGAAGATATAAAGCATTTTGCCGCTTCCCGTACCGTAGAGAATGTGATCCATAACTTCAGAGCTTGCAAAAATAAGTATCGCCGCATACATAGCACTGTCAACACTCTTGAATACAATAGCAGCAGTTATAACAACAGCAGCATCGCAGACAAGAATCATAGTACCCATAGTCATATGAGGCCAGATTTTTTTAAGTAATCTGCCGAGGACATCCGTACCGCCCGAAGTTGCACCGCGGACAATAATCAATGCAATTCCTGCACCGCACATAGCACCGCAGAAAAGAGAAGCGAGCAGCTTGTCGCCTGTATAAGCACCGATAAATCCTGCATCCATAACAGCAGCAACACCGTCGATACAAAGTGACAGCACAACGGTCGTCCACAATGTTTTAAGAGTAAATGCCTTTCCTATGAATATCCAGGCAAGGATTATCAGCGGGACATTGAGTACCAATCCGGTAAGACCTACAGGAAGCTGAGGCACAAGATAATTTATTATGATAGCAAGACCCGTAATTCCGCTTTGTGCAATGTTATTGGGTATCGCAAAAATATTTACACCTGCAGCATACAGCAAACATCCGAAAAGATAATATACATTATCAATTGCAAACTCTTTTATACTGAAATTTTTAAAAACAGATTTGATGCTTTCACCCTTTTTCAATTTCAAGCCTCCGTTAAGCTTCAATAATATAAAACAGCTCTTTGATTCTGTCTATCTCATCTGAAAGATACAAGTAGCCGATAAGAGCTTCAAAACCCGTAGCCATATGATAATCGCTCTGAGATGCATTCTTAGGCAAGTGTCCCGATTTTGCGTTTCTTCCGCGTTTGTAGACAGATGTCTCTTTTTCGGTAAGATGCGGAAGCAATTTTTCAACGAATCCTGCCTGTGCAGATGCTTTAACTTTCTGAACAGCAAGATTGTGAAGATCATTAGCAGGTCGGTTTGCTTCACATATAAGAGTTTCTCTTACAAGCAAATCAAAAACAGTATCACCTATAAATGCAAGTGTCAGAGGACTTAACTCGTTCGGTTTTATATCTTTTTCTTTAAATAATCTTTCCATTTTTCAATTACGGCACGAAGTCAAATTCAAGGTCATAAATGACAACCGTGTCGCCTTCCTGTATTCCTTTTTCTTCAAGTGCATCTATGATACCGCTTGACTGCAAGACTCTCTGAAAATACTGCAATGACTCATAATCATCAAGATCGGTTCTCTGCAATATCTTAAGAAGCCATTCACCTTCAACAAAGTACATATCATCTTCGACAGTAATGGTGAATTTACCGCTGCTGTTCTTTTCGAAGAATTCGGCAGGAATCTCTTCCTTCTCATATTTTTTGATAGGAGGCAGAGTTGCAAGCTTTGCGGCAACAGCATTAATAACCTCCTGTGTGCCCTCAACTATCGGTGCACACATCGTAAAATACTGATAACCTCTTTCAGTAAAGTACTTTTCGAGTTTTTCAAGCTGTTCGTCAGTCGCAAGATCAATTTTATTGCCTACGACAATCTGCGGCAGGTCCTTCATATCAGGATTGAACTTGACAAGTTCAGCGTTGATAGTGTTGAAGTCTTCAATAGGATCTCTGCCTTCACTGCCTGCAGCATCAATAATATGCACAAGCAGACGGCAACGCTCAACATGGCGAAGGAACTCGTGGCCAAGTCCTATTCCATCGCTCGCACCTTCAATGAGTCCCGGTATATCCGCCATAACAAAAGAATTACCCTCACCCATTGAAACGACACCGAGAACGGGAGTAAGTGTTGTGAAGTGGTAATCGGCAATAATCGGTTTTGCCTGGCTGACTACTGAGATAAGCGTTGACTTTCCGACATTAGGAAATCCGAGCAGACCTACATCAGCGAGGAGCTTGAGTTCAAGACTTACCTCCCACTCTTCACCCGGCACACCGGGCTTAGAAAAACGTGGAGCCTGTCTTGTAGGTGTAGCAAAATGTGCATTACCCCATCCGCCTCTGCCGCCTTTTGCAGCAATGAACTCATAATCGTCAGACATATCCGCCATAACCTTACCGCTTTGTATCTCACGGATAACAGTACCTCTCGGAACTTCAATTATAAGATCCTCGCCTCTCCTGCCGCTTCTGCGACCGGTCTGACCGGGTTCACCGTTAGGCGCCTTGTAATTTCTCTTGTAACGGAAATCAGCAAGAGTGGCAAGATTATCATTAACTTTAAAAACGATATTTCCGCCTCTGCCGCCGTCGCCACCGTCAGGACCACCTGCGGCAACATACTTTTCACGGTGGAAAGCGACAGCTCCGTTACCGCCGTCGCCCGCTTTGATTTTAATTTTCGCTATGTCTACAAACATAGTAACTGTACCTCTGAAATCTTATTTTAACTCAGCTCTTGCAGCCTTGATATTTTCAACAAACTGCTTAGCTGTCTCAGTAATCTTTTTATAATCGCCTGTATTGGCACCTGCTGTAAGTGATGAACCTGCACCGACTGCTACGGCACCTGCCCTGATCCATTCACCGACATTATTTACGTCAACACCGCCTGTCGGCATCATCTTAGCATAGGGAATCGGACCTCTGATATCTTTTATAATCTTCGGGCCGAAAAGGTCTCCGGGGAAAACTTTGAGAATGTCTGCACCGTTTTCCATAGCAATAACACCTTCACGTACCGTCATAATACCCGGCATCATCGCGACTCTGTAGCGGTTGCACATTTTAAGTGTTTCAAGATCAAGATACGGACTTACGATATACTGTGCACCGCTGAGCATCGCTATACGTGCCGTCGCAGCATCCATAACTGTACCTGCACCGAGTATGATGTCATTTTCATCATATTTCTTTGCAAGTTCTTCAATTACTCTGTCAGCGTGAGGAACTGTGAATGTAAGCTCAATAGCGGCAACTCCGCCTTCCATACAGGCGTCCACAATTCTCTCTGCTTTATCTGTGCTTTCGGCACGAACAACAGCAACAATGCCGCAGTCCTGTATTCTGGTTAAAATTCTTTCTTTATCCATCATGATTACTCCTTATCTCTGTACTCTCGCACCTGCACCGCTGACAATTCTTTCGACTTCAGCTTTACTTGCCATTGAAGTGTCGCCGGGAGTTGTCATAGCAAGTGCACCGTGAGCTACACCGTAATTAACCGCTGTCTGTGCATCGCCTGTAGTCATAAGACCGTAAACCAGTCCTGATGCAAAGCTGTCTCCTCCGCCTACGCGGTCATATATCTCAAGAGCCGGAAGCTCAAGACCTTTATATATCTTTCCGTCTGCCCAGCAGATTGCACTCCAGTCGTTGACTGTAGCCGTTTTGACAGTACGAAGCGTTGTTGCGATTACTTTAAAGTTAGGATAAACCTTTACCGCATTTTCAATCATCTTGAAATATCCGTCAAGGTTCAGTTCCTTAAGATTTTCGTCATTACCTTCGACTTCAAGACCGAGACAAGCCGTAAAATCTTCTTCATTGCCGATCATAACATCGATGTATTTTGCAATCTCCTTATTGACCTGCTGTGCTTTTTCTTTACCGCCGATATCCTTCCAGAGTGAAGGACGGTAATTAAGGTCATAAGAAACTATCGTTCCGTATTTTTTAGCAGCCTTGACAGCTTCAATAACAACCTCTGCAGTAGTGTCTGAAAGTGCGGCAAAAATACCGCCTGTATGAAGCCATCTTACACCGAGAGTGCCAAAGATATAGTCCCAGTCAATATCTCCTGCTTTGAGCTGAGAAGCTGCTGTATTGCCTCTGTCAGAAACACCGACAGCTCCTCTTATACCGTAACCTCTTTCGGTGAAATTGAGTCCGTTACGTACAGTTCTGCCGATACCGTCATATTTAACCCATTTTATCAACGAAGTATCAACTCCGCCCTGAAGAATAAAATCCTCAACAAGGCGACCGACTTCATTGTCGGCAAAAGCCGTGACAACAGATGTCTTAAGTCCGAAGCATCTTCTGAGTCCCCGTGCAACGTTATACTCACCGCCGCCTTCCCATACGCGGAAGTTTCTGGCTGTTTTTATCCTTCCGTCGCCCGGATCAAGTCTGAGCATAACCTCGCCGAGTGAAATCATATCAAAAGTGCATTCATTCTGCTCTCTTAATTTCAAATCCATATAAATCAATCCTTTCTTCTGAATTTCTTAAACGGTCTTGTAATATAAAAAATTATCATAGTCGGATCTTTAACCATTCTTGCAAATTCGTACAGATGCCTTGATT
This sequence comes from Clostridia bacterium, assembly GCA_017936645.1. Classification (GTDB taxonomy): domain Bacteria; phylum Bacillota; class Clostridia; order Oscillospirales; family Acutalibacteraceae; genus CAG-488. The sequence continues at coordinate 20,597 of JAGBFD010000070.1, forward strand.
TGAAGAAAGGTATGAAAAGCTTTTTTATTTTTGCATCAATGTCATCGTTATTTTTAAAATCTTCAAGCCACTTGTCACCTATACGCTTACTCTCTCTCATTACATACTTCTGTGCAGGCGTACCGATCGAATTGGTTCTGTTGTAGAATATTGTCTGATACAAATACTGAAGACAGTATGCTCTGAGAAAGCTGCATTCTGAATCTCTGAGAAACTCACAAAGGTCATCAAACGACAGTGTAATAGAAAACTTGCTCTCTGAGAAACCGGAAGTAACTGAAGAATTTTCACGTGTATAGTAATAATAAAGAGTAAGGTCAACTATAGCTGTTTTCATTCCCGTAGCCAATAAACGTATGATATAATTAGCATCTTCACCGTTAGCTATTCCTACAGGAAAACGAGCTTTCAAGGCATCCTCACGTTTAAAAAGCTTGGCGCATGAAGATTTACCTATGACATTGCCGTTAACCGTTTTGAACAGCTCCTCGTGCGAAGCGTCATGACAATCATAAGATTCGATCAGTGGCATCTCCTCATCAAGCTCATAGGTTGATTTCTGATGTCCCGATACCATACCGTAATCGTTTTCTTCGATACATTTAACGAGTATCTCAACCGCTTGGTTATGCATATAATCATCACCGTCGATGAACATAATGTATTCACCGCGGGCTGACTCAAGACCCTTGTTACGTGCAGCAGAAACACCTGCATTTTCCTGATAAATATATCTGATACGGCTGTCAGACTTAAGAAGTTCGCCTATAACCTGTGCAGAACTATCAGTACTTCCGTCATCAACGCAGATAACTTCGATGTTTTTGTAGGTCTGACTTAATATACTTTTAATGCAATGTTCTATATAATCTTCGAGATTGTAAACCGGTATAATTACGCTTACCATAGCAGACATGCTGCCACCTCACTCAATTAATTAATGAATTATACGCCCGAATATGCATTGAAACCGCCGTCAACAGCGATTGTAGTACCTGTAACGAAGCCTGAATACTCTTTGTCGCAAAGGAACAGAAGTGCACCTGAAAGCTCTTCCGGCTCGCCGAATCTTCCCATAGGAGTAGCCGCAAGAATTTTACCTGTTCTTGCCGTAGGAGTGCCGTCTTCATTCCATAAAAGTGTCTTGTTTTGCTGAGTGGAGAAAAATCCCGGAGCTATAGCATTTACACGGATACCCATTTCGGCAAAATGTACCGCCATAAACTGTGTAAAGTTTGCGACAGCAGCCTTAGCTGCAGAATATGCCGGAATCTTTGTAAGAGGACGGAATGCGTTCATAGATGTAACCATAACGATACAGCTGTCCTCTTTCAAAGCCATATCTCTTGCAAAAATCTGAGTCGGAATAAGTGTGCCGAGGAAATTGAGATTAAAAACAAAAGAAATACCCTGAGGATCAAGATCAAAGAAAGTCTTGACATTTTCATCCTTTTCTATAAGGTCAATTTTTTCAAGTGTTTCTTTTGTGGTTGTGCCCTTGGGATTATTGCCGCCTGCACCGTTGAGAAGGATATCACAAGTGCCGAGTTTTTCAGCAACGATATCTCTTGCAGTCTTCATACTTTCAGGCTCAAGCACGTTGCAACCTACAGCAATAGCCGTGCCTCCGTCAGCGACTATCTCATAAGCAACCTTCTGAGCGGCAGCTTCATTAAGGTCGAGTACAGCCACTTTAACACCCTGCTTTGCAAGTGTCTTTGCAAAACCTGAGCAGAGTACTCCGCCTCCACCTGTTATTACTGCAACTTTATCTTTAAGACTTTTATGCTCTGTCATAATAAATTCCTCCGTATTACTTTGACTTTTCTACAGCTTCCCACAGACCGTTGAGGTAAGCAGCACCAAGTGCTCTGTCGTAAAGGCCGTAACCCGGTCGTGCTACTTCGCCCCAGATCATTCTGCCGTGATCAGGTCTGATATATCCGTCAAAGCCTGCATCCTGCAGAGCCTTGACAATTTCGTACATATCAAGTGATCCGTCTTCTGAGAGATGAGATGTTTCGTTAAACCAGCTTTCACGGATTTTAATATTTCTCAAATGAGCAAAATAAATCCTGTCACCTACCTCACGAATCATCGCAGGAAGATCATTTTTACTGCTTGCACCCAATGATCCGGTACAGAACGTAAGACCGTTATACGGAGAATCCACGAGTTTAAGGAACTTTCTGATATCTTCAATATTCTTGATGATACGCGGAAGACCAAATATATCCCACGGCGGATCGTCAGGATGAATAGCCATTCTGACATCACACTCTTCACAAACGGGAATAATCTCTTCAAGGAAATGCTTGAGATTATTCCACATATCATCAGCAGTTATATTCTTGTATTTTTCAAACAGCTCTTTAATCTCGCCCATACGTTCAGTTTCCCAACCCGGCATAGCGTAACCGTTGGAATTATCATCAATCTCTCTGAACATATCTTCAGGACTCTTGCCTTCAACCTGAACACCGTTATAACTCAGACAGGTGGCACCGTTACCCATATCCATGGCGAGATCAGTTCTTGTCCAGTCAAAAACAGGCATAAAGTTATAACAAATCACCTTCACTCCTGCTTTTGCGAGATTGCGGATGCTTGTCTTATAATTTTCAATATACATGTCAGCCGTAGGTGCACCGAGTTTGATGTCCTCATGAACATTAACACTTTCAATGCACTCCATTGTAAGCCCTGCAGCCTCAATTTCTTTTTTCATATCCATTATCATATCAAGAGGCCATGCCTCAACTGCAGGTAAAGCGTGAAGTGCTGGTACTACACCGACAACACCGGGAACCTGTCTTATTTGTTCAAGTGATACGGTATCCTTTTCTTTACCGAACCATCTCATCGTCATCTGCATAAGATCAATCCTTCTTCAAATATACTTTATCTCCCTTTTCGGAAGACTCAAAAATCGCCAGAAATTCTTCAACAGCTTTTCCGCCTTCAATGGCATCTATCGGGAACTTTCTGTCATTTTCAATACAATCATAGAAATCACTGATAAGAGAACCGTGACCCTTTCCCCAATAATTTTTTCCTATAATGTCTGTGTTATCCGCAAGATGAAGCTGTTCAATATCCCCGTCGATGATAACATAAGCATTATCGCCTTCAAGGCGAAGTGTCGCCTTCTCGCAGACAATATCAATAATGACAGGCAAATTTTTTGAAAATGCTGTCGTTGCATTATAAAGACCTTTAACACCGTTTTCATACTCAAAGATAGCGTGAACAGTATCCTCAACCTCTATCAGATCCTTAAGATGATCCGTAAAAACATGTCCTGTTACGCACTTTGTTTTCTGCCCTGAAACATACCTCATAAGATCCTGAGTATGAATTGCCTGATTCACGGCAACTCCGCCTCCCTCTTTCAGGAGCGTACCGTGCCAGTCATCGCTGTAATAGTCAGCATCCCTGAACCAATGAACAGTAGAGCGCACCGCCTCAACCTTTCCGTATACTTCTCTGTCCACAAGATCCTTTACAATGAGTGCAGACTCATTGTATCTGTTCTGAAAGCACACACCGAAAACAGCTTCACTCAAAAGCTGAGCCATACGAAGCTGTGACAGACCTTCCTGAGAAATAGCACACGGCTTTTCGCAAAGCACATTAATACCTTCACTCAGAGCCTTCACAGACATAGGCACATGCAGATAATGCGGTGTACAGATGTGAACGCTGTCAGGCTTATCCTCTCGAAGCATCGTATCAAAATCATAGTAAGCCGTACAGCCGTACCTGAGTGCGGCTGCATCTGCTTTTTCTTTTACGATGTCGACAACTGATGAAATTGTAACTGATTCCATCTCACTAAGAGCTTTAAGATGCAACTGAGAAACTCCGCCACATCCTACAACAGAAACTCTCATAATATACCCCCGATTATCAGTAAGTACTGCTCATATCCTCATTTACAACCGAAACGACATCTTCTTTTGCCTTTGAAGAAGCAACTTTCTTCATAAGAAGATCATAAAACTTATCTTCATCGATCGGAAGATCAACTGTCTCACCTGTCCAGCTTGAATAGTGAGCTGCATTTGAGATCATAAGGCCCTTGATTCCTTCTTCACCGTTTGCTACAAGCGGAGAACCGAAAAGAATGTGATCGGCAAATGCATTAAGAACACCTGTATGCTGATCGTTGATTCCGTCTGTCTCAACATCGATCTCCTTGACTTCAATATTTGTAAATCCGTCTTTACAATTTGCTATATTCTCAGGAAGAGACTCAGCAAGCTCGTAAAGAGTGATCTTTCTTCCCTCTTCGCATACAAGTTTAGCCTTGTCCATTGTGATTTCAAGTCTGTTTGAGCCGGGATAATCACCCGTAGTTGTTATAAACACGCCTGTAGCACCATTCGGATACTCAGCGTAAATAGTTACATCATCTTCGACTTCTATATCGTGCCATTTTCCTTCATGGCAGAATGCGCGGATTTTTGAAGGCATACCGCACAGCCACTGCCAGAGGTCAAGCTGATGCGGTGACTGGTTAAGCAGAACACCGCCGCCTTCACCTACCCAGGTAGCACGCCATCCGCCTGAGTTGTAGTAAGCCTGTGTACGGTACCAGTCCGTGATAATCCAGTTTACACGTCTGATCTCACCGTATTCTTTACTGTCAACGATTTCTTTGATCTTTCTGTAAACACAATTCGTTCGCTGATTGAACATCATTGCAAAAGTCTTATCCTGTTTTGCTGCAAATTCGTTCATTTCACGCACCTGCTTTGTATAAACACCTGCAGGCTTTTCGGAAACTGCATGAAGTCCGTTTTTAAGGGCTTCGATAACAAGAGGAGGATGGAAGTAATGAGGTACACAGATGATCACTGCATCAACCTCACCGCTTTCGATAAGCTCCGTGGCTGTATTGTATCTCTTAGCCCACGGGAGATTCTTTTCAGACCACTCAAGCTTTTCGGGAACGATATCAGCAACAGCCGTAACTCGCATTTCCCTTATTTCTCCGTTAAGGAAATTCTTAGCATGGGCAGTACCCATATTACCCATACCTATGATGCCGAAACGGATAGGCTGAACCTCTTGTACAACCTTGTGCATAGCATCTGCTGCCGCCTTGAATGACTCGGCATGAGAAGCGTATGTATGTGCTTTCATAGCATTTTCAACATCGTCCGTAACCTCAAGGTTTGAAAGTCCGTCAAACACATTAAGATGCGGTTCAAGTGAAAGTACAGCAACCTGCTTGCGCTTGTCAAACTTTTTAAGGATCTCGACAAGGTTGCCTTCACCCTCACCTGCCGGAACAACCTCTGCACTGTTATAAAGAGCATCCTTGATATGGAAATATTCGATATATTCTTCAAGTAAATCATAAGCCTTTAAAGTATCCACACCGCACTGAATGAAGTTAGCGGGATCAAAAACAGCTCTGAGCTTACCTTCACAAGCTTCAAGAACATCAAGACAACGCTCTGCCGTATCACCGTAGATACCTTTTTCATTTTCGTGACAGCAGATAAGTCCGTTTTCGTCAGCATAGTCAACAAAAGCCTTTACACGACGGATAACTTCATCCCTGTACTCGTTATAATCATCACCTTCATCGAAGTAAAAGCTGAACATTCTGATATACTTAGCTTCAAGAATCTTTGCAACTTCAACCGTATTTCTGAACGCTTCGAAGTGAGGTTCAAAATCATCTTTTATATTAATTTTACCATAGCCCGAACCTATAGAAGAAACCTTCATTCCCTCTTTATCTATCTCAGCTTTCATTTCCTTCGCCTGCTCGACGGTAAGGTTATTGATACTGAGATCCGGTCCGAAACCTCTTAACTCCATATGAGAAATTCCGTTAAGCTTACACGCAGACATCTGACCGCCTATGGTAGCTTCACCTGATTCATCACAAAATGCGGAAAAAATAAAATGTGCCATTGTAATTGCCCCTTTATTGTAAATTGGTGTCCATATTAAACACATTGGAATTATATCACAAATTCATCAAAAAATAAAGTATTTAATCTGCAAAAATAAAGAAAAGTGTCCCAAAAAAAGGAACACTTTTTCGTCATATTCATCAACTTATAAAACAATCTTTGTTTTCACGGATATATGAAGCTACTGTGCGGTAAACAGCATCACCGTCATTGGCAATAATTTCCTTATAAGATGCGTCTGATTCTTCAATGACTTTATTGTCAATAGATGTGGTTTCGTCGTTTTCATCAAACATAATGTACTCTTTTACAAAGAGTTCCGAAACTTCTCCACCTATCACATCACGAACCGCTTCAGCTGAAACCGAAAGAAGCGGCTCACCATTTGCACGGAAAAACTCTGATAGTCCTTTTTTGCTGTCTTCAAATACGTAACCGAGAGCATATGCATACTGTTCAGGCTGTGAAAGCTTTTTGAAATCCGCATTCATATCAGAAGATTTTTCAAGACGCTGCTGTACATTGGCACATATTCCGATGATCAGTCTGTAGTCATCTTTATCCTGTGCAAAAGTGCTGTCATCTACTGTTCTGAACTCTTCTCTGAGAGCCTTTTCTCTCTGAAGATCTGCAAGGATACGTTCCCTTTCCGCATTCCTTTTTCTGCCTGAAAGCATCGCCATTATACACACAAAAACAGTAAGTATAACAAGCAAAGCCAACGCTAATCCCGCATACCAATGAGTCGAAATATACTCAAAAAAGCCCATAATTATTCTCCTATCAGTTGTTTGTATATGTCGCCTTTTTTATAGCCTGAAACCTTTGCAGCCTGTTTTGCCGCTTCGCTGACGGACATTCCGTTTTCCACACTCTGTTTTGCTAAATTCACGGCATCTTCAAGTGTGATTTCTTCGTCTACAGTTACTGCTTCGGCACCGTGGATCACAAGCACTATCTCACCCTTAAGTCCGCCTTCACCGTAATCCTCCGCAGCTTTTGACAAGGTAGTCCTGATGACCTGCTCATGAAGCTTTGTTATCTCACGGACTATCGCAATTTCTCTGTCCCCGAAGGTCGAAAACATATCCTTGAGTGTAGCGCCCAACTTATGAGGTGCTTCGTAAAAAAGCATAGTTCTCGTTTCATTTTTCAAGGAATCAAGATGTTCCCTGCGACTTGGTTTATTAACACTCAGAAAACCTTCAAAAGTGAACCTGCCGGAAGGCATACCTGACAAAGCAAGCGCAGTAGTAAAAGCACAGGGACCGGGAACAGACTCCACCTTAATACCGTTTTCGTGGCAGAGCTTGACGAGATCCTCACCCGGGTCGGATATTGCCGGCATTCCTGCATCCGTTACAAGAGCACAGCTCTCACCGCTGAGAATACGTGAAACTATCATTTCACCTCGTTCACGTCGATTATGTTCAAAATAGCTGACCATATTCTTTTTTATTCCGAAATGATTTAACAATTTAAGTGTAACACGTGTATCTTCCGCTGCTATAAAATCACACTCACTGAGTGTTTCTACAGCTCTTGGTGAAAAATCCCCAAGATTACCTATAGGTGTTCCCACAACATACAGTTTACTCACTTTCCGTTCTCCTTGTATTCACCGTAAATATTGATAACTTCCTCAGACAACTCACCGTTTTCACCATACATAACAAGCATCGGTTCAACATTAAGATACGGTTTACTGCCTTTTTTCCCTTCTATCAGAAACAGCCAGGGACGTGTATCAGGACGTTTCACTACGAATCTGAGGCGTTTCGGCTCAATCCCCGCTTCTTTCATTGCAATAATCGTGTCGCTGAGTCTCTCAGGTCTGTTGCACATACAGAGTCTTCCTCCGAAATTCAGCAGATGTGCCGCAGCGGCAGTAACATCCGAAAGATTACACTCAACCTCGTGCCTTGCGATAAGCTCAGCAACACATGCACTCTTTATACCGCTTTCAGCGGCTTTATAAGGCGGATTCATCGAAACAACATCCATTGTTGCGTGTTCAAAAACCGACTTAATGTCCCGCAGATCGTGATTGATAAACGTCACTTTTTCCTGAGCACAACTGAGTTCAGCGGACTCGCAGGCTTGTTCGTATCCCTTTTTTTGAAGTTCAACTCCCCAGATGTGCTTTGCACAGCCGTTACGATACCACAGCATAGGAATAATCCCGCAACCCGTTCCGAAATCACAGGCATTTTCCTTACGCTTGGGTGAAGTGAAATCAGCAAGTAACACAGCATCCGTTCCGAAGCTGTGTTCATCAGAAACAGCAACGCTCACACCTGAACCAAGATATTCTTTGCGGTATTCTGCCATAAAATCACCTCAGGAATTTATTATACTACCAAAAGAAAAATATGTCAAAAAGAAAAACAGGGCGGACCAAGTCCACCCTGCCTGTTAAATTTGATTATTCCTCAACGGGAGCAGCAACCGGGCAAGCGTCTGCACAAGCACCGCATGATACACAAGCATCAGCGTCGATCTCATACTTGCCGTCGCCTTCAGCGATAGCACCTACCGGGCACTCAGCCTCACATGCACCGCAAGAGATGCAATCATCAGTAATTTTAAATGCCATTTTGTCCATCCTCCTTGTCCAAATTTGACACTATTGTAACATAACAACGAAAAAAAGCAATAGTTTTACAAAAAAATTTATAGAATTTCTACATCAGAATAATAATTTTTTAATATTTCTTCATAATCTGAACCTTGCCTTGCCATGTAATCAGCACCGTACTGACTCATTCCGACCATATGTCCGTTTCCTTTTACGGTTATCGTCACCCCCTCTTTGTCACTCTTTATATCAAAGCAACAGCTGTTCAGGTTTAATATATTTCTGAAATCAACAGAAGATACCTTGCAGCCGCAAACAGTTACGTTCAATACGTATCCGCTTGCTGTTTTTTCGACATCCCCAATCCATTTTTCCCTGTCATTATCAAGCTCGACACCGTCGATTTTTTCAATTGAAGATCTGAACTCATCATAAGACAGTTTGACTTCTGTAGCATAATACGTACAAAGGCGGTCCCCCGGACTCTCGACCTGTCTGAGATACGGTATATCTTTTTTCCATACTGTCTCAGCACTTTCAGTTTTTCCGCTGTTCAGGTCATGGTAAGCAGCAAGGATCGGCTTCTTATCGTAGCAAATTACTTTTCCTTCTACAGAATCAGCAATTTCATTGAACTTTCGCTCATTTTCTTCAAATTTTTCACCCCATTTTTCTTTCCTTTCTCCAAGGTCAAGATACCCCTGATAGGAATCAGGATCATCACTGATGTCCGCTCCGTTAAGGTCGTCAGGGTTGTCCTTCTGCTTGATATATAAGGCGTAAGTATATGCGGCGACCGCCTGAGCTTTCAGTGCTTCATCGTGACAGTCAGGATCCATTTCGGCTGCGAGAACTCCTACTATGTACTCCTTCGGTGTCAACATATCCACACGTCCGTTTTCACTTTTCATAACACTTATACTGTCATTTTCCGTCACAGAAGCTTCAGTAACATTTTCGGGTTCATCAGCCTCATATTTCATAATCAGCAATGGTATAAGAAGCATTGAAATTGTAAGCAAAGAGCAAATATAAAAGTTTCTTTTCATTTTTCGTTCCTCCTACAGAATACTATGCAGACAAGCATAAAATAATTACCCTTATTTATATGCAATTTTCTTGACTTTGCAATGCATTATATAGTATAATGTTCTGAAATATTATTTGGCGGTGAAACTATGGGATCTTATTTAACTCCTATCACAAACGAAAACGTAGAGTTTCTCGTAGAAGAACTCTGTAAACATAACAAAATCAATCCGGATTATTTCGGAAGATACGGTGTAAAGCGCGGTCTGCGTAATTCAGACGGTACCGGCGTTATGGCAGGACTGACAAAGATCAGCTCTGTTGACGGTTACTACATTGATGACGGTGAAAGAGTGCCGAAAGAAGGTCATCTTTTCTACCGTGGTGTGGATATGACTGACATCGTAAAAAACTGTCAGGCAGAAAACCGATTCGGTTTTGAAGAAGTCACCTGGCTGCTCATCTTCGGTTCACTCCCGACTACACGTCAGCTTCAGAAGTTCAGCGAAATACTTGCTGAGTGCAGAAATCTCCCTGAAGATTTTATCGAAGATATGATTATGAAGGCTCCTTCGCCGAATATCATGAATAAAATCACACGATCGGTACTTGCTCTCTACTCTTACGATGAAAACCCTGATGATCTTTCGATAGAAAATGTCATCAGACAGTCTATCCAGATAATTGCACAGATTCCGGTAATCATGTCATATGCGTACCAAGTTAAAAGACGACACTACTATAAAAAGAGTATGTACATCCATCCGACAAAGCCGAATCATGCCACGGCTGAAGCAGTTCTCCACTCGATGCGTTCCAACAAGACTTTTACTGACGAAGAAGCAAAGCTTCTCGACCTCTGTCTGATGGTGCACGCAGAGCACGGCGGCGGTAACAACTCAACTTTTGCCACAAGGGTACTTACCTCAAGCGGAACTGACACATACGCTTCCTTCGCTGCTGCTATCGGCGCACTCAAAGGACCTAAACACGGTGGTGCAAACATCAAAGTTTCCGAAATGATGAATCACATTATGGAAGGTGTAGATGACTTTACAAATGAAGGTCAGGTTGCCGATTTCCTTGAAAAGATCATCAAAAAGGAAGCGGGCGACCATTCCGGACTTATCTACGGTATGGGTCACGCAGTTTACACGCTTTCTGACCCCAGGGCAAAAATTCTCAAAGAAGAAGCTCGCAAATTTGCTCAGAAAACAGGTTTCGAAGACAGATTCAACCTTATAGACACTGTTGAGCGTCTCACTCCTGAGGTTTTCCTTAAAGTCAAAGGCAGCAAAAAACCCATCTGTGCAAATGTTGATATGTACTCCGGTCTTATCTATGAAATGCTTCAGATCCCTGAGGACATTTACACACCTCTTTTCACAACTGCAAGAATTGCCGGTTGGTCTGCTCACCGCATTGAAGAACTTATGACAGGCGGCAGAATCATACGTCCTGCTTACAAGAGTGTGTCAACTAAGAGAAATTACATTCCCATAGACGAAAGAATTGACACATTCACTCTTGACCCCAACTATATACCTGCAGAAGAAAGGATACTCAAGTAAAATGAATACTTCAACAAAAAACAACAGTCTTTTTTTGAAAATTCCGGTTCTTTCCGCTTTTGCGGCAATTCTTATAGCTGTTCCTCTGAGAATATTTCAGTATCTCAAGCTTATTGATCCTTCTACCGGTTTCTACAACGAAAAAGATTTTTCTGTAATCATACTTTACGCTATCCTCGTAATAGTTATGATACTCTCTATTGTATTACCGTACCTTAAACACAAGACTATTCAACCTGTCAGCGTTGAGAAAAGCTCTAAAGTTTTTCTTGCAGTTTCACTTTTGATGGCACTTGGTACTGCAATCGATGCCGTAGGCCTGATTACTGATTTTGTAGATCTTATTTCGGATGTACCGCAGTACATTGACAGAAAATCACTTACTGAATATATTTCTGCTCAGGGAGGTACACTTATCCTGATTCAGGGTGTATTTGCCATCATTTCAGCTTTCTATTTTGTTATTTCAGGCCTTTCCGCTCTTAACGAGAAGATGAAAGCTAAGTTCAAAATCCTCGCTTTAAGCCCGGTTGTATGGTGTGTGTTCAGATTACTTCTCAGATTCAAGAGAACAATTGCATTTATAAACGTTTCAGATCTTCTTCTTGAACTCTTTGCAATCGTTTTTGCCATGGTATTTTTCCTTGCTATCGCTCAGATCAGAGCAAAGATTGATGCCGACAGTATTTTCTGGAAGATATTTGCTTACGGTATACCGACAGCAGTCCTTGCCGTAGTCTGCTTCCTTCCGCGTTTCATTCTTCTCATTACAGGAAACAGTGAAATGATAAACGCTCTTCATCCCATATATGCAAGTGACCTTACACTCGCAATATATGCCGGATACATCTGTATTTCTTCACTCAAATCCGAACCGAAGGAATCCTAAGAACAAACCACTTTGACAGAGGTCAGTCTATGTTTTTTGAAAATGTTAAAATCGCTGCACAACAGGTAGGGATTCTTTATTTGATAGTCCTTGTCGGTTTGGTTAGTGATAAAATCGGTGTATTTACCGAAAAAACTGCAAAAGCTTGTACAGATCTGCTTTTTTATATAATCACGCCCTGTGTAATCATCAATTCATTCCTTGTACAGGAATTCACTAAAGAAACAGGTATCAAGCTCCTTATCGCAGCCGGGTGCGGATTTCTTATGCACTTTGTAGCTATTGTACTGAATATCCCCTTATACCGTAAAGGGAATACGGAGCATAATATTCTTTTCAGATACAGTTCCATTTATGGTAACGTCGGATATATGACGTTACCGCTGACAGAGGCTATTCTCGGCAGCGAAGGAGTTTTCTATTGTTCAGCAGTTGTAATGGCATTCAATACAGTTTCGTTCACTCACGGCGTATACATTATGAACAACAGCGGTGGCAAGTTTGATATAAAAAAACTGGTGTTCAATCCGGGAGTTATCTCCGTTCTCATCGGGCTTCCTCTGTTCCTTCTTAAAGTCGATCTTCCGACAATAATCAATCAGCCGGTCACTTATCTTGCTTCAATGCAGACCCCTGTAGCTATGTTGATTTTCGGAACATTCCTTGCTCATACAAAACTCAACGATATCTTCAGATATAAAAAGATTTTGCTTGTAACGTTAATGAAGCTTATTGTTCTTCCTGCTGCTATGATAGGTATCTACTATCTGCTCGGTCTTTCAGGCACTTTGCTCACAGCACTCAGCATATCAGCTTGTGCTCCCACAGCCAACAACACCGTTATGTTCGCTGCAAAGTATAACAAAGATACTGGTCTTGCGGCGCAAATAGTCGCAATCGTCAGCTTCATATCCGTAATAACAATGCCGCTTATCATTGCGGCCGTCCAGACTATAGCATAATACTATGATAAATGAAATACTATCAAGATACGCACCCGTTTACGGTTACTGTCCTTTTGAAAAGCTCAATAATGCTCTTATAGAATGCAGAGCCAAAAACAGACTTCCGTCAGATTCCAAAAGCATCATAGTACTACTCTTCCCCTACTATCTTGGAGATGATGCCTACGAAGGCTCAGACATATCCAAGTACGCTGTCGTACCTGACTATCATGACACGATCACAGCGATACTTAACAAAGCTTCTCAGGAGCTCGAAGAGGCTTATCCTGATGAAGAGTTTGTAGTTTTCACCGATAATTCTCCGATACCTGAAGTGAAAGCAGCGATGTATGCAGGACTCGGTGTACGTGGACTTAACGGTCTTTTCATTACAGAGAAATTCGGCTCGTGGGTATTCATAGGTGAGATAGTTACGACATTGGCTCTTGAATATCCTGATATCAAAGATAACAGTATCAACTGCATCGGATGCAAAAAATGTGTAACTGCCTGTCCCACAAAGGCAATCAGTGAAAAAGGTATCATTACAGAACGTTGTCTTTCTTACATTACTCAGAAAAAAGGTGAACTCACCGACGAACAAATAAATCTTATAAAATCTTCAGGATGTGCCTGGGGATGCGACATATGCCAGAATATATGTCCTATGAACAAAAACTGTGCTTCACAGCCGATTGATGCCTTTTTAAACGGGGCTGAAATCAAAGCACGGACAGATTCAGATATCTCCGGCAGAGCATATGCCTGGAGAGGTAAAAAAGTTATACAACGTAACCTTGCAATTTTAGAAGAAAAAAGGTAGGTGCTGATTATGAAACTTATTATTGCAATTATCAACAGTGACGATTCCCAGAACGTTCTGAGTGAGGTAACAAAAGCCGGTTTCTATGCTACAAAGCTCTCGACAACAGGTGGATTTCTCCGTGCCGGAAACCTCACGCTGCTCATGGGTGTCGAAGACGATAAGGTTGACGATCTCCTTGAAATTTTACGTAAAAACTGCAGAAAAAGGCAGGAACTCACTCCTATCATGCCCTCTATAGAAGGAGCTGTGATGCCTGCAATACCGGTAGAAATAACTGTCGGCGGTGCTACAGTTTTCGTAATCGATGTAGAGCAGTTTCATAAAATGTAACGGAGCAAACCGGAATATATGAACGAAAATGTTTTCAACTCCGTCAAGGAGCTTATAAAAAAAAGTAAACTGCCACACGCAATTTTAATCGACGGCGGCAGTTCTTCAGAACGTGATGAAGTCGCACTATACATCGCTTCATCATTTCTGTGCAATTCTGTGCTTCCCTGCGGAATGTGCAAGAATTGTATAAAAATAAATAACGGTTCACACCCTGACGTGATAATTACAGACCCCGGGCTTATGAATGAAAAAACATTCAAGGTCAATGTTGTAAGAGATATCAGGAAGGATGTGTATGTACTTCCTAACGAGTCCAAGTATAAGGTATACATCCTCAAGGGTGCAGATAAAATGAACGCATCCGCACAGAATGCACTGCTCAAAACCCTTGAAGAACCTCCCTCATATGCAAGATTCATTCTCCTGTGCGAATCCCGTTCAGCTATGCTCGAAACGATAATGTCACGTGTTACAGCCTTCGGTCTTGGCTCAGGCAGCGGTTCAGTTGAGAGCGAATATGAGACAAAAGCTGATAACCTTGCGAACGAACTTGCCATAGCTCTTAGTGAGGTCACTGAGCTTAGATTTATGCAACTTAGCTCGGCATTTGAAAAAGATAAGGATCTTTTCCCTCTTGTCCTTTCATCAATTCAACTGATTTTCCGCGATGCAGTTGCCATCAGTACAGGCAGCGATCTTATCCTCAGCAGCCACGCTGACACAGCCCGTATTCTCGCATCAAAACTGTCTTTGAAGGCTTTGATCGGATTAGTCGGAAATACAGAAGAATTTTTCGAATGTCTTAATAAAAATGCAAATAAGAATCTGCTTATCACCCGTTTCTGCAGTGTTCTGAGAAACACAGCTTATGCAGGCTAAAGCAATACCAGATATACCAGGAGGTAACTCTATGTCAAAAGTAGTAGGAATACGTTTTAAAGAGGTCGGTAAGATTTATTACTTCGATCCTCTTGATATTGATTTTAAAAAGGGTGACTTTGCTATCGTTGAAACTGTCCGTGGTATTGAGTGCGGAGAGGTTGCGATGGAAAACAGAGATATTGATGACGAAGAAATCATCAAACCTCTCAAACCTATCATCCGCCTCGCAACTGCTGAAGATCTTGCTGTAGTAGAAAACAACAAGAAGAAAGAAAAAGATGCTTTTGAAATCTGTCTTAAAAAGATTGAAAACCACAAGCTTGATATGAAGCTCGTGGATGTTGAATATACTTTTGACGGCAGCAAAGTTCTTTTCTACTTCACTTCTGACGGCAGAGTTGACTTCCGTGAACTCGTAAAGGATCTCGCAAGTGTCTTTCGAATCAGAATTGAGCTTCGTCAGATAGGTGTCCGTGACGAATCAAAGATGAAGGGCGGACTCGGCATCTGCGGCAGACCCTTCTGCTGTAACAGCTTTCTTGGTGACTTCCAGCCTGTTTCAATTAAAATGGCAAAGGAGCAGGGACTCTCTCTCAACCCGACAAAAATCAGCGGAACCTGCGGCAGACTCATGTGCTGCCTTAAATACGAGCAGAATGCTTACGAACACCTGCTTCACATTACGCCGAAGGTCGGAGCAATCGTCGATACACCCCAAGGTAAGGGTTCAGTAGTTGAGGTAAACCTGCTCAAAGGAATGCTTAAAATACGTCTTGACAGATATCCTGATGCTGCTCCTGCTGTTTATCACAGAAAAGATGTTAAGCTCATCAAGGATAAAAGAATCACCGTTGACAAATCCGAACTTGACGCATTAAAAGATATAGAATAAGCTGAATGAGCTGTAAAAACTGTTCGTTTTTACAGCTCATTTCCTATCTTGTTAAACTGTTCGCAGCTGATTTCCCCGCAACTATTCCACTCGCCCATGCCCACTGAAGATTAAAGCCTCCGCAAGGTGCATCGACATCAAGGATTTCTCCCGCACAGTAAAGTCCGGGTATTTTCTTTGATTCAAGTGTTTTCATATCAAACTCATCATTGCAGACTCCGCCTATTGTAATCTGTGCATTATCAAAACCTTTAGTACCCGTAACGGTAAACTCACAGTTTTTTAATATGTCCGCAAGTAAAACAATGTCCGTTTTTCTGAGTTCTTTAAGAGTAATATCCTGCCTCAAACCTGCATTTTTTATAATAAGATATCCGACTTTTCTCGGCATTATTCCGCAAAGTGCATCTTCAAGAAGCTGTCGTGGATTTCTTTCTGCTGCTCGTGCGATAAAATCATAAACTTTCTCTTTCTTTAAATCGGGTAATATATTGAGAAAACATCTGCAGTCATTATCCATGAGACTTCTGCTGACATCCATAACAGCAATCCCCGAAAGTCCGTAATCAGCAAAAAGAACTTCTCCCGATGAGTGACTTATTTCTTTTCCGTTTTTCAGTCTCAGAGACACATCAGCCTTGACCCTTACGCCTTTAAGCGTTTTAAGATTCTCTTTGACAGTTAGCTGAACAAGGCCCGGATAAAGAGGTGTCATCCTATGACCGAACGCTTTCAACAATCCGTATCCGCTGCCGTCAGAACCCTGTGACGGTGACGACTTTCCGCCTGATGAAACAATGAGCTTTCTGCACTTTATTTTACCGTCCGTCTCAAAAACTCCGCCTTTATTTATGACCGAGTTCACTTTTGTATCCGTCAAAACTTCGATGCCGAGATTCTCTGCCTCGAACCTCAGACAATCAAGGACACTTGCTGCGGTATTGCTCATCGGATAGACTCTTGATTCATCATCCGCAACGCATTCAAGACCGATTGAAGAGAAGAAATCAATGATTTTTGCAGGAGGAAAACTATTCATAACAGATGATACAGCTTTTGTGTTATAGCTACGCTGATCAGCGTTAAGATTGGTAATATTACACCTGCCGTTACCTGTAGCAAGAATCTTTTTACCCACCTTCGGCAAAGCCTCAATGATCAATACGGAGAGCTTACCGCAGGCTTTTTTTGCACTGATAGCCGCAGCAAGACCTGATGCACCGCCGCCGATTACAACTATATCATACATTATATCACCTCCGAACGCATTAATTTTATCATAAACCTTGTCTTTTAGCAATAATAATTTACCAAAGCTATTGGAGGAACGGTAATGATAATTGATTTATTTGCTGACTGCAGGACACCAAAAAAAATTAACAGAACGCTGACTGAAGAAACAGCTTGTGTCATACGTGAACTTGAAAAAACGTGGAAGCTTTTCAACGAAGTTACTGACCCGTATGAAACAGAGTCATTGATTTACAGAATGAAGGAGCTTGAAACACACTACAGTTTCCTTATCAAAGAAGCAAAGCTCGGTAAGGTACATAACCCCGGATTTTTCGGTGGTGCAGACATATGAAAGTGTTAATCATAACAATAATAGTAATCGGAATGGCTGTTGTAATTTTTTCTATGTTCAAAAGCGGCAGCTTTCTTAAAAATCTTTTCAGAACGGTAATTCAGGGTATAGCCTCGCTGCTCGCAGTAAACACCATAGGTCTGCTCACAGGGGTGACAATCGCTCTGAACTGGTATACGGTTACAGCTATCAGCATTTTCGGAACACCTGCTTGTATTGCCCTTCTGCTGTCGGATACCTTATTCAGATAAAACGTTAAGTTAACTGTTGTTTTTTGTGCGGATTTGATATATAATAGTGTTGTTTCCCTAAGGATGTGATTGTTTGAAAAAGAAAAAAAGATTTTCAAAACTCTTTTGTCTGTTTCTGATCATTTCGCTGTTGATTATATGGGGCTACAACAATCTGTCTCTCAGAACCGCCGAAACAACACTTACTACTGAAAAAGCAACAGACGAAATCAGAATTGCACTCGTTTCTGATCTTCATTATTCAGTTTTCTATGACAATGATAAAGTAATACGCAGCATTGAAGAGACAAAACCTGATTTAATATTTGTCCTTGGTGATATGTATTCGAGAGGTATGACAGAAAGAATTGACAGAGTTATCAATTTCTTAGACAGGCTTTCGGAAATCGCAGATGTGTATGCAGTCACGGGTGACCACGATTATGACGATGAATATAAGCAAGAGCTGAAAGCCCTTCAGAATGTTCATCTGCTTGATTATATTTACCGCGACATTGAGCTGAAAGGTACAAAGCTGAGAATTTACGGAATCGACAACGTGTATTTTTCAGACACATTTGACCTTGGTAATGAATTTGAAAAGCCGCCTGCTGACAGACTCAACATACTTCTGTCGCACATACCCTCAATGCCGCACTACGGTGATTTCGGCTTTGATTACATTTTCTGCGGTGATACTCACGGCGGAATGGTACGTTTACCCTGGTTTGGCGGACTGTACTATGACGGATACATCCTTCCGAAAATAACTTATAGCGGAATCATAACCGATAAAGGGTTATATGAATTTGAAAACACAAGTCTGTATGTTACGTCAGGGGTCGGAAACTATCCGCTTCCCTTACGCTTTAACAACAGACCGGAAATATGTTTAATTAAAATCAAAGGAGAGTAAGAAATGAGTTACGCTGATAAATTGTTCATTGAAATGTGCACTGACATACTTAAAAACGGAACTGATACCAAGGGAGAAAAAGTACGTCCGGTCTGGGAAGACGGTACCCCCGCATACACTCAGAAGCTTTTCTGCGTTGTTAACAGATATGATCTGAAAAAAGAATTTCCGGCTCTTACACTCAGAAGAACAGCTTTCAAGTCGTGTGTTGATGAAATCCTCTGGATCTGGCAGAAGAAGTCAAACAACATCAATGAGCTGAACTCTCACATCTGGGATTCCTGGGCAGATGAAGACGGCAGTATCGGCAAGGCTTACGGATATCAGCTCGGAGTCAAGCACAAGTACAAAGAAGGTATGTTTGATCAGGTCGACAGAGTTATCTATGACCTGAAAAACAACCCGTTCAGCCGACGCATTATGACAAATATCTACAATCATCATGACCTTAGTGAAATGGGACTTTACCCTTGTGCTTACAGTATGACATTCAATGTTACACAGGGAGAAAACGGCAGACTCGTGCTCAACGGGATACTCAACCAGAGAAGTCAGGACGTACTTGCTGCAAACAACTGGAACGTCGTACAGTACAGCGTACTTCTGCATATGTTTGCTCAGGTATGCGATATGGAGATCGGTGAGCTCGTTCACGTCATAGCAGACGCTCATATCTATGACAGACATATCCCTGTTATCGAAGAGCTTATCAAGCGTGAGCCTCTCGCTGCACCTACCTTTTGGATCAACCCTGAAATCAAGGATTTCTACGAATTCACGGTAGACGATTTCAGACTTGATAACTACGAAACTCATCCGCAGATCAAAAACATCCCTATTGCTGTGTGAGGTAGCAAAAATGAAGTTAATTGTTGCAGTTGATAAAGAATGGAATATCGGTAACAAAGGTGATCTCCTTTTCTATATCCCGGATGATCTTAAATTCTTCCGTTCTAAGACTATTGAAAAGGTCTGTGTAATGGGCAGAAAAACCCTTGATTCTTTCCCGAATTCCAAACCGCTGAAAAACAGAGTGAATATAGTCCTTTCGAGAAACAAGAATCTTGAGGTTGAGGGTGCGACTTTCGTATCAGACCTCGATGAACTTCAAAAAGAGCTCAAAAAGTACAATTCCGATGATGTGTATGTCATAGGTGGCGAATCAATTTACACAACGCTTCTTCCTATGTGCGATACAGCTGTCATAACACACATTGATGCTCTCGCTGAGGAAGCTGACAAAAAATTTCCCGTTCTCTCCCCTGACGAATGGTACGTAGCCGAAGATTCAGGCGAAAAGGAATGTAACGGCTATAAATTCAGATGGTGTGAATATAAGAGAAAATAAAAAATGCTCGGTTTAAACCGAGCGTTTTTCTTTTACAATATGTGCTGTGCTGTTGAGGTAACAAAGCTCAATATCATATCCGTATGGTCCTGTATTTTCCTTATAAATTATAACTTTCGTAACTCCTGTATTTGAAAAAGCGGGATCAAAAAGTCTGGTATCCTGTGCTTTGATTGCGTGGAGAAAAATATCGGTATTAAACCCACCGTGGGCAACACACATAACCTTTTCACCGTTATGATAGTGCATTTTCAGGTAAGAGATCACATTTTCTGCTCTTCTGCGGTGAGAATCCTGGTTTTGTCCGTCACCGTTAACGAGGTTTCCGCTGACATCAATCCCTTCGGGAGCAAGAATTCTGCCGTCAAACTCTTTATTAAGCTCTTCGAAAGTAACCGCTGAATAGTCCTCCCCAATGCCGCACTCTATAAGCCAGGGCATCGTGTAGATATACTTTTCAGAGCATTCGTTCTGCATAATCGCTTGATAAGCAGTCATAGTCGCTCTGCGCAACGGACTTGCATATACCGCATCAAATTTTACGTCCTTATAGTATTCTCCGAGTTGCTTTGCCTGATACATACCAAGCTCCGTAAGCGGAGGATTTACCCTCTGATCTCTTGTCAGCTCCTCTTCAGGGATACTGTAACCGCCTTTGACATTTCCACAGGACTGACCGTGACGCACAATGTAGAGTTCCATCTCGATAATCGGTGTCTTCTTTTCCATATTTTCACTTCCGTCAGTTTATTTTATAAGATACAGAGTTGATTTCAACAGTAAAAACAGAATTACTCAATACATCAGTATCAACTATGAATTTCGGATAAAGTTCTTTTGGGTCACAGTGCTCCGGATCTGTATGCGTATCAATAAAGCTGAAATCAATCGGCTCACCGTTTCGTTTTATCACAACGTTTCTCTTTTTCAGGTGATAAAAAACAGGTGAAGCCAGAACACATTCTGTCACATTCTCTTTAACTTTCTTTGAGAGCTTCAGACTCCTTAGTGAGAGTATGTTTTTTCCTTCACAGCAGACCATAATCTCCCTCGGAGTGTTTACGACAGTACAGCCTCCCCTGCGCTTAAGCCAATAATGCATATGTTCTATACTCACCGAAGGATGCAGTACGATGGTATCAGCATCCATTCTTGAAAGAAGAGAGTCAATACGTCTGTTGGCTTTTTTCCATTCGTCACCCTGCAGATGCAAAGGGAAAAATTTATTATCCATCAGTTTCCAACGGAAATCATTGAAAACTATACCCTGAAAATATGCAGGGACTTTTCCCGGGAAAGAATCAAACAAATCTTCATAAAGCTTCATTGAAGTTTCAAAAATATGTTCGGGTGAAAACTGAGTGGAAACAACGCTGTTTATATTGCTGCGGTTATACACATACTCACCCTTATCGCAGAAACCGATTTTCATTTTTCTGCGAAGAATTTCACAGCAGTACTTCTCGTCTTCATGCTTGATGGTATCAAATTTAACATTATTTTCTCTCAGATTTTTGACACAGACATTCATATGAGTCTGTGTTATAAATCTGTTTTTCGGATCATTCAGGTCATATACTCCCGTTTTTAGAAGAGTCATATAGCGGTAGTGCACAATCGTCGGTTTTTCGTTATAATACTGGACAATTCTGTATGTTACGAGATCCACCTCATCGTACACAGAATCAAAAAAACTGCATACACTCTCAATCGTTTCGGGCTTTACAGTATCATCGGAATCAAGGTAAAAAATGTACTTACCCTCTGCCCTGTCCAAGGCGAAATTTCTCGCCTGTGAAGCACCTTCATTGACCTTTGTATATAGAAATACATTGTCATATTTTTCAGCGTACACCCTGCAGAGCTCTTCACTTGAATCAGTCGAGCCGTCGTTTATAAGAAGAATCTGCATTTTATCAAACTCAATCGTCTGATTAAGTAAAGACTGCATACACAAATCAATGTACTTTTCTACATTGTATACGGGAATGACCACACTCACAAGGTACTTGAAATCAGCCAACGAAGTCACCTCCGAGAAGCTTGCGACTCAGTTTACAGCCGAATTTTTTCAAAAAGCCGTCCTTGCGGCAGTAAAACTTATAGTGAAGCCATGCACCTATACACTTTTTAAGCATATCTATACCGTATTTCCCTGAATAAAAGTTTCTTACAACTGCATCGGGGACCATTGGCAGAGTTACCTCACGGTAATAGATGTGTGAACCGATGAATTTAAAATCAGCATAAACCGAATTTTCATCACACAGCATATCTGTATCAACACCGTAGGCCGATCTGATCCAAGAAAGAAGAAGCGTATCATCCCGGAATTCATTCACGACAGCTTTGATTACGCTGAAAATATTCTCGTTCATCGCAGGAAGAAGTGCCGAAAAAACCGCACTTACAAAGAAAACCGTCGCTGATGTGTCTGCAGTCAGTCTGAATGCATTGGCATACTGCGAAAGATACAAAATCGACTCATCAGAACTAAATCCGTAATCACCATCAGAATACAGCAAAACTTCTCTGAGAAAAGTAAAGCTGTCATAGCGGTAATAATCTGCAAGAAAAAGCATAATCGCAAGAGTATCCGACCCGCAAAGAACCAACGGATTTTTCCTTACAACATCACAGGAAACCAAGTGATTGAAATACACGGGCTTCGTGCCGATATCCTCACTTGAAAAGTTCCCCGTGAAAGCCTGACTGCATTCACCGTTATTGATAATACCTGCATTGCACACCGCAGATCTGCCTGCAGAAGCAACAATAAGCTTTTCTAAAGCATCAGGTGAAAAAATAACGTTTTCGTCAGAAAACATCATAAACTTACCTTTGACAGCATTTATTGCCGCATTAAGTGCTTCGGTTTTATTGTCTGATGAGACTATCGAAACAAACTGCGAATACTCATTATTTACATTCAATTCACCTGAATTGTCGCATACCAACAGTTCGATATTAAGATTTCCCGTAAATAACGAGCTGCAGAACCTGTTGAATTTTTCAGCAGATGAAACTTCAGGCAAAATTATACTAACATTTACAGACGACATATAAAAACCACCCTTTCGAGTCTTACTTGATAATTGTAACACAGTCAACGTAATTATTCAAGAAACAAGACTGATTAAGAGTTTTTTATTTTCTCAGGCATTTGGATGAAAAATACTGACATAATTTAAAAATACGGTCAAGGAAATATTGTTTTTTACTTGATAAATTTACCAATAATGGTATAATAATTCTATATGTAAATTCAGGAGGGATTTCCATGAATAAAGGAAAATACTATATAACTACAGCCATTGCGTACACTTCACGCAAACCTCATATCGGTAACTCTTACGAAATCGTTATGACAGATGCACTTGCACGCTATAAGAGAATGCAGGGTTATGACGTTTTCTTCCAGACCGGTACTGATGAACACGGTCAGAAAATTGAAGAAATCGCAAAAGAGGCAGGTATCACACCGAAGGAGCACGTTGACAAGGTAGCAGGTGAAATCAAGGATATCTGTGACCTTCTTAACACAACGTATGATAAATTTATCCGTACAACTGATGACTACCACGAAAAGGTAGTTCAGAAGATTTTCAAAAAGCTGTATGAACAGGGTGACATCTACAAGAGTGAGTACGAAGGAATGTACTGCACACCCTGCGAATCTTTCTGGACTGAGTCTCAGCTCGTTGACGGTAAATGTCCTGACTGCGGTCGTGACGTAAAACCCGCAAGAGAAGAGGCGTATTTCCTCAGGCTTTCAAAGTATCAGAAGCAGCTTGAAGAGTACATTGAGAATAACGAAAACTTCATCTACCCCGAAAGCCGCAAAAAAGAAATGCTTAACAATTTCATCAAACCCGGCCTTCAGGATCTTTGCGTATCCCGTACATCTTTCAAATGGGGTATCCCTGTAGATTTCGACCCGAATCATGTAGTTTACGTATGGATTGATGCTCTTACAAACTACATCACAGGCATAGGATATGATCCGGACGGTTCAAGTGATATGTACAAAAAATACTGGCCGGCTGATGTCCACGTAATCGGTAAGGACATCGTAAGATTCCACACCATTTACTGGCCTATTATGCTTATGGCACTCGGTGAGCCGCTTCCAAAGCAGGTATTCGGCCACCCGTGGCTTCTCTTCGGTGCAGACAAGATGTCAAAATCAAGAGGCAACGTTATCTATGCAGATGACCTCGTTGAGCTTTTCGGTGTTGACGCTGTGAGATACTATCTCCTTTCGGAGATGCCGTACACTTCTGACGGTTCAATCACATACGAGACAATCATCGAAAGATACAACTCTGACCTTGCAAACACACTCGGCAACCTTGTTAACCGTACCGTTGCTATGACAAACAAATACTTCGGCGGAGAAGTTATGTCCGCTGACGTTACAGAGGATATCGATAATGAGCTTAAGACTCTTGCAGTTGATACTGTCAAAAAGGTTGACAAACTCTTCAGCGAATACCGTGTAAGTGACACACTTGAAGCTATCTTCGCTCTTGCAAAGCGTTGCAACAAGTACATTGACGAAACAATGCCGTGGGCACTCGCAAAGGACGAAGAAAAGAAAGCAAGACTCGGTACTGTTCTTTACAATCTCCTTGAAGGTATCCGTTTCACAGCAGTACTCCTCTCACCCTTTATGCCTGAAACTGCACAGAAGATTTTCGATCAGCTCAATACAGACGTCACATCTTATGAAAGTCTCGAAGCTTTCGGCGGACTCAAAGTCGGTACAAATGTAGGCACAGCTACACCTCTCTTCGGCAGAATTGATGCAAACGAAATGTTTGAAAAGATCGAAGCTAAGAGAAAGGCTCAGGAAGCAGCTGAAAAGAAAGAAGAGAGACCTGAAATAGTCGGTCTCGCTCAGATCGGTATCGATGACTTCGCTAAAGTTGAATTAAGAGTGGCTGAAATCAAGGACTGTGAGCCTGTCAAAAAAGCAAAGAAGCTTCTTAAGCTTACTCTTGATGACGGCACAGATACTCCGAGAACCGTCGCAAGCGGCATCGCTAAATGGTACAAGCCCGAGGACCTTATCGGTAAAAAAGTCATACTTGTAGCAAATCTCAAGCCGGCTGTTCTCTGCGGTGTTGAAAGCTGCGGCATGATCCTTGCAGCCGACTGTGCGGAAGATGATGTAAAAGTTATCTTCGTAGATGATATGCCTGCAGGAGCAAGAATAAGATAATGTATAAGCATATTTTCGATACACACGCTCACTACGATGACATAAAATTTGACGAGGACAGAGATGAACTTTTAAAGAATCTCCCTGAAAGCGGAGTTGAATTTGTTATCAACTGCGGTTGTGATCTCAGATCCTGCGAGAAGACGATTTCAATATGTGACAGCTTTGATTACTTCTACTGTGCACTCGGCATTCATCCGAGCGAAATCAATGATAACAGCGATGCTGAGCTTGAAAAAATCAAGGAAATGTGTTCCTATCAAAAATGTGTCGCCGTAGGTGAAATCGGACTTGACTATCACTACGATTTCGTACCGAAGGATAAACAGCTTGATTTTTTTGAAAAGCAGTTACAGTTTGCTGTTGAGGCAAAGCTGCCGGTCATAGTTCACGACCGTGAGGCACACGAGGATACATTGAATCTGCTGAAAAAGTACAGACCCGAAGGTGTACTTCACTGTTTTTCAGGCAGCGTCGAAATAGCAAAGGAGATTATAAAACTCGGAATGTATATCGGTCTCGGCGGTGCAGTTACATTCAAAAATGCACGAAAGCCGCTTGAAGTTGCCAAATATCTTCCCGAAGACAGGCTTCTGCTTGAAACAGACTGTCCGTATATGGCTCCCGTGCCGTTCAGAGGCAAACGCTGTACTTCAGATATGATAGCGATGACATCAGAGAAAATCGCTGAAGTCAGAAACGCTGACACTCAGCAAGTCATTGATTCTGCTAAGGAGAATGCTTTCAGACTTTTTAATATCAGATAAGTTAAGAAAACCCACGACCGTAGAAAGTCGTGGGTTTCATTTCTGCTATTTAGCTATCTTTTCTTTTTCCTTGGCTGAAACTTCATTATGTGCCGACGGAGCTCCAATTTTCTTAAAAAGCTGTTCATACGGCATAAGCATACCCTCATTCATTTTATTGCCCATTTTAGAGAGTATTTTCTCATTTGACAGCATCATACCCACACCGTACATCATAAGCGTCTTACCTTTTTTCTTTTGCGGGAAATCGTAGATACCCTGCTTTTTATAGAACTTATGGTCAGCACGCATCATTCCTCGCATCTGATAGATAAGGTCACGAAATATTTTCATACCGCCCACTCCCCAGAAATTCTGCGGTGCGGTGTGCTTTGTCTCAAGTGCGAACGTAAGTGATTTAGCAAGGTCGTCAATCTGCTTATCGGTGTCATATTCATCTGTTGCGACACCTGCAAGGAAATTACCTCCCGTTTCGCAACGTGCCTCAATGACGGTTCTGAGATTATTTTCAGCCGAGTAATTACCCGAAACAAGATAGCCGACAGGCATACCGACGGTTACTGTTCTGTGACCGTTACAGAAATTACGGTCATCGTACATTTTGAACCTTGAACCCATAGAATGATCAGATATTCTGAACGCATAAACGATCGCATCGGCTTTCTGAATATTCTCACGCAGGAACTTGTCGAAACCGTCCTTATACACACACTTCTCGCTCACGGCACAGCGGAAGCATCCGAGGCATCCTCCCGCAAGAGGATATTCTGAGATATTGACAATACGCGTTTCGTAACCGAAAACACTCTGAAAACGTGCTATCATCCTGCTGAGATTTGAATTTTTCTCAGTTTCATCCGTGAGGATAATTATATCCTTACCCTTGTTTTTACCCTTATTAGTTTCGTACAAAGTTGCAGGTACGCAGTCGTATGTCAACTCACTACTAGGTGCTATGGTATATACTTTCTCTGCAACAGACCAAAGAAAACGCTCAAAGAATTTTTCTGCATCCTTTCTCCCCTTTTCTTCGAGCAGGTCTTCCATATCTGCTGAAAGACCGCGGATATATTTCATACCCATATCAAGTGAATTTTCTTCGATATACTTGTGTGCTGTGATATCGTAGAAATGCTTCGACGTAGAAATCTGCGTAGCATACTTATCCTTAACATTGACACCGTTTTCCTTCATAAGCTCTATAAAGCGATGGAGCTGTGACGGTGCAAGAAAAGTGTATACGGGATATGAAAAAAGGATCGCATCTGCACTTTCAAGAAGATCCGATGCTTTTGAAAAATCCTTTTCAAGGGTTTTTATTTTCTGACCTGCGTGAATTACTGAAAACTCGTGATCGGGATATTTAATTTCAAGATAGTGTACTGTCTGAAGAGTTATACTGTATTTGCCCTTCGGACTGCCGTTTACAACTACAATTTTCATATTCAACATCCTGACTATACAATTTTGAAATATTGTAACATAATTCTACAGTAAATTCAAATTTAATTAAACTGTTGATACACTGAGCTGTTTCTGCTATAATCACAAGGGAGTTGAGACAATGAGTAAAACAGACTACGAAAAAATGTACAAAACAATTTTCGATACCTTAGGTGATCTGACACCGCTTACTGTCGACTGCGGTGTACTGTGTGACGGTGCGTGCTGTAAGGGTGATCAGCAGACAGGTATGAGACTTTTCCCTCACGAAAAAAGTTGTCTTGCGATAACTGAAACAGAATCGGGTGAAAGGCTGGCAGTATGCAACGGTACGTGCGACAGAAATGAACGTCCCCTCGCCTGCAGGATTTTTCCTTTTTTTCCGACAATTGACGAAAGCGGAAAAATATTCGTTGAGCCGGACTACAGAGCCGCAAGACTTTGTCCGCTCATTTCACATAGCGATGAAATCGTATTTGACCCGAAGTTTTTCAAAGCACTGAAAAAGGTCGGTAAAATCCTTGCAAAAGACAGCGAATGCAAGAATTATCTTTATAAAGTTACGGAAGAAATTGATATGTACTACAGCTTTTTATCAAAAGAATAAACTGTTGAAACCGACACTTTGTTATGATATAATGAACAAAAATCAAGGATGGGAGAAATCATAATGACAGAATATCAGAAAAAAATCAAAAGAGTTATAATAACGGAAGACGAAATAGCCGCAAAAATCAAGGAAATCGGTAAAGAAATCGACAAAATCTACGACGGTCGTCCCATCCTTCTCGTAAGCGTTCTTAAGGGTGCTTTTGTATTTATGGCCGACATCTGCAGAGCCGTTTCAGTTCCTTGCGAAATCGGATTTATGTGTGCCAAAAGCTACTATCAAGGCACAGTATCAACAGGTATTGTTAACATCACAATGGATCTTGATCAGGATGTAAAGGACTATCACGTTGTAATAGTCGAGGATATTATCGACACAGGAAGAACGCTCAAGGATGTAGTAAAGCTCCTCAAGGCACGTAACCCTCTTTCTCTGCATGTTGTTACACTGCTTGATAAGCCTGACAGAAGACTGGTTGAAATAGAGCCTGACTGGGCACTTTTCACAATTCCTGATTTCTTCGTTATCGGTTACGGACTTGACTGTGGCGAGCTTTATCGTAGCCTCCCGTACATAGCCGAATATAATACTGAAGTGTAAAGAAAAACCTGCCTAAACGGGCAGGTTTAATTTTTTCAGTTTTCAAAATCGAGAATCACAAGCTCATTACCCTGTGATTTTATAATTTTTACAATATCGTCAAAGCTGAGCCATACGGTTGCATCGTGCTCATTGGGATGAACGCCGAGCTTTTCACAGCCTTCAAGCTTTTTGTCAAGCACAACCGTTACTAAGTGGTCAGCATCATTGAGAATACCAAGCGGAGAAACACAGCCTGCTGTCACGCCAAGATACTTTTCAAGTCTTTCGGCAGACGCAAAACTTACCTTGCCTGCTTCAAGCTTAGTGCCGATTTCTTTAAGATTTACACGGGTATCATTATCTGCGGTGATAAGAAAATGCTTTTTACCTTTATGGTCACGGATGAAAAGATTTTTACAGATTGTGCCGAGCTTATCAAGACCCTCAGCCTGCATCTCCTCCATTGTGTAAACAGGAGCGTGGTCTGTTACCTCGTATTTGATATTTTGACTATTCAAAAATTCATATACTTTATTTTTCATAATTTCACCTTATTTAAAAAGTGCCTTATAAAAACTATAAGGCACTTGAAATTTTATCAATCTGTTGTGTAGTTGTCAAAATAGCCCTGGATAAATACGATCGGTGTGCCCTTATCACCTGAACCTGATGTAAGGTCACAGAGCGAACCGATAAGGTCAGTAAGTCTTCTCGGTGTTGTACCCTCTGAAGCCATCTTACCTACAAGGTTGTCATCCTTTTCCTGAATCTTACCCTTGATTGCTTCCTTGAGTTCATCACCTGAAAGGTCAGCAAATTCATTGTCTGCAAGATACTTGAGCTTAAGCTCATTGGGTGTACCTTCAAGACCGCTTGTGTATGCAGGAGAAACTACGGGGTCAGCAAGCTCCCAAATCTTACCTACAGGATCCTTGAAAGCACCGTCACCATAGACCATAACTTCAATCTTCTTACCTGTAGCTTCAAAGAGTTTCTTCTGAATTGCATCAACTACGGGCTGACAGTCGCGCGGGAAGAGCTTAACCTTGTCTTCAGTTGCTTTGTTTGAGCCTAAGAGACCGTAATCAGCATTGTAGCCGCTTCCGTTTACCGGTGCATTAAGAATTTCATCAAGTCCGTAAACTATCTCTGCACCTGTAGCCTTGAGGATTCTCTTAGTACGTGCTCTTGTATGGATATCACAGTTGATAACATTTTTTGTATAGTCAAGGATTGCTTTTGCGTTGTTTGCGAAGATTATCTCACAATCAGCACCGCACTCACGGACAAGACTTTCATAATATTCAACATAGTCAACGCCTGTAAATGTATGCTTTTCATAACCAAAGAGTTCACGGTACTTTGCAGTTGAAAGTACATCCTTGTACGGGTCAACACCCTTCTCGTCGACAGCATCCATAGAAATAAGGTGGTTACCAACCTCATCAGAAGGATAAGAAAGCATAATTACAACTTTCTTTGCGCCCTTTGCAATACCGCGAAGGCAGATCGCAAAACGGTTACGGCTGAGGATCGGGAAAATAACACCGACTGTTTCGCCGCCGAACTTAGCCTTTACGTCAGCTGCTATATCATCAACAGTTGCGTAGTTACCCTGCGCTCTTGCGACAATAGCCTCTGTCATTGCAACGATGTCTCGGTCATTAAACTTAAAACCGTCATCTTCTGCTGCTTCAAGGACAGAGCTTGTAACGATCTCAACGATATCGTCGCCTTCTTTGATGATCGGGGCTCTGACACCACGTGAAACTGTACCTATCATACGACTCATTATGAACAACTCCTTTGTACACGCAAAAGCATATACACAAATTTTACGACTATAAATTATATCACCATAAAACCTGATTTTCAATATTTTTTTCAAAATTTTTCAAAAAAAAATATCAGGCTTAATTTTTAAAAAGGTAATTAAACATCTTCCCCGGATTCTCCAGAAAACGTCTGGTAACCGGTTTAGTCAGTTTTAATCTGTTATTTTTAAGAAATTTAACAACCGGCAAATCATAAATGTAATTTTCTTTCGGAATTTCGCTGTCAATAAAAAGCTCTTTAACATAAAGATCCGTAATCATATCATCACCTCACAAGACAAGTTTACCACATAACAGTGAGAAAACAATAACGATTATCCTGCCCGAACAGCTCAAGTCCCTTATAAAGGACAAACGACAGATAACTGACGTACCTGCCGCTTGTTTGCTGTATTATTTTTTGATTTTCTTAGCTTTCTTTTCAGCCAGACGACGTTCCTTGTCTGCCTGCTTTTCTGCTGCTTCCTTCTTCTGGGCTTCAAGTGCAGCTGCATCCTCAGCCTCGATACGAGCCTTAGCTTCATCATAAAGAGAAGCAAGCTCCTCGTAATGAGTGTAATTTTCCTTCTGTTTGAGCATCTTTTCTGCATCAAGATACGGCTTTGCCGCACGTGCAAAAGCAGCATGAACTTCCATTTCTGACTTTGATTTTTTCTGCCACTCAGCCTTCTTTGCCTTTTCAGCTTTGATAAGAGGCTTGATTCGTGCAACTTCAGCCTTATTCTTTGCCTTTTTAGCCTCATCCTGCTTCTGATAAAGCTCACGGATCTTTTCGTCGCAAGCATCCTCAGCATCGTAGTAACTTTCAAGGACTGCATAGTCAGGCTGAACAAAGTCTGAAAGTGACTTGTAATTTGCATCTATAGCTGTACGAGAAATGAGCTTGTGTCTTGCAACCTCGATTGCAAAGCTGCGGAGCTCTTTTTCGTGGTCGTTAGTCTTGGGCATCTTCTTTGCATTTGAGAGCTCTGTTTTAAGTGCATTTCTGTCTGCATTGAAAAGTCCGGCAAGACCTGCTTTGTAAATAGGCTCGTTGATTTCAAGCTTGATCTTATATTCCTCACTTGCGAACTTGTCGATTTCAGCACGGACAAGCTTAGCAATTTCGATCTCTTCATTGTACTTACGAGCTTCTTTATAAGCTTTTTTGTCTGCTCTCTTATCTTTCTTTGATACCGGAACCTTCTCCTTATTTTCAAGAGCTTCTGCATCACGGATATAGTCGATTGCCTCAACAAGAGTACGGTCATTCGTTACTCCGTTACCAAAGTCCTCGAACATGGCACGGATTTTAAGGATACGGATGATACTCTTATGCTGAACTTCTTTAATGTCATAGAAGAGATACGGCACCATATTAAGGAATGCACCGGCAGCAGCCATAAGGATAAGTGCACCGATAACCTTTTTTAGAAGACCCGGTTCACCTGTTGTGACATCAAGGATGTCATACGGTGATTCATAGCCGTTGCCTTCCTTGATACCATAGCTTTCGTATACGAACGGAAGAACTGAGGATGTTACAAGTGTTACTACGTTACCTATCGTCTGAACTGTTGCAAACATTCCGTCAATACGCTCACCTGTTCTGTACTGATGATAGTCACGGATATCTGCCTGAATTGCCGGAGTTGTAATCTGTTCAAAAGCACCGAAAAGATAGTTGATGTAAACGCAGACTGCAAGCCACCAGATGCTTGTTCTGTTAATTCCCATTGCAAGGATACAGATAACGTTCATCGTATTGACACCGACAAGAACCTTCTTCTTGCCGAGTGCTCTGATGCAGAACGGAGCGAGAATCATACCCCACATCGAAGCATTACCGATTACAGTAAAGAGCAATCCGTACACTTTACCGCTACATGCGTGACCGTAGTTATAAGTCCATGACAAAATGTTGCCGTATGATGACTCAAGGAAGCCAAGCCAACCTGCAAGTGCGATAATCCAGAAGTACTTGTTCTTAGCAACTGAACGGAAAGCATCTCTGAAATTAACCTGTACAACTCGCGTTTTTGCCTGAACGATTTTTTCTTTGGTATGTGCATAAACAATTGCAGTCAGAACAACACCGAGGACCGCAAAGATAGGATAGCAGACACGGTAAACCTTGATGTCATACATATCGTTATCCGTAAGGAAATCAGCAACTGCAGGAACAACTGCATTTGCAATTGACGGAGCGAGTGAATAGACAACACTCTTGATAGCAAGAACGTCCGTTCTCTCCTGAGTATTCGGAGAAAGAACGTGAATAAGATTTGTATAGGAGTCCTGGAAGAAGTTAAAGAAAAACTGGAGCAACAAGTTGAAGATTAGAACAACCGCCAGTTTTGCTATATAACCGCCTTCAAATCCGAGTATATGCATTGGGAAAAGGCTGTAAAGCAAGTTGTACGGGAAATATACATATCCTAAAACAACGAGCACTGTCGGAATACCCATTGAAATCAGATATGGTCTGTACTTACCTGCTTTATTTCTCGTGTTGTCAATCATATTGGCTCTGACAGCAGTCAAAGGAATATTGGCAAGTGTAGAGATAATATAAAGGATATACATATGTGTAGGAGATACACCGATTGCACCACCGACAATCATATTGTTGGTATTAACAATGAGATGACTTCCCATGTAAATGATGAAATATGCACCTATACCACCACCGGCATAAGCCGCAATTTCCTTGAAGGTCATGTAGCGACCCGGCATAGGAATCTTCCAGTACACTTTAAGGTCTGAAAGCAATCCGCCTGCCTTCTGAACTAAACCCTTCTTTCCAGACAAAACTTCAACCCCTTTTTGTTATTTGATGTGCATCGATATCCGCATACACATCGCTCTTTTATATACTGATATATTATAACATAACACGTATTTTTTAGCTACAGTTAAATGGTAAAAGAGAAAAATTTGTATAATATAACGATTGACGGTTGAAAATTTAGTGTATTTTGACAAACCTTTTTTCTCTTATTCAATTCAAAGTCTATTGACTGATCAATGTCTTTTTTGTATTATAGAATTAAATAACAGTAAGGGGTGTTTTAATGGATCGTAAGTTCAAAAAATTATTATCGGTTATCCTTGCAATAGTTATAGCCACATCAATCTTTCCGCACGCTTTTGCGATGAGTGGTGATATCGACCCTGCTATCATCGCTGAAACTTCGCAGACAGCCATTCAGATTGAGTCTGAGGGTATCGTACTTCTCAAAAACGAAGAGAATGTTCTCCCGCTTGAAGGGAAAAAACTCAACGTTTTCGGTGCGGGTTCAGTCTGTCCTTTTATCGGTGGTTCAGGCTCAGGCAGCGTTATTTCAGAAGATCCTGTTACCTTCTATGATGCTCTTGACGATGCGGGTATCGAATACAACACCGAGCTTCGTGCACTTTACGAAAAGTATTGCGACACATCCGCTACCCCGAAGACTGACAACACTGTTATCAACAATCTTCTTGCTCTCATGTTTGCAAAAAGCTCACTTGACGAGCTTGATCCCCGTAAACTTACCGATGAACTTATGAGTTCAGCAAAGTCTTACTCAGATACGGCAGTTATCGTCATCAGCAGAACAAGTGCTGAGGGTACTGACCTGACTGAAGAAGTGCTTCAGCTCAAAGAAGAAGAAATAGAACTTCTCGAAAAAGCTGATACGACTTTTGAAAATATCATCATTCTTTTCAACACAGCAAACATTATGGAAATGGGTTGGCTTGATGAGTACGAGCACATCAAAGCAGCAGCTTTGATATGGATTCCCGGTGAATTCGGTATGACTGCCGTCGCTCGTGTGCTCAACGGTGAGGTTAACCCTTCGGGAAAGCTTGCAGACACCGTTGCTTACAAGATAAGCGATCATCCGTCAAACGTATGCTTCGGCGATAATAAGTATGACGGATCACTCTCAGATTACTACGTTGAATATCTTGAGGGTATTTACGTAGGTTACCGTTATTTTGAAACTTTTGCAAAAGACAAGGTTCAGTATCCGTTCGGCTACGGTCTTTCATACACTACTTTTGAAAAAGAACTCGTCAACTATGATACTGACAACGGAGTAATAGAAGTTGATGTCAGAATCACAAATACGGGCAGCAGAATCGGTAAGGAAACTGCACAGATTTATTACAGTGCACCGTATACCGACGGCGGTATTGAAAAAAGTGCCATCTGCCTTGGCGGATACGCTAAGACTGATATCCTTGCTCCCGGTGAAAGTCAGACTCTCACAGTAG
Organism: Clostridia bacterium; assembly: GCA_017936645.1. Lineage (GTDB taxonomy): Bacteria > Bacillota > Clostridia > Oscillospirales > Acutalibacteraceae > CAG-488. Next base: position 55,256 of record JAGBFD010000070.1, read on the forward strand.
CTTTCGAGGCTGACGATATGGCTTCATACGATCACAAGAACAATCAGGCCTGGGTACTTGAAAAAGGAACATACGAAATCATTCTCGGAGACAATGTCAGAGAGCATATCGACAGCTTTGACTATGTAGTCGATGAAGATAAAGTGATCAAGTACGATGACGTAACAGGTACAGAAATCACAAACCGTTTTAGTGATGTATACAACGATTTTCCTGTCCTTTCCAGAGCGGAAGGTACTGAGAATTTCCCCGTTTTCAGAGAACTTGAAGCTGACGATGATGTCAAGAACGTCGATAAGCTGCCTGAACCTCAGACAGAGGGTGACGCTCCTAAAATGGGCGTTGAGTACGATGAAGTCATCACTCTTCAGGATGTATACGAGGACGAAACCCTCTGGGATGCTTTCCTTGACCAGCTCACTCTTGATGAGATGACATATATGGTAATCGATGGTGGCTACAACACAAGAGGCGTTGAGCGTCTCGGCATACCTGCTACGTGGGATAATGACGGACCGTCAAGCATCAAGGGACAGAACGGTCTCGTTTACGATGACAGCGGTACTGCATATCCCTGTGCTACTGCCCTCGCCTGCACGTGGAATGTCGAACTTGCTGAAGAATTCGGTAAAGGTGTAGGCAAAGAAGCAAAGGATATGGGTACTGACGTGTGGTACGCTCCGGGTGCAAACATTCACCGTAACCCGCGAGGCGGCAGAAACTTCGAGTATTACTCTGAAGATCCCCTTCTTTCAGGTAAAATGGCTGCAGCGGTTATCCGCGGTTGCAGTTCGCAGAACCTCGTTGTTACAATCAAACATTTCGTTATGAACGATCAGGAATCACATCGTGAAGGTGTATTCACATGGGCTGACGAGCAGACAATGAGAGAAATATATCTCAAAGCTTTTGAGATACCTGTAAAAGAATCAGACTGTAAGGGTGTTATGTCAGCATTCAACCGTCTCGGTCTTAACTGGTGCGGTGCAAGCTCGGCTCTTCTCAATGATGTTCTCCGCGGAGAATGGGGATTTGAAGGTTTTGTAGTTTCTGACTACTCATGGAACTTTACAGGTTCAGGTTATATGAGTCCCGTTTTAGCAGTATACAACGGTAACGACACGATACTGACAGGCATCTGGGCAGTCAATGTAATCTCACACGTAGCAGCAGTCAAATCCGCTTATCACAGAGATCCTGTAGGGTTCGGCAACGCATTACGTCAGGCCTGCAAAAACCTGTGCATTATGAAGATGAGTACAAAAGCATTCCTTGAACCCTATGAATATGACGGTTCGCTCGGAAGTTTCCTTGAAAGCCCTGACGAATGGGAATTTGAAAAGCCGTATATCTGGTCAGGTATCAGATACCTGCTCAACAACGTCGCAAATGTAATCATTTTCCTTGTAGGTAAAATACTTTAATAGTTCGACAGCATCGATTCCTTACGGTTTCGATGCTGTTTTAATTGAAAAATTTGTCAGATTGTGATACTATAGTGTAAACTATTCTTTAAGGGGTATTCAGGTGAAGACTGTTATTTCTTTCATAAAAAAAGAAGCTGTACTTTTTATCTCGCTTCTTTGTGCGGCAGCTACGATGTTTTTGGTTCCGCCCGATGCTCAGTATATCGGCTACATAGATATGCACGTTCTTTCGTTACTTTTATGCCTCATGGCGGTCGTCGCAGGTTTTCAGAGCTGCGGGATTTTCAGATGGCTTACATATGTGATACTGAAGCATTGCAAAAGAGGTAAGGTGCTTGGTCTGATACTTGTTCTCCTGCCCTTTTTCAGCTCAATGCTCGTGACAAACGATGTGGCGTTACTCGTTTTTGTACCGTTTACCGTAGGTCTGCTCACTGAAATGAAATGCACAAAAGCTGTCATTCCAATCCTTGTTCTTCAGACAGTCGGTGCTAATCTCGGCAGTATGGCAACCCCCGTAGGCAATCCGCAGAATCTGTTTTTATACTCTGAGTATAATCTCTCGATAGCTGAGTTTTTCTGCACCATGCTCCCTCTCACGGCTATAAGTCTTCTCACTCTGAGTATCGCTTCCCTGCCCGTCCTACCAAAAAAACTTACTGACATCAGACTTGATGCAGAAAAAATCAAAAATCCCATTAAGCTGACAGTTTACGCTGTTCTTTTTATAGTCTGCCTTCTGACGGTATTTCACGTAATTCATTTCGGAATTATGTTAGGAATAATAGTTATATCTATAGCGATAACAGATCGAAGAATTTTAGCAAAGCCCGATTATGCACTTTTAGCTACTTTCGTATGCTTCTTCATCGTATCAGGCAACCTCGGCAGAATCGACGCTGTGAATATATTTTTAAAGAATCTGCTTGAAAAAAGCACTTTACTCACAGCTGCGGGAGCAAGTCAGATTATAAGTAACGTACCTGCCGCGGTATTGCTTTCAGGATTTACGGATAATTGGAAAGAGCTGATTGAAGGAGTCAACATCGGCGGTCTCGGTACTCCGATAGCTTCCCTTGCAAGTCTTATAACGCTGAAGCTGTACCTTCGTTTGGAAAACGCAAAGCCCGGAAAATTCATTCTTGTTTTCCTTGCTGTAAATGCTGTAGGACTTGCAATATTATTGACAATGACACTGATATTTTAAAAATACCCTTTGAACAAGCTTCTTGAGCACAGTTCAAAGGGTGTTAATTTATTTTACATAATCTATAATATATTCATCTATTTTCATGCTGTTACTCTCATCGTCATAAGCGACGTAATAAAACCGATATTTCCCGCTTTCTTCCGGCAGTTCATTAATCTGTTTTGTATCGACATTATACACAATGAAATATCTGCCTTTATAAAATTCAGAAAAAGGAGAAGTTATTCCTATGAGATCGTTCGGTACACTCTTTAACCAAATGGAGTTCTGTTCGATTTCTTTTTCAAAATCTTCAACATCGGTTTCGACAAAGTAAACATCGCTGGTATAATAAATAAAACCTCTGCTGTTCGTTTGCTCACTGTCGGACAAATTCTGAGTATCGATCTGCTTTGTTTCCGGAAAATCAATATCAAGAGCTTCTTCAACCTTAACTATTGCTGTATCGCTATGGTCATACATTTCAGCAGTCTGAAATGTACCTATACCGTAAATGCACAAAAGAACGGTAAAAATAATACCTGCGACAATATTCTTTTTACACCTATATCCTCGTTTTTTAAAGATTATGCCCGCTATCAGCGAAGCTACCGGAATCGGAAGAACAACAAAAAACGCCCAGGGACTTTGAAAAAAGATATGACTTTCTGACATAATCGTTCCGATAATCATAGAGAAAAATAACGACAGAAGCGATGCAACAAACAATACCATAAGTATGGTTTTATACAGCGTATATCTTTTTTCGGTCGTAACCGCATTTTCCTTTGAGTAATTCTTCATCAGGAAGAACATACTGTTTGCTTTCAATGATTCTTTCCGCAGGACGAAGGCACCTCCATCAACTGAAAGCAAAAGATAATTACCCATATAACGAATTTTATCAATCTTTTCAAAATTATATTGATATTTTGCTCTGAATTCTCCATTTTTTAAAACCACTACCGTGAAATAATTCTCATAAACATTGAATTCATACGCAGAACCGAGCAATCTGTTTTTAACCGTCTTGAAACTCCTGTAGTTAAAAACAGCAGCTCTAATCAGCGAAAACGTTATCGCAATAAAAACGCCAAATATTATTGCCACTCCCGGAAATGTTTCCTGAGCATAATCCATAGAACCGAAAAAGAAAAAAGTGACTACTAATGTAATTATAAACCGTGTGATCAACGGTTTGTTAATAAGCCTTGAAAGTTTATTAATCTCACTTTTTGAGTAGCTCATAAAATATGATTCTAAAGGAATATCCGTATCTTCTTTTATATCACCGGCACAACCTAAAAGTTCATCGACAGAAACCTCAAAGATTTCTTTTAACCTGATAAGATTATCAATCGTAGGAACTGTCTGATCCTTTTCCCACAAGCTGACAGTCTGTCTGCTGACCAAAAGTTTTTGGCCTAATTCCTCCTGAGACAAGCCGAGTTTTTTTCTGTAAAAATTTATTCTTTCACCTGTTGTCACGAGTGTATCCCCCTTTACACTACATTATAATATCTTACGTCAAAAAAGCCAAGCACTATTTACTTGACTTTGTCAAGCAGCTCTTGCATCACTCATTTTACTGCTATCAAAGAAAAAGAGTTCGGCCTCAAAGGCTGAACTCTTTCTGATTATATTAAGTTAAAACGCTCTGCCGTCAAATTCAACCTTGCCGTCGGGAGTGATTACTACGCTGTAGGTGTCCATCATATTTTCCCAGTTTGCATTGTACTGCAGTACATAATTTCCGTTGATGATCTGTATAATCGGTTTATCAGCACCGGTAGATGAATCTGAAATCTCAGCCGTAAGATTAGCTGTCCACAAAACTTCGCCCATAAGGTCAGTCTTCATTACCGCATCGGACTTTCCGGGTGAAACAAGGAGAATTCCGTCTTTCAGTTTACGGATATCATATTTCGCTCCGACATACTTCGGTTCCATCTCATTTTCACCTGTTTTCGCATTGAGGATATACATACTGCCGTTAGCAACGAGATAGATATGATTTGCAGTATAGTCAAGTACGGCAGTCGTGGTCCGGTCAAACTCTCTGCTCCATATCTTTTTCAGATTCCTGTCGTAGCATTCAAGTGTGTAAACCTCAAGGCTATGGTCAAATATCTGAAGATAAAAGTGTTCAAAATCTGCGGAGAAAGTAATCTTTCTCTCAACAGGCCATTCACTCTTGCAGTCAACGATTGAGCCGCCCAAACCTGCAAAAAATCTGTATTTTGTAAAGTTTGCATTGCTCTGATTGTCAAGCTCGGCTGTATAGTGCGATCCTTCAAAGAATTCATAATCGAAATCGCTGTCGGCTGAATCATCGTTCTTGGTGTATCTGATTTTTACGTCATCACCAAAAATATATCTCGCTAAAGTACGTATCTCTTCCATTGAGAACATAGGTTCTGACCAATCAAGATATGAAAAATATATGTATCTGTTGACAAGGACTGTCGGCACGGTATAACTGGTTCCGTCGACTTCGTATTTGTTCACATTATCGTACTTACCGTAGACATATAATGAGTCGCCTTCCATTATACGTGTCTGAGTCTGTGCACCCTTGATGACGGCATATTCCTTAGTGGGCTGATAGTATCCGTCCTCCGTCTCAAATGCACCATATTCGACAAGAAGAGTGTATTCCTTATCATTACTCTCGATAACTTTTGTCACATAGCAAAGGAAGCTTATCTGCGCTCCTTTATACACCTGCGGATAACGCTGTAATGAGCTGTACGGAGCCTCAAAGTAGTCAGTATCAAAATACTCAACGAGAAGCTTCTGTGTATCAGTGAGCTTCGCTCCTTCACCTCTGAGCTTAACATTCATAAGACCAAGATCATCGTCTGACTTTGCATCCTTCTCTTTGAATCCATCGCCTTCAGTCTGCGAAGACGAAACAGCATTGTTTTTGTTTTCCGCAAGCTTTTTCACCACTTTGGGAACAACAAGAACCGAAGTCACAACGATCGCCACAACGCATACAACCGCAATTACTGCGATAATTATCATTTTAGAACTTTTCTTTTGCTTTGGTGTTACCGCAATCTGATTTTCATCAATGAACTTACCCATACAATAAGGGCAGAATTTGCTCTCATCAGGAAGCTCTTTTCCGCAGAATTTGCATTGCAAAACCTATCACTCCTCTAAAATACTAACCGATATCCTCAGAAGATATCGGTTAAAGTATAATATTATCTCGTTTTATTTACAAGTCTTATTCAGAAAAAATTGTGTCAAGAATATATTCAATATCCTCATCACTAAAGCTTTCACCTGCTATATCTACATATGTAATCTCAAATTCACTTGTATCTACATCTACAGTAAACTGCATACATAAGTTTTCATATTCACCGTAATATTCACAGGTTCCGTTGAACTCAACGATTCTGTCGCCATCTTCTGAAATAAACGATTCCCACTCAGGGTTCGCAAAGAAATCATCAAATGCTTCTTCAACAGTTTCATCCGGGAAATAATACATCGAGCCTTCCTTAACTATATCGACATACTTATCTGTACCGTCTGCTTTTTGGGTATCAGCAAAAATCGTATCAAGAATATACTCAAGGTCATCATAGCCGAAGCTTTCACCTGCAATATCAACATACGTAATCTCAAACTCGCCGGTTTCTTCGTCTACGGTAAACTGCATACATAAGTTTTCATCCTCACCGTAATACTCACACGTACCGTTGAACTCAACGATTCTGTCGCCATCTTCTGAAACAAACGATTCCCACTCAGGGTCTGCAAAGAAATTATCGAACGCTTCTTCAACAGTTTCATCCGGGAAATAATAAAGCGAGCCTTCCTGAACCATATCGACATACTCATCTGACCCACCAGCTTTTCCGATCGCAGAGAATATACCGCCCAAAATAAGTACAGCTGCTATAAGAAGACATACACAGCCGACGACTATACCGATAATTTTCTTTTTATTGTCCTTTTTCTGAGAGACCGATGCAGCACAAGCATCGCAAACCGTCATATTAGCCTGAAGTTCTTTTCCACAATTTTTACATTTCATTCTGTTTTCCTCCGTTACTGATTATAAAAATTATTTTAATTTGCATTAAAAGAATTGTCATTACAGTTAAATCAATTTTCAATAGCTTTGAAACCGTATTCGTTTTTGACCACAAAGTTCCTTATCATAAATCCGAACACACAAGCGACTGCTGCTATGACACCGCCTACAAAAGCGTTGTATGAAAGATTGAATATAACCGTAAATAAGTCAACCAAAACCTGAATTACTGCTATTATCTCCCAAACCATAGCCTCAGTTTTATTATTTCTGACAATTTCAAAACCAAGTGATTCAAGACAACTCTTCCTTTCTGCATTTTGTGCGTTCAAAAACATGACCGCTGACAGTATTTTACAACGTCAGCGGTCTGTTTGTCCTATGCAGACTGCATAGGACAAAATAAAATTTTAGTGTTATAATTCTCTAAGAAGCTCCGTTACGGTAGGATATCTCTTATTGGGATCGAGGTTTATGCATTTTTCTATCACCTTGCTGAATCTACCTTTGTAAAGATGCTTTGAAGGGTGCTCACCCGTAAGCATTATATTGAGCAAAATACCCATAGAAAAAACATCTGAACGAGGATCCGTCTGGTTGATTCCGAACTGTTCAGGTGCAGCAAAACCTACAGTCCCTACAAACGAAGTATCAAGGGAACAGTAATGCTTATAAATCCTCGATGCGTCAAAATCAATCAGTTTCACGTTCCCGTAACTGTCTATCATAATATTTTCAGGTTTTATATCGCGGTGAATTATGTTTACGGAATGTAACGCTTCGAGTGCTGAGCACACTCCCCTTGCAACAGCCTTTGCACCTTTCAATGTGTAAAGACCACCGGAAAGAACATCTGCAACAGTAACGCCGTTAACGTACTCTTCTATAACACGGCATTTGTCCCCTGTTCTTTCTACGCTGTACACTTTGGGCAGATTAGGATGTGAGATTCTGCTGAGCATTTCATAGACACATCCGTCAGACTCAAACGTCTTAACTACAAGAGAAGTACCGAGTGTCTTATGACGAAGGACAATAACAGACTTTTCTTCAGTATTTTTCAAAGCCTTGACAAAGGCAAACTGCTCTGCAATAATATTTTCAAAATCGTTCAAAAAATCACTTCCAAGAGGTTTAAATCAGGTATGAAAAGCACAGATCAACTTATGAATGAATTAATGAAGGCACATAATATCAGCAACTACCTTAAAGAAAACAGTGTCTATATGATAAGCGATGAGTTGCCCACCTACTTAACAAATATACTCAAAAAGAAAAAGTTAGTCAAGTCTGCCGTGATTAAAAACTCTGAGCTTAGTGAAGTGATGGGATACCAGATATTTTCCGGCACAAGAAAACCTTCCAGAGATTCTCTGCTGAGCATATGTATAGCTATGCAGCTTGATGTTGAGGAAACACAGGAAATTTTAAAAATCGCACAGTTTGCTTCTCTTTATCCCAAATCAAAGCGTGACTGTATTATCATTAACGGCATAGCAACCGGCAAATCTGTCGCTCAGATCAATGAAACTCTCTACGAACTGAATGAAAATACAATAAACCAATGAAACTCTTCCCTGAATTATTTTCAGGGAAATTTTTTATTCTTCTTGTTTTAATCACATCATAGTGGTAAAATAGCAGTACCAAAAATACAAAAGGAAGATTTATATGCACAAAAAATTAGCTCTTACTCCTCCTATGGGATGGAACAGCTGGGACTGTTACGGTGCCGCTGTCAATGAAGAACAGCTTCTCGCCAATGCTGACTATATGGCTGAGCATCTCAAGGATTACGGTTGGGAATACATAGTTTGCGATATTCAATGGTCCGAACCGACAGCAAACAGCTTTTATTACCATTACTTTGCACCCCTTTGTATGGACGAATATTCACGTCTTATTCCGTCCGTTGAGCGTTTTCCTTCCTCTGAAGGTGGTAAAGGTTTTAAGCCTATCGCTGACTACATACATTCACTCGGACTTAAATTCGGAATTCATATTATGAGAGGTATTCCCCGTCAGGCTGCCCATCAGAATACAAAAATCAAGTGTGAAGGCGTTACCGCACGTGATATAGCAAATCCCGCTTCAATCTGTTCCTGGAACCCTGATATGTACGGACTTTTTGCCGACCGTAAAGGTGCACAGGAGTACTACGATTCTATCTTTGAACTTTACGCTTCATGGGGTGTGGATTATATCAAGTGTGACGACATCGCCAATACCGAAATTTACCCGCACAATCCTTATTCGGCAAAAAAAGAAATCGAAATGTTGCGCAAAGCCATAGATAAATGCGGCAGAGATATGGTTCTGAGTCTTTCTCCCGGACCCGCTCCCGTCTGTGAGCATGAACACCTCGCCGCAAACGCAAATATGTGGCGTATGACAGGTGACTTCTGGGATGAATGGAGCAAACTCCACGCTATGTTTGAACGTTGTTTTGCCTGGCAGGAATATGTTCAGCCGGGTGCATGGCCTGACTGCGATATGCTCCCCCTCGGCAGAATTCAGAAAACAGAGGAACTGCCTGAATACAGAAACCGCTATACGCGTTTCACCCATGATGAACAGATTACAATGATGACACTCTGGGGCATTTTCCGTTCTCCGCTTATGATGGGCGGTGAAATGCGTGAAAATGACGAATTCACACTTTCTTTGCTCCAAAACTCAGAGCTTATAGATATGCTCAGAAATTCAAGCGGTGCAAGGCAGTTCAGCCGTGAGGAAACTGACGGTAAAGGCGAAATCATCTGGACATCAAACGGTAAAAACTGCAAGTACGTCGCTCTGTTTAACACAGATGAAAAAGAACGGGAAATTTATTTTGACATCTCTGATATCTCAATCAGCGGAGTCAATTACAGCGTACGTGATATGTGGAAGCACGAAGAGTATACCGTAACTGACAGCAATTTCTCTGCAAAGGTAAATCCGCACGGTGCAAGGCTTTTCAGAATCAATTTAAAATAAAGTGATATACGCCCCAACCCGCAGTTTTTCACAGCGGTTGGGGTATCATTTTATGATATACTTTATTTATTTTGTGAAATATTACAAAAAAGCTTTTTTCTTTTCTACATCAATAATTTTCAATTTAATTGAAAAGGGTCCTTTTTCATGTTAGAATACCTTTGTGTAGAAATTTTCAGGAGGTTCACTATGGGTATAAAACCAGCAAGACATCCGGTCAAAAAAACAAAAAATCTCAAAAACAAGAATTACGTTCCGAAAAGTGAAGTTCAGGCTTATGCCATTGCTGCTTTAGGACAGGGTCTTGTTTACAGCTGTATGTCAAGTTACATAACTGACTACTACATGAATGTTCTTTACCTTACACCGATGTTCGTTATTCTCCTCATGCTTCTTGCACGAGTGTGGGACGCAATCAACGACCCGATGATGGGTATGATTATGGACAGAAAGAGTACAAAATGGGGACGAATGAAGCCGTATCCTGTTTTCACGGCTATCCCTATCGCTGCTCTTACAATCCTTATGTTCGTTAACCCCGGCTTTGATACAAAGAATCAGAGCATATGGCTTTATATTTTTACGACAGTTGTTTACGTTGCATGGGGTATGATATATACTGCCAGCGACGTTCCGTTCTGGAGTATGCCGAACGTTATGACGCCGAACGCAAAAGAACGCGGCAAAATCATCTCTTACGGTAAAACAGTAGGCGGAATAGGATCTGCTGTTACTGTCGCACTTCCTATCATAGTAGGTTACTTTGTGGCAGGAATGGATCTTGAAAAAGCGAACATCCTCAAGTATGCTATAATGGCAATTTCAATGGCTGTCATCGGTATGCCGTTATTCACTCTTTCTTCATTCAAGATCAAGGAAAGAATTCAGATCCCCGATGCGCAGAAACGAGCACCCGGTGAGCCCTCAACGCTTAAGAGAATCTTCACCTGTAAGCCTCTTATGCTCGTTGTACTTTCAGGTATGCTTTCATTCGGCAGATACATGCTTCAGGCTGCAGCTCCTCACGTTGCTCGTTATTCAGGATTCTACATCGGCAAGACTGCTCCGCAGACTGTAGATGAAATCAACTCAAACATTTCAACAGTTGCTCTTGTCATTCAGGTATGTGCAGCTGTCGGTATGTTCGGTGCAATGATTTTCCTTCCGAAGCTTTACAAAAAATTTGAGTACAAGCACATTATGATTGTCTCCTGCATTGGTGGTTTCATCGCAAGCTGCTGTACTCTCGTAGTAGGTTGGCTCACAAAGAATCTTCTCCTCTGCATCCCGTTTATGCTTATTTCTGCAATTCCTCTCGGCGTTATCAATAACGTTTCATTTGCAATGGTATGTGACTGCCTTGACTTTATGGAATGGAAAACAGGATTCAGAAACAACGGACTCGGCTCTGCGTGTCAGTCATTTGTCAACAAAATCGGCAATGCATTTGCAACGGTTATGATCATACTTATGTATATGCTCGTTAAGATCGACGTGCAGAACCTCAACGTAGGTTCAGGTCCCGAAGTTGTCGAAGCTATCAATAGCCTTGCTCCGACCCAGAACTTCGCTATGTTCTCTCTCGTTACAATCGTTCCGGGTATCAGCCTTCTTCTTTGTGCAATTCCCCTCTTCTTCTACGACCTTACAGGTGAAAAGAAGGAAAGAGTATTCTCAGAACTCGCAAAGCTCAGAAAGCAGCGCGGTATCAATATCGACAACTGATAACATAATCAATGTACGGTTGCTCTTAAAACAACCCATACAATAAAACGAAAGAAACACGGATTGTTACATTTTCAGTAGCAATCCGTGTTTTCTTTTAAATAAACATAAGAAGAATCAATCCTCTTATAATTGCAAAGATATCGATTATACCATTCGTAATATACGTAAAGAAATCTATCAACTTACCAAACGGTCTGAAGTCATAGTAACGCTCTCCGTATACACATTCGACAAGTTCGCCTTCATCACCTTCGATGTAATACGTTGATGCATAAGGTGAGTCTTCCCCATCAATTTTCATCGACTGCATATCATCAAGCGGGAAATAATAACCATCTTCGGCTATCAGATCAACATACACTAAGTATTCATAGCCCAGCTCTATAACCTCATTATCTGCGAGAGGTGCATTGAACATATCCTTCGAAGAGTAAATCTCAATCAATTTAACGTCCGCACCTTCCGGATATACTGTTGCAACGTCATACAGGTCACTTATCTTCACACCGGGTCTCATTTCAAAGTTAACAGAAGCATAATTTATCTTATAATCTGAATCCAGAGCTTTGACTCTGGCACATACCGTTACGCAGCTTACGTCAGAATCAAATACATTACGGTATGAACCAAATGTATAATCACTCGTTTCAACATTATTAACCTTCAATGATTTAAATCCGGGAATCGGAAGTCTTGAAAATCTATCACTGACTACGTCAATGTAAATCAGGTACTCTTCACCGGCTTTGAAGTAGTCTGAATTATCTAAGGGACCGGCATCAACATCGTCGGCATCATAGGCTCTGACCGGAGACTCTGTGCCGTGATGTGCAATTTCCAAAGATAAATTATCTACCAAAATATATTTTTCCCAATCAGACACATTATAATCTGAATCCGGTTTTACATAAAGGCTCAGATCCTCTATTCTTTTGTAACCGTCAACAGAATCGGGTACACCTATCGTTACAGAAAACCACATTTCAAGATAAGTGATTTCTTCACCGTTTTCACCAACGGTATTGATTATCTTATCGTCAGAAAAAATCCCGTTAACCGAAAACCAACCAGTAGTCAGGTAATAGCCGTCCGATGCCTGCATTCGCAGAACCACTTCACATCTTTCACCGTTTTTATACTCGGTAATCTTTTTACCCGTATAATCATACGCCTCTATAATCGGGATGTCCTCTGACTCAAGGAATTCAAAACCATCTGTCTCAACGGTGATGTAGTCCTCATAATCTTCTACAGCAACCCCGCCAATATAGTAATCAAAAAGAACCGATGCAACCTCGAGCTTCAGGTCAGCCGCTGAGGCCGAAAAGCTGAACATTACAAACATTGTTACTGCCGACAGGCATACTGCCAGAAATTTCTTCGCTTTTTTCATTGTTATATCTCCTTCTTATTTTTTATATCAAAGTCCTTATCGGACGGTGATACCTGTATATGAAAAAGGTATTATCAAAACAACACTCTGTTTTGATAATACCATCATATCTGGATATATAACATATCTGTAAAATCAATTTTAAATAAAAGTAAATTGCATTAAACTCCGCTGACACAATCAACTCTGTTTATAAAACCTACCATTTCAAAATCCTTCGGATTATGACGGACGATATAGTCGATATAAGAATCGATCATCTCGGCAGTAAAAATATAACCTGACGGATTCATATGGCCAAGCATAAAGAATTTCTCTCTGAATCTGTCATCATATACAGGACCGTACTCGCCGATATCTATAACATAAGCATTGTCAAAATACTCAGCAAGCTCGTACAATCCGTTTCTGACCGCAGCAGCATCAGCATCTCTTTTTCTGCCCGGTTCTTTCGGAAATGTAACAAAGAAAAACTTGGCATCAGGACTTATTTCCTTATATCTTGCAACTATAGCCGCATAATATCCGAGGAAAGTTTTGCTGTTTTCACGATAATCAGAGTTAATATCTTCGACAGAGCCGACAGGCATTCCTGCATTGTAAACGTCGTTGACTCCAAGTGCGATTACATATGCTTGTGCCGCCTTTTCTTTATCCCAGAAGCCATTATCTTCTGCAAATGATTCGATATATTCCTTAGCTGTCATACCGCCTCTTGAGAAGCTGTAGGCTTTAAGGCCGTTCCTTCTCGCTATATACTGACCCCACGAATACTCATAAAAATCGTGATAATTTTTTGATCCGTCTTCATTGACAGTTTCAAATTCACCTGAAGACAAGCTGTCACCAATGAATGCAATGGTCCTGAATACAGATGTGTGACTGTAACCGGTGACAAGAGAGTCAAGCGGTTTTTCTTCTTTATTGTATAACTTTTCTTCCCAATTCATCATATCACCCAATCAGATCTCAGGATCAAAAGACGGCATAAGCTGAAGTTTGAAAAGATTAGCATTATGCTTTCTGTCGATTATTTCTTTCTTGGCTTTATCTTCTATCTCACCTGTTCTTACATAAACATCAAGCTCGGCATAGGTAAAACCAAGGTTTTCTTCATCTGTTTTACCGCACAAACCGTCAATCGGAACCTTATCAACGAGTTCATCGGGCAGACCGAGAAGACGGCCGATTTCTTTAACCTCGGTTACTGTAAGATTTGACATAGGAGAAAAGTCACCCACAGAATCACCGTAACGTGTAGAATATCCTACCCAGTCCTCTGAAAGATTGCAGGTATTGCAAACTCTTCCGTTACAGCTCTGTGAAACAGCGTAGAGAGTTGACATTCTGATTCTCGGCGGAAGATTCTGTCTTGACTGAGCAGTCAGTTCAAGCTCTTCGGGAATATTTGCAATAACGCTGTCAACCGCATCCTTGATATTGACAACATAGTGTCTGATACCGAGATGATTTACAAGCAAAAAAGCTTTATCAATGTCGTGCTGAACACCCTGCGGCATAAGAACACCTATTACCCTATCCTTGCCGAGAGCCTCAAC
>JAGBFD010000071.1 GCA_017936645.1 Clostridia bacterium
AAGTATCCCTCCGTCTTTTGCTTCGCAAAATCCACCTCCCTTTAGGCAAGGGAGGCAATGCCATACTTTAATTTGTGCAAAACTAAACATCCCCACAAACCCGAATTTGTACATAAAAACACCACGCTTTCGTTGAAAAGTTGAAAAGCGTGGTGTTTATTTTATCCTATAATATAATCTTTGTGTTTTTCAAGGAAACGGATATCTACGATCGCTTTGATGTAAATTCCGTCACCGCGGTACTCTTCCTCAAGAAGTACGCCGTCCTCACGGATGTAATTGACAAGTCCTCCGTCGCTGTAAGGAATGAGCAATTCCGCTTTCTTTCTCGTCAGCGGTAAAGCCAACTGAATCTGTGCAAGGAGATTGTCGAAGCCTCTTTCGTTGAGTGCTGAAATCATAACAAACTTGCCCTCTGCAGGAAGAACAAACGAGTTGTCGCAAAGGTCGCATTTATTAAGAACCGAAACAATAGGTTTGTTTTCGCATCCAAGGGAATTCAGCAGACTTTTTGTCACCGCAAGATGCTCGGCACAGCAAGGGTCAGAGGCATCGCAGACGTTAAGGATAACGGAAGCAGACGCCGCCTCTTCAAGCGTTGAATGGAAAGCCTGAACGAGGTGGTGCGGAAGTCTGCGGATAAGTCCAACCGTATCGATAAGCATAACGCTTCGTCCGTCAGGCAGAATCAATGCTCTCGAAGTCGGATCAAGCGTCGCAAAAAGCTTGTTTTCGGCAAGTACACCTGCATTTGTAAGTGCATTCATAAGAGTTGACTTACCTGCGTTTGTGTAGCCGACGATTGCAACGGTCTCAACTCCGTCTTTTTCTCTTCTTGTGCGAAGCTGTTCACGGCGTTTTGCTATCTCCCTGAGATCTTCTTCGAGGCTCTGGATACGTCTGCGGATATGTCTTCTGTCGCTTTCAAGCTTTGTTTCACCCGGACCTCTCGTACCGATACCGCCACCAAGTCGTGAGAGCTGAGTTCCCTTACCGCCGAGTCGTGGTAAAGAATACTTAAGCTGAGCCAGCTCGACCTGAATTTTACCTTCACCGCTTCTTGCTCTTGCGGCAAAGATATCGAGAATCAGCGTAGTTCTGTCGATAACGCGTATGTCAGTTTCATTTTCAATGTTTCTTTGCTGTGACGGAGTAAGTTCACCGTCAAAGATAAGCAAGTCAACCTCATTAGCCTCGGCAAATTCCTTGATTTCTTCAAGCTTACCGCTGCCTACGTAAGTTGCTGAGTCAGGACGGTCACGTTTCTGCAAAGTCTTGGCACAGACGACTGCACCTGCCGTACGTGCAAGCTCCTCAAGTTCATCGATAGATACTTCAGCATCATAATCATCCATATCCAGACCGATAAGCATAGCAACTTCGGGAGCCTGACTGTTTTCGTGTAATTCCATAAATCAATATCCTTCGGGATTATTTTTCTGCCATCTCCAGGAGTCTTCGCACATCTCATCAAGACCTCTTTCTGCCTTCCAGCCAAGAACTTCAAGAGCCTTTGACGGGTCTGAATAGCAGGTTGCAAGGTCGCCCGGACGACGGTCAACAATTTTGTAGTTAAGTGGTTTACCGCAGGCCTTTTCAAAAGCGTGAACGATATCAAGAACGCTGTAGCCGATACCTGTGCCGAGGTTGTAAGCGTCGACACCTTTGTCTGCGAGAACCTTTTCGACGGCCTTAACGTGACCGAGAGCAAGGTCGACAACGTGGATGTAGTCACGTACTCCTGTTCCGTCAGGTGTGTCGTAGTCATCACCGAAAACGCTCAGACAAGCGAGCTTACCGACAGCAACCTGAGTAATGTACGGCATAAGGTTGTTCGGAATACCGTTCGGGTTTTCACCGATTCTGCCACTCTTGTGAGCACCGATGGGATTGAAATAACGAAGCAAAGCTATGCTCCACTCGTTATCTGATGCCCAAAGGTCACGGAGAATGAGCTCGATCATATATTTTGTAGTGCCGTAGGGGTTTGTAGTGCCACCGATCTGCATTGTTTCTTTGAGGGGAGAAACATTGTTTTCGCCGTAAACAGTTGCGGATGAGCTGAAAACAATCTTCTTACAGCCTGCATCACGCATAGCTTCGCAGAGTGTGATAGTTCCGCCTACGTTGTTTTCATAATATTCAAGGGGTTTTGCACAGCTTTCACCTACAGCCTTAAGCCCTGCAAAGTGAATTACTGCTTCGATATTGTTTTCTGCAAATATTTTGTCAAGGCCTTCTCTGTCGCGGATATCACATTCGTAGAACTTGAAATCCTTACCTGTAAGTTCCTTGATTCTGTTGAGGGATTCGGGACAGCTGTTGTAGAAATTATCTACTATAACGATCTCATAACCTGCATTAAGCATCTCAACGCAAGTGTGTGAACCGATGTAACCTGCACCGCCTGTAACTAAAATAGACATATTGATCACTCCAATTGACAAATTTTCACCAATACGATATTATTATATAGGTTTTAAAACTAAATTGCAATAACAAATGAGGTTATTATGAGTAATTTATCGGATATCGGAGTAATAAAAAGTGTCCTGCAAAGGCACGGTTTTACCTTTTCAAAGGCTCTCGGACAAAATTTCATAGTGAATCCGTCTGTTTGTCCCAGAATCGCAGAGGAAGGCGGAGCACGTGAAGGTGTAGGTGTGCTTGAAGTCGGAGCAGGAATAGGTGTTCTGACCGCGGAACTCGCAAAACGTGCGGATAAGGTAGTCTGCGTTGAGCTTGACACAAGACTTCTCCCCGTTCTTGATGAGACACTTGCAGACTATAACAATATAAAGATAATCAACGGAGACATTCTCAAGGTTGATCTTCATGAAATCCTTCGCGAAGAATTCGGAGATATGCCCGTAATAGTCTGTGCAAATCTGCCGTATTATATAACTTCACCTGTTATTATGAGACTTCTTGAAAGCAGACTTAATATCGAGTCAGTAACCGTAATGGTGCAGAAAGAGGCCGCTGTCCGCCTTTGTGCCGCGGTCGGAAGCAGGGACTCGGGTGCAGTAACGGTAGCAGTAAATTTCTATTCTGAAGCTCAGAAACTTTTCGACGTTTCAAGAGGTTCATTTATGCCTGCACCGAACGTTGACAGTGCGGTTATACGTCTTGATATCCGCAAGGAAGTACCCGTCGAGGTAACGGATGAAAAGTTCTTTTTCACAATGGTTCGTTCTGCATTCAGTCAGCGCAGAAAAACTGCTTCAAACGGTATCAGCTCGGGTCTCGGAATGCCGAAGCAGAAAGTAATAGAAGCTATCGAAAACGCAGGACTTTCCGCAACAGTCAGAGCCGAAAGCCTGACAATGGAAGAGTTAGGTATCCTTTGCGAAGAGCTTTATAGATTAAAATAAAAAAAACAGCAGGGAGTAATCCCTGCTGTAACTATTTATATGCTGTTTGTTGCCTCTCCGTCAGGCTAAAAGGAAGTCTGACACAAGCATCAGACAGAACCCGACAAGCAGAGCATACGTCGCTCCACGCTGACTTCCGTGAGCATGAGTCTCAGGTATCATTTCGTCGCTGATTACATAGAGCATCGTACCGCCTGCAAAAGCAAGAGCAAACGGCAGAATTGCTGAAGCAACGCTTACCGCAAAATAACCAAGCAAAGTTCCCACAACCTCGACGAGACCCGTCGCCATCGCACAGATAAACGTTCTTTTCGGTGAAATTCCTGCTGAAAGCATAGGTCCGATGATAACCATGCCTTCAGGTATATTCTGCAGAGCAATTCCCCCTGCTATCAGCAGAGCTTCATTAGTATTTCCCGAACCGAAGCCGACACCTGCCGCAATGCCTTCGGGGAGATTATGGATAGCGATCGCCATTACAAACAAAAGCACCTTGTCACGTTTAGCGTTCGTGGAATGGTTTTCGGGATCAGTTCCTGCAAGTTTATGGATATGAGGAACAAGCTTATCCACAAGATTCAGACAAGCCGCACCAACGAAAATTCCCGCAACAGTTATGACTATTGCAAACCTTCCTCCGTATTCGAGTGAAGGTACGATCAGTCCCAACACAGCCGCCGCAAGCATAACTCCTGCCGCAAACGAAAGAACGATATCGCTGAAGCGGTGTGATATTTTTTTGAAAATGAATCCGATTATTGAACCGATTATCGTCGCTCCGCCTACACCGAGTGCAGTCAGAAGAACCATCTGCATAAAAATCCCCCTTTTCACAGTATTATTATATGTCTATGATAACATTTGTGACAAAAATAGTAAATAAAAATCCGACAAGAATCTTTAACCGTTCCTGCCGGAATTCTTTTTATTTTTTCGGTCTTTTTTTCTTTTCCATCACGATCTTGTGCAATTCCTCTGTGGCAAAGCACAGCTTAGTTATGACATTTTCTTTTGACGGATAGCAGAAAAATGAGTCATTCAAAGTCGAGATATCAAAGCAGTCAATCGGTTCTATGTGACAGTAATCATACTCTACATGAAGACTGTAAAGACTCTGTGGAGTTCTTTGAATTCTGTACGGCTCACCGTTGTGAGTTCCTTCAAGCACAAAGCCCTCTTCTATAGTGTGACGAACCTTCGCATCGCCCATATAGTAGTACTTCCATGCACCCGGAAGAGTATATACACGCACATCATCTTCAAAGCGGTAGGTTCCGTTTTCGATTTCCTTACGCACATTGGCTCTTTCCCACTCGAACCAATCGGGTACGTGTGAAAACTCCGTCTCACCTTCGAGAGCTTTAAGTTCACCCAACTCGGTAAGCTCCCACTTCTTTCCGCATTCTTCACAGAAAAGGTGGATTCCCTTTGAATTCATCTTAGACTCAGTCATACAGTGGGGACATTGGTAAAGAACCTTATGAAGACCCTCCGCACGGAAGTTCTCGGTTATACGGATATTGTTTTCTTTCTGCCAGGTGTACTCGTCGTACTGCATTTCTTTCAGGATGACTTCGTGAATTTCCTGCGAAGTCATCTGCTCAACCTGTTCTGCAGTAAGCACCTGCTTCATAGTAGCATAAAGAGGAACCTTTCTCTTGCGTCTGAAATCCCAGAAAGGTGCACGCAGATAGTTTCCGTGATGAAGTATAACAACAAGAGGAACTTTATTTCTCTTTACAAGCTGTGAAATAACCTCAGGAATAATTGAGGTTGTCCCTATGGGTGAATAGCGAGCCTCAGGATAGATGCATAAAACATCTTTGAATTCCCGTAAAACCTTGTTGCACGAACGGACAAGGCCGATATCGGTAGTGTATTTTCTTTTGCAGATAGAGCCGATCTGCTCCATCGCCCACGGTTTATGATAGTATCCCTCAAGAGTAGCAATAGTATGAACTCTGTGAGGAAATGTAGCCTTATACTTTATAAGGAAATCTACAAACTGCATATGGTTACTCAGAAGAACATAAGGCGGTTTGAGACCTTCCATATTGATTTTCTTCATCTTACTGCCGCCTCTTATAGTCGAGACCGCAATAGTAGATGCAAGGTATAAAATAGACGTAAAAAAGAATTTCTGTCTTATAGGAAGCTTACCAGTATCGTATTTTTTTACATTTTCCGGATAGTCAATATAATCTTTGACATCATTCATCAAATCACTCCATAAAACCGATTACAATGTGATTTTATCATACATCATATATCTTTTCAAGTGTCAAAACTTGTTGTAAATACAATAATAATGCAAACAGGAGACGACCGAAGTCGTCTCCTTGCTGATTCTATATTTTATTCGTCATCGTCAACCTTAGCTTCTGCGATAACCTTTTCAGCTACTGCTGCAGGAGCATCTTCATAACGAGTGAACTCAAATGTGTAGTATCCTCTGCCCGCTGTTACTGAACGAAGAACTGTTGAGAAGTTATTCATCTCAGCCATCGGAACTTCAGCAACGAGCTCCTGATACTTCGGCTCTTCTTCAGAAGCACCCATACCAAGCACACGTCCGCGACGCTTTGTAACGTCACCCATGATATCACCGAGGAATGCTTCAGGCATAATAGCCTTAAGAGTACCTACGGGCTCAAGGATAGTCGGGTTAGCTTGCGGAACACCATTTTTGAATGCGATACTTGCAGCCATCTTGAACGCCATTTCAGATGAGTCAACGGGATGATATGAACCGTCATAAAGCACAGCCTTAAGGCCGACCATCGGATAACCTGCCATAACACCCTTCTTCATACACTCAAGCAAGCCCTTTTCAACTGCCGGGAAGAAGTTCTTCGGAACTGAACCGCCGACAACTTCTGACTCAAAGATGAGACCTTCGTCCTGTGTAGGCTCAAAACGGATCCACACGTCACCGAACTGACCGTGACCGCCTGACTGCTTCTTATGACGACCCTGAACCTGAACTGTCTTACGGATAGCTTCTCTGTAAGCTACGCGAGGAACTGTAAGCTCTACATCAAGACCGAACTTACTTCTGAGCTTGGATACGATGATATCAAGATGCTGTTCGCCAAGACCTGAAAGAATCTGTTCTTTTGTCTCCTTGTTCATTTCGAACTTGATTGTCGGATCTTCTTCAAGAAGGCGGTTGATAGATGAAACAATCTTTTCTTCGTCGCCCTTCTTGCAAGCTTTTACAGCCATTGAAAGGCAGGGTGTCGGGAACTTAACACTACTGAGCTCAATAACATTATTAGCTGAACAGATAGTATCACCTGTCTTAACGCAGTTGAGCTTTGTAACGACACCGATGTCACCTGCAGGGATGCACTTGCAGTCTTCAGACTTATTGCCACGGACTGTAATGATCTTACCCATTCTCTCTGTTTCGCCTGTACGAGCGTTATAAACAGGAGTTTCGGGAGTGATCTTACCGCTGCTTACCTTGAAGTAAGACATCTTACCTACAAACGGGTCAGCAACTGTCTTGAAGCAGAGAGCTGCAAGAGGACCATCTTCATCACAGTCAACATCCTTACCGCCTGCGTATGAAGCAGCATCGGGAGCTGAGTATGCAAGTTCGTCCATAAGAAGGTCAACACCGTCCATCGTGTAACCTGAACAAGCATATACGGGATAAACTGATGATTCGTTAACGCCCTGATTAAGAGCCTGGATGATTTCTTTACGTGTGAACTCTTCACCTGCGAAGAATTTCTCCATAAGATCATCACTTGCAGTAGCAACAGCTTCTGTAAGGATGTCGAGCATTTCCATGATCTTGGGATCGTTCGGCATCGGGATCTCAGTAGCTTTGCCGTCCTTATACTCAAAGCCCTTACGTGAAGCGAGGTTAACATAAGCCTTAACCTGACCGTCAACTATGTAAGGAACGATAACAGGACATACTGCACCGCCGTGTACTGCACGTACTTCTTCAAATGTCTTATAGAAGTCAGCGTGTTCTTTATCGCAACGTGTGATAGCAAACATCTTGCCTCTTTTCTTAGCTGCCTTGAATGCCTTTTCAGCACCTACGTCATACTTATGACCTGCACCGAGAACGATAAGAACACATTCTGAAGCTGTGATACCTTCTGCCATTTCACCCTCAAAGTCGAAGAGACCCGGAGTGTCAATTATGTTAAGTTTGCAATCTTTCCATTCGATAGGAGCGAGAGCTGCTGCAACGGAAACGTGGCGACGCTTCTCTTCGGGGTCAAAGTCAAGAGCTGTATTGCCCTCTTCTACACGGCCCAATCTGTCTGTAAGTCCTGCGATATAAAGCATAGCTTCTGCAAGAGTAGTCTTGCCTCGACCTGCGTGACCTGCAAGTGTAATATTACGGATATCCTTCGCGTTATAGTATTTCAAAACAAATTCCTCCTTTGTACTGAGCGTCAGATTATATTCGCTGTGGTTTTTATGTATAAAAAAACGGCTTGCTTACCAACGCATCATGCTGTTACTATATCACATATTAACAGAAAAAACAATAGAAATTGAAAAAATATGTTTAAAATATTTAAAAAATTACCAAAAAATTATAGCTGAGAACCTTGTAATAAAGCTCTCAGCTATTAAGTGTAAATTTTAGATTGTATAATTTGTACAAAGTGTATATCAGACAGATTATCTGATGATACCCGGATTATAGTTATTGTCAATATTGACCAATCCTACAGAAGACTGAAGGATCAGGAGAGCATCAGCTGAGTTTCTCTTTCCGTCATAGTTGACGTCGCTCGCACTGCAGATCGCTTCGTCAGTCATAACATTCAGACCTACAGCATCCTGAAGCACTGCAAGAGCATCGGCTGAGTTAACCTTGCCGTCACCTGTAGTGTCACCCTTTAAGACAATTTTATAAGTATACGTACCGTTTTCGTTTGTAACCTTGAATTCACTACCTGAACCGAAAACTTCAGGAGCAACAACCTCTGTAAATCTGTCTGACGGGAAAGCTTCCATAATAGCCTGTGCGTCAGGCACATTTGAAGGATCCTCAGTGTAAATGATAATAAACTTATTGATATGATCAATAACTGACTTCACGATAAATGTGAAAAGAGGATATGTGTCACCGTCGAGAGCTTCAAATGCGAAGCCGCACTCTTCCGAAAGTGCATAATCATCGACAGGAGTTACGATATAACCGCGTACTACAAGGAACTCATTCGGGAAGAAAGCTTTGACACCTGTGGGATTGCCCTCTTCGTCAAGCTCTTCAATCTTTACAAAACCGAAAGCTTTTTCACCGATTTTTTCAATGTCCTTGCCGAACGTAATATCGCTGTAAGCATTAGTTGTGCTGAGTGCATAGTCGCCGATGACTGTAATTCCGTCAGAAACAGTAATTGACTGAATATCATACTCTGCGAAGTCAGGAAGAGTGTCCTCGGTATAGTTATAAGTCTCGCCTGTACCGCTTACTGTGAGCACTTTTGTTTCCTTGTCATAAGTCCATGTCACAGACTCACCGAGAGTACCTTCAGTAACGATAAACTGACCAAGAGAAATGAAAGTAACATTATTCTCAGCAGCATAAGTCATAGGCTCAAGTCCGTCATAACCTGTGATGCTTGCACCTTCGCGAAGAGCAGGTGTACCTGCGTTATCGTAGTAACCTATAGCCTTTTCACCGATTTCTTCAACTTTCTCAAGAAGAGTGAAATTAACTGCACCCGCATTGTAGAAAGCGTAGTTACCTATCTTAGTGATTTCGGGTGAGATAACAACCTTTTCATAAGGAATGATGTTATAAGCAATAAATGAATCACTTGTATAGTCACTCATCGCACCTGAGCCGTTGATATAAAGAGTTTTCTCTTCCTCTTTATACTCCCACGTTGCATTTTCACCGCAGGAACCGCTTGTGATATACCCGATTGAGTTAAAGTTTATTCCGTTCTCTTTTGCATATTTCAGAACAGCCTCATTGTTTCCGTAACCGTTGATGGTATAGCCGTCAACCTTCTGTCCCCATCTGCCGTAGCCGAGTGCCAACTGACCGATAGAAGTCACAGTAGCAGGAACTGTAATCTCCTTGAGTGAAGTACAGATATTAAATGCACCTGCACCTATTTCAGTAAGATTTTCGGGAAGAGTAACTTCCGAAAGAGCACGGCATCCGCTGCAGACATCTACAGGAAGCTTTGTGATCAGCTCAGGAAAAGCAATTGATTTAAGTTCACGACAACCGTCAAATGCATTTTCTCCGATCATTGCAAGTGTAGCAGGCAAAGTAACGCTTTCAAGTCCTTCACAAGCGTAGAAAACACGTGCACCGAGATCAGTAAATCCTTCAGGCAATACTACTGTCTTCACAGCCGTACAGTAAGCAAATGCTGCTTCATCTGCAGACTTGAGAGTTGCAGGTAAGCTGAAAGATTCAAGTGCTTCACACTTATAGAAAGCTTCTCTGCCTATTTTCTCGGTCTTTGCTCCGAAAGTAACTGTTTTGAGCGACTCACACGCAGTAAAAGTGCTTTCAGCGATCTCAGTAGCTTCACCGGGCAAAACAACGTTTTCAAGAGACGGACAACACATAAAAATACCCTTACCAAGCACAGCAACCGTATCAGGAATAACTACTGATCTGAGACTTTCACTATAGCAAAAAGCATAGTTGCCTATACCTGTGATACCCTCACCGAAAACAATGCTTGTATAAGTTTTGTCCTTCCATGGATACTTAAGGTCTTTTTCTCCCTTATCATCGGTATAGCTGTCATAATCCGGAATTGCACCCACACCGTCAAAGCGGAGTTCACCCGTTTCTTCATTGAAGCTCCAGGTAACTTCCGGGCTTCCCTCAATCGTATTGCCTTCAGCGTGTACCGTTACCAATCCTGTCATAAGCATTGATAAAACAATACAGATTGAAAGAAAAACAGAAAGTGATTTTTTCATTTTTATATCTCCTTTTCTATTTATAGTGTATCAGATACCAAGATAATTATATTTGATTTTAACTCTTATGTCAATAAAAAAAGGACCGACACAAACGAGTCTCTTGCAAAACCCGTTGTGTCGGTCCCTATAATTACCTAAAAGCAATATAACCGTAAGAAATTCCCATTTCGTTTAAAGCAAGTGTTGCCCCGCCCACTGTTCCGGACGTAGTTCTGAAACCGTTTTCCGTAATAACAATTCCGGAAGAAGACAGCTCTGAGCCCGCAGCAAAATACGTTTTCGCTGTCGAAGCTGTAAAATTGACGCGCACAGCCGGGAATCCGGGCACATAAGCAATGACAAATGACGGTCTGAATCCGACATTTACCGTCTGTGAAGATCCTCCGTCTCCGAAATACGTGCCGACTACAAACTGCTCATTCCACTTCAGTTTGTCATTCTGAGTTACGTGAATGGTTTCATTTCGGATGTGACTTCCGCACAAAAGCTCTTTATCGAGAAAAGATTCAAAGTTTTCATCCGTGCTGTCTGCAGGACAGAAGTCAGCCTCCATAAGAAACCAGCCTGTCATAACAAGCGCATCTGTGTCACGGTCTGACTTTATCTGTACACACCCTGACTCAAGTATATTCAGATTAGTGCGAAAAGTCAGGGCATTTGTAATCCTCGTAAATATATCATGACACTTGTGACCGCCTTTTGAAAAAGGAACGCAGATACTTAAATTCGCCTTGATTCTCGCAAGTCTGCAGTACTCCTGACGTTCAAGCACACCGTCATCATTAGCCACAAACTTATCAACGATTTCTATATTTTCAATACCTACCGCAACTATCGTTCTTCTCAGCGGAACAGCTTTATTGACGGGAGGATATTCAACAAAGAACTTGATGTCCTTCATATCCTCCTGAGATGAAAGCCATTCAACTATGCGTTGAGGCAAGGAAACGATACTGTCCATCAATCAACCTCCACTATCTCTCTTATTATCGCCCAGACGTAGATCACTTCATTTTTGAAGTAAACCTTCTCGCTTCTGTCAACGGTATACTTCTGCGTACCCGACTCTATCCACTGATCATCGCCAAGTCTGCTTACATCGTGGTCAGGCGGACCGATGTACAGGTAATGACCCTGACTGTTAAAGCCTATAACCGTGTTTACACCGTTAAGATACATCTTGTTTTTATAGCGAAGCGGCTGGATGAAGCCGCCGAAAATCGGCGAACTCCATCCGTCTGAACCTTTGAAGGTAATCTCCTGGCCAAACTTTTCAAACATTGATTTTAAAGTCATGGCATCACCTTAATCCTGATATTTTCAAAAGCAAATCCATTATCCTGACAAAGAGGAATAAGGCTGTTCAATGCTTTTTCATAGAGCTTCTCAGCATCAGAGAGTTCTTTTGTGCGGTCTTTGCTGTTTTGCGTGATACTCACGTCACCTGCTTTGAAACTTGTGATCTCATCATCGGCAGATGAAAAACTTCTCTTGAGAGTAAGCTTGTAAAATGCGATACCCGCAGCAGCCGAAGCTATCCTCACATCAGTACGGTCAGCATCTGCTTTAAGCATTGCTTCAACTTCTCTCAGGGAAGCCTTGCACAGGGAAAGAATTTCACTCTCGTCAGCTTCATCCCACACAGTCAAAAGCGAAAGGTAATCTTTAACTTCCCATGCTGTCATTTATTATTCTCCTTCGATTGTACCGCCTGTTTCGCCGCCTGTATTAAAGCTCTGTGCAGCGAGAGTCTTGACACATCCGGGAAGGATTCGTGCAAAGCCTGTAATAGATGTGATCGCAATCTGCTCAAGCTGTCTGTCCACAAGCTTGCCGTAATCAGTCTCGATATCACCGACCTTAACCATTTCGAGTGCACAGTTTTTATCAAGACCGATAAGCATTGACGGATCAGTAACAAAGCTTGTCTTGATGAGATTTGCACCGAAAGGTGTGATGAGCTTGCCTGTGCCGTGGAAATTAAGTCCTGCTGCTGCATCTCTGAACTCATCCATCTTCAGAAGTTCACTTGTAACACTCTGTGAAGCAAGGATTGTGTTAAGTTCATACGGAGCAAAAACCGACCAGAAGTCGATAAGATCAGCGTATGTACAGGTTGAAGAAAGCGGAACCACTGACTCTGCAGCATTACCTGCACCCGGGGCATCACCGTTGAGAAGCACGTCAACTGCATCAGCCATAAGGCTCTGTGCAAGATACGAACCGATTCTCTTAAGTGCGATCGAAACGATATCAAGACGCTGGAAACGAAGCACATCATATGAAGTCGTGATCATTCTGCCACGCTTTTTGAGACGGATCGTTCTGTCGCTGACGGTAAAGTCTGCATTTGCAAGAGTGTCACCTTCTGAAATGACATTCATAGTTGCGTTGTCAGAACTCATCTTGAGATCCATAACGCGGTAGTCCATAGAATCGATGTTGGTAGTCGTAGCTACAATGTCGGGAAGGAAGCTTGCCTCATCCATACCGTAACGTACAGCTCGTGAAACATACTCGGGGAAAAGCACCGCTGCATCACTCGTCTGGAAAAACTTACCTACTACTGAGCTGTCTGATCCCGACGGTCTGATGTCAAATCTCTTAAGCTGTCTTTCATAAGCGTCGAGCCCTTCAAGCTCAGTACCCTTATAATTTTCTGTGGGGTCGAGTGCCTCAAGTGTCTGTGTAAATGAACGGCCGGTACCGTACATACCTTTTTCAAGTCTTATATTATCAAAACTCATTTTAAATCCTCCTTAGAATTTATATTCGTTATTATGGTTTTTTACTGTTTCTTTTTTAGCCTTGAGCTGAGGTGAAAGCGGAATCACCTCTGCCGCCTTCTCTCTGAATGCATCTCTGAGTTTAATGAGTTGCTTTGTATCTGCATCGGCACACATAGTCCTGATGCAGTCTTCATCGAGTGAAGGTACGGCTGTCAGAGCGAATTTC
The DNA here is from genome assembly GCA_017936645.1 of Clostridia bacterium. Classification (GTDB taxonomy): domain Bacteria; phylum Bacillota; class Clostridia; order Oscillospirales; family Acutalibacteraceae; genus CAG-488. The sequence continues at coordinate 13,266 of JAGBFD010000071.1, forward strand.
ATAATCTCGTCCGCAAGAGTATTACGGAAAAGACTGCCGTCCTCAGCTCTTGCTTCAAGTGAAGCGATATAATCGCACAATATTCGTGACTGTTCTTTGGTAAGCTTCACACAGTCACCGTTTCTGACAGATTTGATTATGTCTGACGTATCTGTAAATGTATCTTTATACCCTTTGACAACACCTGCATTCACCTGAGCCGGTATCACCACGAAAGACCATTCGTAGGCATCTGTAATATCAGACAGAATACAATGGCAGAGCTTGCCGCCATATTCTCTTCCTTTAACGTGGTTGCAATGTCCGTGACGCATATCCTCTCCGCACACGGAGCAGATGAATCCTTCCGCCTGACAGCTCACGCTGACCTCTTTTTTGATACCTGCATCGATTTCCGTTATAAGATCAGCATTCTTTGCAGTTCTGGGCATATAAGCCTTTGCCATAACGCAGGTGTACGGATCACCCAAAGATGTCGTCTTACCTGAAATGATTTCGCACTTCGCGGAAAATATCCTTGCAGTCTGATTGCCGCTACCGGGATTGTGATCAAAAATTCCCGTAACTCCCACAAACAACTCGGCCATTTTTTCAAGCGCCGCAATATCGAAGCGCTCACAGTCGCGGTCAATCTCGTTGTCACAGAGTATTACTTTAAATGTATATACTTCATCCTTTGAAAGTTCCTTAACGGTCAGCTTATTAATAAGGAGCATATCCTCATCCGTGACCGTACAGGGAGCTATATCTGTTCTGAATTCTTTATTCATTCTGAGTCAACTCCTGTTCGATCCTTTTTGTCTGTGCTCTGTAGAGAGCAGCCTTTGAAAGCTCAACCTCATCCTGAAGCGTTATATCGTCCCAAACGACCTCTGCTTTATCCTGAATACCGTTTGAAATGAGCCAGAAACGGCTGATTTTTTCGATAACGGGAGTCAGAATTCTCCTGTATGCTTCAAGCTCACTTGTAAGCACGTCAGCCTGCTGAGATGACATTCTTTCCGTAGATGACCAGCTCAGTCCAAGCATAAAGGGAGGGATGCCTGTTTTTGCAACGATCTGTTCGAGCATCTGTCTTACCGGTACTTCGCTGTCAAGGATCTGATTGTCAGCACCGATAGCCTTGATACTGACATCACCTACAGCGACGAAATCGCGGATCTGCTTTCCTGACTGCATAGCCTCGCTCCACTCACGTGCAACCTGCTGTGCCCTGTCCTTAGCGTATGCTCTGTCCATAACGTCATTCTGCGGCTTGTAGGTAACGGCAAAACGTACGTTGCCCACACGTTCCCAGTTGATGCCGATCGTATTGTAAATCTTCATAAGAATATTACTCACAAAAGGCAGACCTTTCATAATTGAGTTTCCGCAAAGCTGTCCCGCTTCAGGATTAAGCACCGAAAGAGTGACAAGCTCAGGATAGTCAACAGGTACTGTTTCATAGAAATTTTTCACACAAACCACAGCTGAAATCCCGTCATCACCTCTTCTGAGCTCAATGTCATCAAGGTCAGCGTTGTAAAGGGCGGCAAACCTGCCGTGCGAATCTGTAACTATTTCACCAACTGCGGTACCGTATGTAAGAAGCTGTTCAAGATAAGTTGCAATGAAAGCCTCAATACCCTGCTGATTTCCGCCTACGCTGACATTTCTAAAGAAGCTTTGCAACGCTGTGGTATGTGAAGGCTTTGAACACTCCACGTGAAAACCTCCCGTCAGACGAACGATTTTATAAATCGCAGCATCGAGTACGGGTACAGCCTCACGAAGCTCTCTGTAAAGTGAATTCTGCACATTGGAAAGAGGGACATAATTATCAAGTCGGTCGAAAGGATTGTGTCGATAGGTCTGCGGTGCAGACACCGCTGTTTTTGAAGAGGACAATTTTTTAAAAATTCCCACTCAGACTCTCCTTTCATCAATCAAATTATAGGGAGAGTGCTTCACATCAGCGTGAAACACTCATTACGAAAAAGTCACTGTCAGGTGCGTTTAGCGCCGTAGTAACGAAATAACGCAGATCGTCCATAGCATGGTCATTTTCCTTGCGCGGTGCATCTCGGACAGCTTTTTCGTCCCATTTATAAAGAGAAAACTCTCTCAGTGTATCCTCACACTCAGGAGAAAAGTAAATTTTTTCCTGCTTGAGCGCATCGGACACCTGACGTATCCCGTCAATCACATCATTTTTAGCGGGAATGACGGTAAAACGTCCGTTCCGGCGTATGCATTGGATAAAGCTTGCCGCTGACGGGTCTACTATCACAGCCTCAGGCTGAATTTCCCCTGCCAGCTTTTCGAGTTCAGCATAATGTTCCATATCCGTACGTTGCTCACCCTCCGAACGTGAATTGTAATAATATTCACGCAGTCTGTACCATTTGCCGTCACACTCTCCCCACAGACCAAACGAACACGGATTGACCGTTCCGTAGTCACACGAGATGTAGTAACGGCTGATACGTGATGTATCGGGCGGTTTTCGTACATGGACTGCTGACGAAAACATCGGATAAACCGTACCGTGTGCCGCAACCCACTTACCCTCAACAAAACGCTGATAAAATGCACCTGAATAAAGGCTTTCATAGCGTTTTATTATCGCAGGTGTAAGTGACGGATTATCGTGCATTGTAAAGTGGAGGTAAAGACAATTCTTTTCCTTTGTCTTATTTATCCACTCTTTGTAAAACCAATGCATAGGGTGCTCAGGGTTACAGTTAAACCACAGCTTTGAACGGTCAAGCGAGCAACGTGCGATCGCCTGTTCTACAAATGAGCGAGGCATAAGTGCAACCTCATCAAGCAGAATACCGCCAAGCGTCATACCCTGAATCAACGAAGCTGAGCCTTCATCCTTGCCGCCGAAAAGATAAAAACGATTTTGCTTGTCTTTGTAGGTTATTTCTATGTAATTCTGCGAAGTCTTCATTTTCAACCCGAAGCCAAGGGAGGTTAAAATTGGTGTCAACGGTGTGATAACGTTGCGTTTAAGTGATGCTATTGTTTTACCGCAGATTGCGAATGAAGTTTCGTTAAAGTCATAGAAAGTCCACGCTACAAACGAAAGGGACATACAAACAGTCTTACCTGAACGCACAGCGCCGTCACAGATGATTGCATCGTACAGGTGTTTATCCGAGCTTCGGCACCACCAGGTAAGCACATCAAGCTGTTTCGGTGAAAACTCTGAAAAAGTTGAAAGCGAATTACTCATCTTCCGTTCTCTTCAATGCGGCAGCACTTTTTTCAAGAGCGAGGTAAAATGGAAGTGCTGAGTCTTCATCCGAGCCGCCGTTACTCATAGCTTCAAGGTGTTCAAGTGCCTTCAGACGGTCAAAAAATTTAATTTCAATTCCTCCGCCCTTAGGTCTTTTTATTTCACTGATATTAAAAAGCTCCAACCCTTCAAGCTCATACTTGTCAGGGCTTTCTTCACAGTAAACAAGCTTCAGAGCATCGGCAACAGAGCCGAACGCCAGCTGACGGTAACCTGAAACAACCTCTTCCGCACTCACAAGCCTTGTGCGGTCTATACGTTCTATCTCCTTTCGGATCTCCTCACGTGCCATAAGCTTTACCGCACTTCTGTGGGTGAGAATTCCGTAACCCGCCTTAGCAGCGGCATTACGTGCATTCCTCGACTCCGAATAATATGAGCAGAACAGTTTTTCTTTTTCTTTAAGTGACATTTGCATTTTCCTTTCTTTCGTTTTTGAGAAAGTCCTCTCACCCATAGTGCAAAAAAAGACAGGTTATAACTCAAAAAGGTCATAACCTGCGAAAAATTCTGAAATTTGTTATTTTTTACAAAAACAAAACAGAAAAATTTTATATTTTAAAAAAGAGTATTTGGTATGAAAAAACGAGTAAAACGAAGAAAAAACGAGCTTGCAAAAGTTAAATTAAAAAATTGCAAAAAAGGTATTGACTTATTTTGGGGCTTGTGGTAAACTATCCGAGCATTAAAAATTATTTGGAGGTAAGTTTATGTCAACTTATATGCCTAAGGCGAACGACATCGTTCGTAAGTGGTATGTGCTTGACGCAGCAGGTAAGCCGCTCGGTCGCGTAGCAACAGTAGCAGCTGATCTCCTTCGCGGTAAGCATAAGCCCACATTCGCACCGCACGCAGATTGCGGCGACCAT
>JAGBFD010000072.1 GCA_017936645.1 Clostridia bacterium
CTGGACGCCCTGGTCGCTGTGCAAAAGGATTTGGGCTCCGGTGCTTTTTGCTTTTTTAAGGATTCTTTTTGCAGGTTTCATTACAAGAAAATTGTCAAAAGTATCACTTAACCCCCAGTCAAGAATTTCGTTATTGAACAAATCTAAGTACAACGCAAGATAATACCATTTGTTCCTATGTTTTATGTAGGTAACATCTGTTACAACTTTCTGCATAGGCTTATCTGAATAAAATTTTCTATTAAGGATATTAGGATATTTATCGTGTTCTGCACCTTCGGATGCAGGACTTTTTTGTTTTCTGTCATATCCTTTTATCCCTAATCTTTTCATTGATTTCCATACAGATACATCTGATACTACCCAACCGTACATATTTAAAAGTGTGTCATTTATTGTTCTGTAGCCTTGTGAAGGATAGTGAGAATGAATGTCTGCAACATAGTAATCCAACTCTTTCTGTTGCTGTTCATAACGATTTAATGTACCTTTTCTTTTCAGCCATTTGTAATATCCTGAACGTGAAACTTCGTATATATCACAAAGTTCTTTTACTGAACGGTTTTTACTCTCTTTTTCAACACAAGCATACAGCTGTTGAATTACTTTCTTTTGGCATCGCCCCTTTCGAGTTCTATTGATTTTTTTAATCTAACTACCTCTGCATCTTTCTTTAAAAGTTCCCTTTCAAGTAAAGCAACTTTGTATTCAAGTTGCTCTATTGGTGTAAGTTCCTTTTTGCGATGATATTTAGCAAGAGGGTTGCCTGGCTTTCTTTTGTTCACGAGAGCTTCTTCTCCGCCTTCTAAATACTGCTTTGTCCATTTGTGAATTTGTGTATGGCATATTCCAGTTTCTTTTTCTAAAACTCTGCCTGTTTCACCTCTTAAATTTCGTAATACCAATGCTAATTTTTCTTCTTTGCTATGATTTCTGTTTGTTCCGCCTTTTGGTCTTCCCATTTCTTTCAGCTCCTTTTCTTTATCTTATCATAAAAAATGATGGCAGACACTTTTTTGTGTCTACCATCATTATACTATTTCAGAGCCGCTTGTGCGGCTCCTTATTTTTTTAGTATATAAAATTATCAAAGACCTAGAAGTTGTTTCTTCTTAGCATCAAACTCTTCCTGACTGATGACTCCCATATCGAAAAGTTCTTTGAATTTTTTCAATTCTTCTGCAGGAGAAACCTGTTGTATAACGCCACCTGCCGGTGCATTCTTAATCTCTTCAATCTGCTTTCTGATAAAATCAACAACAATTTCAGCCTCAGCATTTTTATCTTTACCGCTGAACTGTATAGAGTTTTCTCCGCCATACTGACTGGATGTCGATGTCATTCCACCTGCAGCAGTTTCAACCTGAATGTATCCGTCTGCGATTGATGACGGCTTGTACTGTACACCAATTGCATCTTTAAAATATATAGTTTTTTCACCCTGTGTCATCGAAGTACCAAGTGCTATACCTGTTATAAGAGTTGATGTCGACTTTGTAGATGTAAAAACCACCTTATTGTCATAAACATCGAGAATTTTCCCAAGATTATTAACTATGCAATATCTTACTCCCTCAGGTCTCATTTTAACTCTTTCTTCCATAGGTGTAGCAGCAAGTTCCTTATTTGCAGCCTCCTGCTCCTTAAGATCTCCCGCAAAATTTTTTGCTGCTTCCTTTGCTTTGTCAAACAATCCCATTTTCATTACCTTCTTTCAAATTTCGTAAACAGAATAAACTTGTATCATTCTGTAAACAGCGTTTTTTGCGTAACACCTGAAAACTTTGCTTATACATACAGCACTTATAACTATATTTGCAATCAGCAAAATCAGGGAAACAAAGATACAAAATATCAACGTACATTAATAATATTCATATCATTCATATTATATTCAATAAAATTATAAATGTCAAGCATATTTTATGCTTTAATTGAATATATAATATAGAGATACGAGGTGCTTCTATGAGGAATTTAAAGCTTATACGTGTCATAAATGATTACACGCAGATAAAAGTTCAAATGGAAACAGGTATTCCTCAGAGTATTATCTCAAAATACGAAAACGGTGAGCTTATGCCTACAACCGAAAATCTTATGATCCTTGCAAGCTTTTATAACACAAGCCTTGACTTTCTTATGGATCTGACTGATGAACAAAAACCTTATACGCGCAAAAAAAAGGAGCTGTGATCAGCTCCTTTTTATTCTTCCATAAACTTTTTTAATTGTTCCATCTGCATTTCAGCGTACTCTTTACCCTCATTATAAAGGGCATTCAGATCATCTTTATTTCTTGAAATGATGGTTACCCTCTCTGTTTTTTCAGGGCAGAAAAGGAAAGCTTTGCCCTCTTTTTCAAGTGTGTACAGATTTTTGAGCGTTGCGTTATAAACATAATGTCTTACGTTCATAGCTTTGACAATTGTGGGATAGTCCTTAAGAAATTCAGAATAAATAGTCTTTCCCATTTCAGGTTTTTTAACATATCCTCTCGGACGGGTAAGTACCGCTACGACCTTGTCACATCCGTCAGATAATGCACGTTTCAGCGGAATCGAATCAGATACTCCCCCATCGAAATACTGCTTACCGTCAATCTCAATAGGTTTACACATCGCAGGGACAGCACTTGATGCTTTGAAGACGTCGCCTCTGTGTTTTCGAACATCTTCCTTGTTAAAATAGACAGGTTTACTGGTAACTGCATCGACGGCGACAACGTAGTATTCCATTTCAGTATTGATAAGTCTTTCAAAATTGATAGGATCGACAGTCTCTGTAAGTTCAGAGTATATGTAATCCATACCGAAGAAAGATCCTGTAGTCACAAAGTTTTTAAAACTCATATATCTTTCATCAAAGGCATAGTCTGTGTAAAACCTATAGTTTCTTCCCTCTTGTTCAGCGACAAAGGAAGCAAGATTGGCTGCACCTGCCGAAACTCCTATACCGTAAGGAAATCTGATATCATTTTCAAGAAAAGCGTCCAGAACACCGCAGCCGTATATGCCACGCATTCCGCCACCTTCTACAATCAATCCTACTTTCGACAATTTAATCCCTCCATATAGTATAGAATATTAACACTTAGCAGAAAAATAATCAAGCAAAAAACAATAATTTTTAATAATTTATTTATATTCAATTATCTGTTTTTTTTGAATACTTAGTCTGCATCTGTCAAAAATCTGAACAGCTATAAGGAGATATTTAAATGAATAATTATCAATATCCGTTTTACGAAGTCAAAAAGTTTTCAACTATAAAAGAAATGATTGAAATTGCCGCAAACGATGCTGCAGATAAAATCGCATATAAATTCAGATCAGATGAAGAAATATCAGCCGTTACATTTTCTGAATTTATTGACACGGTATTTTCTCTCGGTGCCTTTCTGCATGATACAGGTTTGTCAGATAAGCACATAGCCTGCATCGGTGCAAACTCTTACCGTTGGATAGTTTCATATTTCACAGCATTACGAGGCAACGGTGTTTTTGTGCCTATTGATAAAGATCTTCCTGAAAGGGATATCTTTTACCTTTTAAACGATAGCGAAGCAAGTGTAGTTTTCTGCGATGATAAATTTGAAAAAATGTTCCGTACTCGCAGTGCAGACTCAGAGCAAATAAAAATGTTTATCGTTTTTGGCAGAAAAGAACACGACGGAAAATTCCTTTCATTCGACCGATGTGTAGAAAAGGGACGTACTCTCGACAAGTCAGGTTATCTGAATGAGCATAGTGAACCCGACAAGCTGAAAATGCTGGTCTATACATCAGGTACAACAGGAAACGCCAAGGGGGTTATGCTTTCTGAGCACAATCTCGTTTCAAGCGTTTACAATGGTCTGATGGTTTCAACTGTCTATGATACCGGACTTTCAATCCTCCCCTATCATCACACATACGAAGCGGTAAGCGATATCCTCGTCTCGTTTCATCATCATTCAACAATCTGCATCAATGAAAGTCTGCCCGCAATGATGAAGAACTTTAAGATTTACAGACCGTCGTATGTTTATATCGTACCTGCAATTGCGGAGTCACTTTATAAACGTATAATGAAAAACATACAAAATAAAGGTAACGAATACGATTTCAAAGCTCTCGTAAATAAAAGCAACGAACTAAGAAGAAACGGAACAGATAACCGTCGTGAAATTTTCAGTTTTATCCACAAAATATTTGGCAGCAGGCTGAAGAAAATAGTTTGCGGTGGTGCACCGATACGATCAGAGGTTGCAGAGTTTTTCGACAATGTCGGCTTCGACTTTATAAACGGATACGGAATAACAGAGTGCTCCCCTCTGGTGTGTGTCAATCATGATTTATACAACGATTACCGCACCGCAGGTATAAAGCTGCCGTGTCTTGAGTGGCGTATAGACAGCCCCGATGAAAAAGGTACGGGAGAAATATGTGTCCGCGGTGACGTTGTGATGATAGGCTATTATAAGCGACCTGACCTTACAGCTGAAGTAATTAACGACGGGTGGTTTTATACCGGTGACTACGGATACATCAATGAACGAGAGCAACTCACTATCTCCGGAAGAAAGAAAAATGTAATAGTCCTCAGCAACGGGAAGAATATCTATCCCGAAGAAATAGAAAGTTACATCAAAGATCTTGATTATATCAGTGAGGTAGTTGTCAGCGGAGAAAAAACTGCTGATGGCATAGAAAAAACACTTACGGCAGAAGTTTTTCTTGAAGAGAAAAAAACGCCAACCGAAGTGTTAAAAAACATCCGAAGTGCCTGCACGGCTCTGCCTGTCTACAAGCAGATTTCAAAGGTTATAATCCGTGACAGTGCATTTCCTAAAACAAGTTCAAATAAAATCAAACGATTCTGCAGCGAAACTCAATAAAAAAGATCTGACGGACAGCCTTAAAGCTATCCGTCAGATTATTATTTTACAAAATGATTATTTTACAACTGTTACGTTATCAACCGTTGCATCTGCATCAATCTTGAGATCTCCGCTTTCGAGAGAAGCAATCGCTGCATTGAGAGCTTCCTGTGTACCCTCTGCAACAGTATCATCGTTAAGGTCTGAGAGATATGTAATACCTTCGACGAAACCGCCCTCAAACGGTGCAGGCTCCTTATTATCAACAACAGCCTTGATAGCATCGATGTACAACTGTGTGTAGTTATAAAGCGGTGCACAAAGGAAAGCTGAAGCGTAAAGCTTATCGCCTGTCTCTTCGTTTGTTGCATTCGCATAAGTTTCAGTACCGAAACCGCAGAAGAAAATCTTAGCATCAGCTGCTGCCTTAGCCACAGCTTCGTCTTCATAGTCAGATGCGAGAACTACGCAACCTTCTTTGATGAGCTTGTCTGCCGCTGAAGCTGCATCTGCAGAGTAAACAACTGAAACTGTTGCTGCAGGATTTGCTGCCTTAGCACCCATTGCAAAAGCATTTACAAGAGTACCGTCTTCGCTCTGAGCGATAAATCCGAGCTTCGGATTTTCAAGAGCAGTAGCCTTCATTCCTGCTACCATACCTGTAAAGTACATTGCAGCTGACATATCAGCCTTGTAACCATAGATATTCTTACCGTCATTATCTGCATCGCAGACAAAGAACTTAATGTCTTCATTGTCGCCGCCTGAAATCTTCTGGATATCATCAAGATAACCTGCTTCTGTTGCTATAACGAGATTACACTCTTTATTAACAACCTCTGTCAAAGCTGCTGAAACTGCATCAGCATCATCAGGATTAACATTTTCTACCGTGTAGTTAAATCTCTCTGAACCGATACCATAACCAAGATTAAGCAACTCATTTATTGCTGACATAGCATAGCCTGTGTAGCCTGTAGCTGTATCTTTCGTACCGCTGAGGATAACGCCTATTCTGATATTATCTCTTGTGATGTCTGTGTCACCCTCATCAATCATTGAGCAGGATGCAAAGCTCATAACCATTACCGCTGCAATAACAAGTGCGATCACTCTTTTAAACTGTTTCATGGATAGTCCTCCTTGAACCACAATATAATGATATAATTATAGTGTATTTTAAAAGGAAAATCAAGGCATTTTTAAAAATAGAGTGATATAAGATTTATTTTTATATTGGCATTTGGAAAAAATTGTGTTAAAATGCTCTCAAGGAGTTGATATTATGAAAAAGACATTAAAAGCGATACTCAGTATAGCTATCGCGGCAACAATGGTTCTGACGGTATTTATCCCGTCTTTCGCAACTGAACCAAAGACAGCTTTCATCGTCGTCAGCGGTATGAATACTTTTCCGCTTGTGGACATCAACGGAAATCAGGCATTTCCTCCCTCTTCGGACACAATCACCAAGATGGTCTTAAAAGTAGTACCTCCCGTTCTTTCGTTCCTTGTCACAAATGATTATGATGCTTTGGGCGACGGAATATTCCCTCCCCTTTATGATGCTTTCGGCACACTCGCATTTGACGAAAACGGTGACTCAATTCACGATGTTAACGGAACTCTCTTTGACTGCTCTCTCGTAGGTAAAGAAGCGCCCTTCATCGCAGGTGAGTCAAATGAATTCGCCACAGTACGTGCAGGTATCGACACATTCGGTCTTGAAAATACATATTTCTTCAACTATGACTGGAGACGTGATCCTCTCGAACATGCAGACAGACTCAATGAGTTTATAAAAATGGTCAAAGAACAGGGAGACTATGACAGGATCTCACTTGCTGCTTTCAGCATGGGCGGAACTGTTACTCTTTCATATCTTTACAAATACGGCAGCAACGATCTTGACAACATCATCCTTTGTTCCACAGCGTTTCAGGGCACATCCTGCGTAGGCAGTCTCTTCTCCGCTGACTTCAGCCTTTCACTTTCATCTCTGTGGCACAGACTCGCTCTTCTCACACGTGATAACACATGGGAAAACGTAATCGACTACCTTGATGAAGTACTTGAAGCTGCAGGTGTCAACAATTTCCTTGAAAATTTTGCAAATTCAATCACAGATAACCTTAAAGACAGAATTTATGCTGAACTGCTTATCCCTATTTTCGGTCGTATGCCGGGACTCTGGGCACTTGTCCCTGATATGAACTACGAAACAGCAAAAGAAACTATGCTTAACGGTGAAGAATCCGCAAAATTTGTAGACAGAATCGATACCTATCATTACAGCGTTCAGCAGAATGCAGAAGCACTTCTGACTGCTGCAATGAACAACGGTACAAACGTTTATCTCCTTGCACAGTACAACTGGCCGTCACTCCCGATCAGCGACTATGTTTCAAAGCAGAATTCAGACAATCTTATCGACGTTGAATATGCAAGCGGCGGTGCTGTAAGTGCAGACCTCGGAGAAACATTTGCTGACGACTACGTACAGCAGATCCCGTCAGAGTACGACTACATTTCACCTGACCGACAGATCGATGCTTCAACCTGTATGTTCCCTGAACAGACATGGTTCTTCCGTGATATGGGTCACGTTGACTATCCGTACGGAGAAAGCACAGACTTCATTATGTGGCTTGCTACAAGCGAAAAACAGCTTACTGTACGTGACAATCCCGACTATCCCCAGTTTATGACTTATGACTATGATAACGCTAAGCTCCTTCCTCTTACTGAGGAGTCAGTCGCTCCTACTACGGCAGACACAATTTTTGATGTACTTGAAAATATCACACGTTTCATTGCAGACTTTATGAAGAATGTCCTTTCATATCTTCCTGCATAAAATCATAAAAGCGGAGAGTTAACTCTCCGCTTTAAACTTTTATAAATAAAATAAAAACAACCACTCTATTGAGTGGTTGCTTTGTTTGTGTCGGCATCGCCTTATTTTCCCGGGCGGCTGCCCGCCAAGTATCTTCAGCACAGAAGAGCTTAACTACCGTGTTCGGGATGGGAACGGGTGGACCCTCTTCGCCATCAACACCGACTGTCAAGAGTTTCTCTCTCGAACGCTTGACCATTATACAACGGCTTTTACACTTTGTCAACACTTTTTTCAAAAATTTTTAAATTATTTTTCAAGCACTTTTTCAATCTCACCGATATAAACAAAATGGTAGTCACCGGAACGGTAATTTGACTCTATTGACTCATCAAGGAAGCCTGTATTATCCATTTTCTGGACTGCAATTTTACGGCACTTTACCACAAGTCTTGCCTGAGAAGGAAATACAGCCTCTCCGTCATATTCAGGTGTAAGGCCTGCCATACCGATCTTGTCACAATCTCTGCCTGATTTTGTTCCGCAGATTTTAAGTGCATCCTTAAACTGATCGTCAAAAAAGCTTACTGTGAAGTAATTGCTTTTATCCATGAACTCTTTTGTATATCTCTGCGGACGTATGAAGGCAAAAACCACATCCTTGCCCCAGAGTTCACCTACCCCGCCCCAGCTGATCGTCATAGTATTCCATTTATCTTTGTCACCTGCAGAAACAAGTGCCCAATCGTCTGCGATCAGCTTTACGAGATTTTCTTTGACATCTCTGATACCTGTTAATTCTTTCATATGATCACCTCAAAAATATTTATGATACTTTTCTTTTAATAATTCCGACAGCTGAAAAAATCAGAAATACAACTGCATTTACAGCCACTACGCTTGCACCTGCAGGCATCGAATAAGCAAAGGATAAAAACAGTCCCGTAAAAAAGCATAGTACTGATACAATTGCAGAAGTTATAACAACTTTTTTAAAGGATCTGCATACCCGCATCGATGTAAGTGCCGGGAAGATGACGAGACTCGAAATGAGCATCGCACCCATTATTCTCATACCTATAACGATCGTGATTGCCGTAAGCAGAGAGACGAGCGTATTGTACATTTTTGTTTTTGTGCCCGTCGCACGAGCAAAGCTTTCATCAAACGTAACTGCAAAAATCTTATTGTAAAACACAACATAAAGCACAAGCACAGCCACAGAGAGAATCAGACTTACAACCACATCGGCATCACTCATCGCAAGAATACTGCCGAACATATAGCCGTTTACATCAGAATTGATTCCCGTAGTCATTGAAGTCACAATAACACCTACCGCAAGTGCCGTGCTTGAAATAAGTGCTATTGCCGCATCGCCTTTGATTTTACTGTTTTCGCTTATCTGCAGTAAAAGAAACGCTGCAATAACCACGACAGGGACTGACACAGCAAGCGGAGCAATATTCATAGCAAGAGCTACACACAAAGCACCGAATCCCACGTGTGAAAGTCCGTCGCCTATCATTGAATAACGTTTCAGCACAAGCGTAACACCGAGCAAAGCTGAGCAGAGTGCAACAAGCACACCGACAATTATTGCCCTGAGCATAAAGCTGTACTCAAACATTTGTAAGAAGGTTTCAAGCATTCATGTCACCTCCGAATATACGTTTTGCCGCAGGAGTTTTCATATACTCAAGGATTGTGCCGAAAAAGTCACCATCGTGCTCCATCGAAAGAATCTTCGTTGCATATTCAATAGAGTTTTTAATATCGTGAGTAACCATTATTACGGTCACACCGTGTTTGCGGTTCAGGTGAGCAATAAGGCTGTAAAGTTCAGCCGTAACAAACGGATCAAGTCCCGTTGTCGGCTCATCAAGAAGGATAAGCTTCTGCGTAGCACAAAGAGCACGTGCGAGTAAAACGCGTTGCTGCTGACCGCCCGAAAGCTCGTTGAAAGGCTTGTTTTTTATTTCTTCTATGCCCATAAGAGCGATATTTTCACGAGCTACCCTTTTATCTTCAGGAGTATAAAAAAGTCTGAAGCCTTTCGTCTGTCTGCCGCTAAGTACAACCTCCCACACACTTGCCGGGAAATCCTTCTGAACAACGGTACGCTGTGGAAGATAACCTATCTCCCCTGCCCGTATACCTGAGAAAGTTATTGTTCCTGAATTAAGCTTCTGAAGCCCCAATATGCCTTTTAAAAGTGTGCTTTTACCTGTACCGTTTTCTCCTACAATACAGAGAAAATCGCCCTTTCTGACGTCAAAGCTGATGTTATCAACAGCTTTGGTTTTATCATAGCTCATACAAACTTTATCGCATGATATCATTGACATCAGTTCAACGCCTCCTTTAAATAGTTATAGTTCTGTCTCATAAGTGACAGATAGGTTTCTCCGTTTTCAAGCTCTTCTGACGAAACATTATGACACGAATGAAGAAGAAGCATCTTTGCACCTGTTTCAAGAGAAACTGCACGTGCTATCTTCGGCTCCGTAAGCTCCTCGTAAAAAACAACCGGAATTTTTTCTTCATTGATTTTATCAATTATCTTTGCCATCACAGCAGCACTCGGCTCAGTATTGTCAACGCAGGAGTCAAAAGCTGCAGTAAAATGCAGGCCGAATTCATTGGTGAAATTTTTCATCGCAAAACGTGAACCTGACACAATTTCTTTCCTTTCGGACTTTGAAATCATCTCTTCAAAATCCTTTTTCAGACTGAGAATTTCATCTTTGTATTTTTCTGCATTTGATTTATAAAAAGCTTCATTTTCAGGATCTTTTTCACAAACTTTTTCACAAAGGAAATCCACCATCCGGGCAGCATATTCAAGATTTGTCCAGATGTGTTCGTCTGTCTCACATTCCTCTGAATGCTCATGTGAGTGATGCTCGTGATCGTGACCGTGCACCTCTACGCCAATGCCGTCTGCGATACATACGGTTTCCACATTTTTATTTTTCAGCGATGAAGTTATCTGCGTAACCCACGTTTCTGTATGCTCACTTATATAGAAAAACAGGTCTGCATTTTCAATTTCGATTATATCTGACGGTGTCGGCTCATAAGCGTGACTTTCAACTCCCGGTGGAAGCAGCATTATCACGTCTGTTTTATCCCCTACAATCTGCCTGAGAAAATCATACGCAGGAAAAATAGTCGTTACAATCGTTATCCTGCCGTCATCAGAATTATTAACTGATGAACAGCCTGAAAAAACACACAGCAGAAGAGTCACCGTCAGGAAAAGTGACAATATTCTTTTAAACATTTTCTGCCTCCCTGCAGTTTTTACAGATGCCGTAAAGGACAGTTTTTTCAGGTTTTACGGTAAAACCGTGATGACCGAGGATGTGTGACGACACCTCGTCAAGAAAATCGCATCTGACATGAAGAAGTTCTCCGCAGGATGAACACTTTAAATGATAATGTGACTTGCACTCGTGGCTGTCACCTATATACTCATAGCAAGCACTTGTACCCTCTTCGACGATGTATTTACGCACCTGACCTGCATTTATAAGCTTTTCGAGGTGACGGTAAACAGTTGCCTTTCCTACCTTGTGACCCTTTGACGCAAGATCACTTATAATAGCATCAGCAGTAAAATGTCTGCCCTTCTCGCTTTTGAGAAGCTCTGCGATGAGCTGTCCCTGCTTTGTATTGTATGAATTTTCCATTATCTCACCTTCTGAATATGAATATGAAACTGAAACTCAATTTCATATTCTACAGTTTTTGTTCCGTTTTGTCAACGGTTTTGACACAGAAATCAAAATATAGTATAATGATATGAGAGGTGTTAGTGTGAAAAAGATTTTAAAAATTGCTGTTCCCGTTCTGGTTGTAATCGCTCTGATTGTAACCTGCATTTTTGTATTCAGGAAAGACAGCACGACCGTGATCCTTGACAATAGTGATAAAAGCTATTTTGTAGATTTCTATACAGAGGGCGATAAGGTTTACATTGAATGTGTGCTGAATATTTACGCTAACAAAGACACAGAAGTTTTGATCTGTGCTACAGACACAGACAACGTCAAAATAGGTCTTCTCGAATCACCTGAGCTTACAGGAATTGATAAAACAGACAAAGATACAACATTCAACCTCAAAGCAGGTGAAAACGAAGTAACCGTTCTTTTTGAAGGCGATTATGCAGGAATTTATCAGATTTTTGCACGCGAAATACCGAGATTTATTGAAGTTAAAACAAAATAAAAATACGCTATGCTTGAATAGGCATAGCGTTATTTTTATATATTCAGTTCGCTGTAAAGCTCGTCAAAATAATGCGTAAAGTCAGGAGTTTCAATTCTGCCTACAGCCTTAGCTTTTTCAACAAGCATCGGCACATCGTCAATATTTTCAGCATAGAAAACGCCTTCAACATCCTTGAACCATTTTACACCCTCTACGATTTTATGATCCGATGAGCGAAGCACGACACACGGAGTTCCTGCAAGAATTGAGAAGATAACACCGTGGAATCGGTCGGTTATCATAACCTCGTGTGTTGAAATTCTGTCCACAAGCCTCTGTATTTCGCGAATACGGTTTTCAGGCGAAACGTATTTCTTTATATTGGTATCCGCCTGGCTTAACATACTGTCTTTTCCGAGTACGGACTTCATTTGTTCAAGTTTCTCGTCAGGATAGAATTTCTCAGCATCATCACGAAGACAGGTTATGATTCCGCTTGTTTCAATGTTTCGGGCAGGTTTCAGCTTACCAAAAAGATAAGTTGCCATATCGGGATATTTCAAAACTTTTAACGGTGCAAAAATCTCTTTTGCCGTTTCAAAACTCTTATCCTCGCGGGTAATTACCGTAAAATTCTCATGCTTGTTATATACCGAGCAAGTTTCCGTCTTGACAGACTCTCCCTTTTCAGTTGCAGAGAAGAAAATTGACTGCTGAAAAAGAACGATTTTGTTTTCAGGACAAGCTGATATAACCCTTCTTCGTATTCCCTCACATTTCAGATACAGATCGTTGAGATTTCCCCCACCCTGAAGGAATATAAGGTCATTATTATTGATCTGCGAAAGAAGCATTTTACAGTCTTTATCTTTCATAAGAGTTTCGTGAGTAAACTCACTGAGCTCATAATCAGGATAATAAGTTCTGAGCCACTCAATCTCCGCTACAGCTATGAGCTGATCACCGAGGTTGCCGTACTCAGGAGTGCCTATAAGGAAAATTTGCGGTTGAGTCCGTGTTTTTTTGCTTTTATTGTTTTTAGTAATAGTGATATTCCTTTTTATATTTTTCAAAAATCTTTTGGGTAAACCTATAATACTAAAAATCATCATTTTAAGTCTGATGATCAAATCCTTCATCGACATTCCTATTACCTCATTAAATAAATTTCGCTATTATCTCTGACTCGTATTTTTCATCAAAACAATCCTCAACAGCTGAATTTTTTGCCGCTTCGAAAACCATTTTGTTTTTAAGTGCCGTTTTCTTCTCAGCACCCATAAGTAACCACTCATACTCAACATCAACATGGCCTATATCAACTGCTTGATAACCATTCAAATGCAAATCATATGCCAGACCGGTCGCCGCAGGTCCGAGAGCGATGAGAAACAATACATCTTTTTTCTGTTTCAACGCTTCTTCAAGGATTTCATCATACCTTGAAAACGCCTGAGTTGACGGACCAATGATTCGGTTTATTGATTTTGCTCCGCTGAACAGGTCATTACCTACACCCATTCTGCTTTTTTCGCCCTCAATAAAAACAACATCCTTGCCTTCCCAGATTTTTTTCATGCTGTTATAAATGCCTTCACCCTGTGAACGGTCATTCAATGCTATATACTGTCTGGTCATTGAAGCATTGTAATATTTTTTCCCTTTTATAAGATATCTGTACCAGACTTTTCTGAATCTGTGAAGATGCTTTTTCCAGTAATCATTCGCCTTTTCATTATAACGGCTTCTGTCGCCGAATATATCAGCTATGCCGACAAGCATACCGTCAACATCACTTGACAAAACTTCGCGTAATTTACTTACGGCAAACGGTGTCGCTTTCTGAAACGAAATATCCCTGCCCGCGACAAGCTTTATCTCCCCATCACCGAATCGTGCGATTGAACAGTTATTTTTGACAATAGTATCAATCGTTTCTTCAACCGAGGCTACTGCAGGTTTCTTTGTTACCCGAGAGTAAAAAAAGTCAAAAACCAACCAGAATAAATCAATAAATTTTACTTTCAGGTCATATAACCCGTTCCATATTTTCAGTAAAAAGCTTTTCAAAAAATCACCCTTTTAATTTAATGGGTACACATTTACATAATTATATCATTTAAAAATGCTTTTTGCAACAAGAGATAACGGCTATCCCATTACGGAATAGCCGTTTTGTTTATTTAAGCACTATTTCGTCCTCTTCAACATCAACTGTAATTGATGTTACGGGGTTGTCGATGCTGTCGATGATCTTTGTAGCGATCTTGTCCTCTACTCTGCGACGGATTTCGTTACGGAGGTCACGTGCACCTCTTGAGCCGCCGACTGATTTTTTCGCAAGGAATTCAACTGCCTCGTCAGTATAGGTGAAGCTGATTGCCTTATCCTGCATCGGTCCCTTGAACTCGTCAAGCATAAGCACAGCAATTTTCTTGAATGCGTCTTCGTCAAGGTCATTGAACACTACGATTTCGTCAACTCTGCCTATAAATTCGGGACGAAGGAACTCTTTAAGAGCTTTCATAGCTCTGTCCTTACTTGCATCGCCCTTTGTCTTAGCAAAGCCCAATGCACCTTCACCACGGCTGCTGCCTGCGTTTGAAGTCATTACGATTACCGTATTTTCGAAGCTGACCGTTCTGCCCTGAGCGTCATTGATTTTACCTTCATCGAGAATCTGAAGAAGGATATTCATAACGTCGGGATGAGCCTTTTCAATCTCATCAAAAAGAAGAACTGAATACGGCTTACGGCGAACTTTTTCAGTAAGCTGACCTGCTTCGTCATAGCCGACATAACCCGGAGGTGAGCCGATGATCCTTGAAACAGAATGCTTCTCCATAAACTCTGACATATCAAGACGGATGAGAGTTTCGGGGGTGTCGAAAAGCTCATTTGCAAGCTGCTTTACAAGCTCGGTTTTACCGACACCTGTAGGTCCTACAAAGATAAACGATGCCGGTCTGCGACGAGGGCTTATCTGAATTCTGCCACGACGGATCGCCATTGAAACGACATCAACAGCTTCATCCTGACCGATGATCTTTGACTTAAGCTTCTTATCAAGGTCTGCAAGTCTGCGAAGGTCGCTTTCAACGATCTTCTGTGCAGGGATACCCGTCCAGAGCTGAATAACTCTTGCGAGGTCTTCTTCTGTTACGGGAGAGTTTTCAACGAGCGGAATAAGCTGATTGATCCTTGCTTCGCACTGCATAATCTCTGATTTCACTTTAGCGATAGCTTCGTAGTCAGGCTCTTCTGTATTTTCCATAAGCTCCTGCTCACGGATGATAAGATCAGCTTTTTCATTGAGCTTGAGCTCATATTCGCTGATGTTTTTATTGCGAAGGTTTGCACAGGTACAAGCTTCATCAAGAAGGTCTATCGCCTTGTCGGGAAGGAATCGGTCATTGATAAAGCGTTCTGATAAGGTAACCGCAGTATGCACGAGCGTGTCACTTATCTGCACCTTGTGATAGTTTTCGTAGTAGCTCTTAATACCTACGAGCATATTGTATGTGTCTTCGATTGAAGGTTCTTCGACCTTGACGGGCTGAAGTCTTCTTTCAAGAGCAGCATCCTTTTCGATGTACTTTCTGTACTCTGTAAATGTAGTAGCACCGATGATCTGAACCTCGCCTCTTGAAAGTGCAGGTTTGAGGATATTAGCCGCATTCATCGCACCTTCGGAATCTCCGCCTGTGCCGACAAGATTGTGAACCTCATCAATGAAGAGGATAATGTTACCCTCAGCCTTTACTTCTTCGACAAGACCCTTTACTCTTCCTTCGAACTGACCTCTGAACTGTGTACCCGCAACGAGTGATGTCAGGTCGAGAAGATGAATCTCCTTGTTTGCAAGCTTCGCAGGAACATCACCGCTTGCAATTCTGAGTGCAAGACCCTCTGCAATAGCTGTTTTACCTACACCGGGCTCACCGATAAGGCAGGGATTGTTTTTTGAACGGCGGCAAAGTATCTGAATCGTACGGTAGATTTCGTTATCTCTGCCGATGATTCTGTCTATCTTTCCGTCCTTGGCTTTCTGCGTAAGGTTTGTACAGTAAAGAGGAAGGAACTTTCTCTTCTTATGATTATTTTCTCCCTTTTTCTTACCGTGTTTCTTTCCCTTCTTATCTTTAGGCTCATCGTCATCGTCTACATCTGTGTACTCTGAGCCGTCATCTTCTGGCTTTGCCATAAAGTTCTGCATAAACGGAAAAGTCGGCACACCGCCGGGTTCAAAGCCTTCACCGTTATCACCCATACCCATCATAGCACCGAACTGCTCGCTCATTGCTTCGTAGTCATCCTCAGTAATACCCATATTTTCCATCATCTGCTTGATGGGTCCTGTGGACTCCATGGCACATTTAAGACACAAGCCTTCCTGCTTTGAGCTCTTATCCCCGTCCATACGGGTCATAAAGATCACGGCAGGTCTTATGCCGCATTTACTGCACATAATTTGTTTCATAATTTTCTCCTAAACTTTTGCTTACTTCTTTTTAAAATACTTTTCTTTGAACTGCTTGTATGTCGTAGGTAAGTAGCTCACAAATGCAATTACGCAAAGTACTGCTGTCGCTGCTACAAGAATTACAAGAAGTGTATCAGGAATTACCCAATACTCTCTGAATGCACCGACTTCCGGGGCGAATGCGAAAAGCAGAATCATAACTACATAGAATGCTAAAGTAGAAAGCTTTCCGTAAATCTCTGCTGCTGACGGACGAAGACCGATCGCAATCATAAAGCCGCCAAAAGCAACCATTACAAACTCCTTGATAATGAACACGAGGAAAATCCAGCTGAATGTCTTGATAAGTTCATTTTCAGCACTGCTGAAGTTAAGATAAAGAAGTACAGCTATCGTTATCTGTGTGAGCTTATCTGCGACAGGGTCAAGCACCTTACCAAGGTCACTTACCTGATTGAATCTGCGTGCGATCTTGCCGTCAACCATATCAGAAAGACCTGAAAGAGCAAGTACCACAACAGACCATATTATCTCATCATTAAGAAAAAGCACTGCAAAAATCGGTACCATAATAATTCTTGCAAATGAAATCCAGTTTGGAATCGTATTCCAATTTTTAAACAAATCCTTAAACATATTTTATCCCTCCGTTATTTTAAAAGATGCTATCTGCTCTTCAACCTTTTTATCTGATAAAACAAGCTGAACTATTCTCGAACTTTCAACTGCAGATGCAAACTCTGTTTTGTAAATCACATGAGCTGAAATCTGTAAAGCGAAGCAAAGAACGATAACGATTATACCGCCGCACAATGCGCCGAGCAGACCGCCCAGTATCTGATTTGCCTGCTTGAGAACCGGCACTTTGAAAAACTTATTGACAAGCGTCACCAAAGCATTCATCAAAGCTGCAACCACAACGAAGGTGATAACCGTAACGATAAGTTTGGTTATGTAACGTTCAGTGCCTGTAAAAAGGCTTGTGTTTTCAAGTGTCCATTCCGTTATCGTATCTGAAATCGCTCTTGAAAATATAATCGACAGGAAAAAAGCTACGAATTTCAGAATAGTTTTTGCAAAACCTTTTTTGAAATATATTGCTGTCATTCCTATAAGAATTGCTGCGAGAATTATATCAATAATATACTCTGTCATATTTACTCTGATCTACTCTCCTCTCGTTTTTATGCACTGAAGACCTGCCGTAGTCAGGACATAAGTCCTTTTACCGTCGACAGCTACTCTTATCGGCTCACCCGTAAAAGTCTGCGTCGCGAGTTCTTCACCCTTTTTGTTGAAGGTTTTCACTTCGTTTTCAAAAAGAACTGCTGTATATTTATCATCGCTGTCTGCCCATTTTACTTCTTTTTCAAAGTCAAGGCTGAACTGCTCATCATTTTTCTTGGAATAAACTTTCATATTTGAAAGTGCGGTGCTCCCGTAACGTGACACAACGAGAGTGCTTCTGCCTGTATCGGTAAGTGAATAATTCCGAAGCTGATCCGAACCGAATGACTGATCATCCTGCTTTTGGGTGTTTTTCTTTATATACGAGCGAAGATTATCGCCCACCGCTACAATATCCGTACTTTTCACATAATCGACCCTGACAAGAGTTGTACCCTTGTAGTCAAAACAAGAAACATACTCCTCAGACTTGAAATCAAAGACATAAAGCTTTGAGTTTATCTCACCGTTGAGTGCATCTACAGTTGCTACTGCAGCAAACTTGCCGTTGTCTGAAAGAGCAATATCCACAATCCTCTCAGATTTGAAGTCCCACACAAAAATTGCTTCATTCTTTTTACTGTAGACCGTAAGCACAGACTGAACGTTTTCACCGTAAGTGCCGAGGGCGTAATTGCCCTTTTTTCCGATAGCTGCCGCCATTATTCTGCCTGAAGCTTCGCCTTCATGACTTATCTCCGTATTCTGTTGAATTCTGAAGCGGGTTGAGTCAAGGTCGTAGATTATAAACCGCGAGTTTTTCGACTTCATCGCAGGAGATGAATAAGTATGGGACTGAGGCATTATTTCCTTAGCCGTAGAGTTAAGGGTAGTGGTTTTATCATCCGTAAGCAGGTAAATATTTGAATTATTTATCTTCATACCTCTGACGCTGACTGCATCTATGTCATACGGATAACCGTCACCTGCTCCAAGACTCATAAAGTATGCTTTCACATCTGCCACCATCGTATTGATAGTCATATTGCCGAGATCCTGTGCCGCTGTGAAAACAATCAGGAGAATCGCTGTCAGAACAAACAAAACTGAAACTGTCAGTTTAGTCTTTCTGCTGAAATGAATATTGATTTTCTTTTTGCTTTTTTCTTCCATGTCAATCCTCCCCATATCTTACTTTGTTAAGGTATAAACCCTGTGGCGGAGCTGTCCTGCCTGCAAAAGTTCTGTCCCCGTATTTAATTATATCGATAAGTTTGTCTTTTTCTATTTTATTTTCTGAAATTTCTATTAACGAACCGACCATGATCCTTACCATATTATAAAGGAAACCGTCAGCTTCCACAAAAAACAAAACCTCATCACCTTTTCTTTCAACGCTGAAGGATTTAACTGTCCTTACGGTATCTTCAACGCTGCTGCCCGAAGAGCAGAAGGCTTTGAAATCATATGTTCCTACAAAATACTGAGCCTGTTCGTTGAGAAACTTTTCATCAAGTTTGTTTTTATAATGCCACGCTTTGTTTGCGAGAAAAGGATTTTTATAGTTGGTATTCCAAACTTTATAAACATATTGCTTTGAAGTGCAGTTATACCTCGCATGAAAATCAAACGGCACTTCTTCGGCACTTTTGACGCATATATCGTCAGGCAGAACCGCATTCAATGCACCCACAAGCCGATAGCACTCAATCGGGTTTTCTGTTCTGATATTGCAACAGAAATCATTAGCGTGAACACCCGCATCCGTCCTGCTGCAACCTGTCACATTTTCACGTTTTCCCAATATTTTTTCAACGGCATCCTGAAGAGTTTCCTGAACGGTTATTCCGTTAGGCTGTACCTGCCATCCATGATAGGCTGTGCCGTCATACATCAATCTTAAAAGCAGATTTCTCACTTTACAAGCACCGCCCCGAAATAATAATTCAGCACGACAATGCCCGCAATAAGAACAAGTATCACAAAAAGCGACGCAAAATCACGTAAATGAAACTTCATCTGCTTCATTCTCGTTCTTCCAGGTCCGCCTGTATAACAGCGACAATCCATAGCATCCGCAAGCTCAACCGCACGTCTGATAGACGAAACGAAAAGCGGAACTATTATAGGCACAAGTGCCTTTATTCTCTGAACGAAGTTTCCGTCATCGAGGTTTGCACCTCTTGCTTTCTGTGCATTTGTTATTCGGTCGATTTCGTCCACAAGAGTAGGGATGAATCTGAGTGCAAGAGTCATCATCATCGCAAGAGTTGAAACAGGGATTTTAAATATTTTCAGCGGAGAAAGCAGCTTTTCAATTGCATCCGTAAGCATTGTCGGCGTGGTCGTATAAGTAAGCATTGAGCTGATAACCACAAGGCAGACAATTCTCGTCGCCATAAACAATGCCGTGAACACTCCGTTTGTTGTGATGTGGATAAACCTCCAGTCAACAAGAGATGTGCCTCCCCTGACATAAAAAATATTTATAAGCGAAGTAAACGTAACGATTATCGCAATCGGTTTTATGCTTCTGAGTACCATTTTAAAAGGCACACCTGAAACTATCACCGTCATAAGAGTAAACAAAACCATAAGTCCGAGCGACCAGAAATTCTGACAAAGGAAAATAGACACGATAAAAACAACCGTAAGAATTATCTTCATCCTTGCATCAAGTCTGTGAAGCACGGATTTTCCGTTGAAATACTGACCGATCGTTATATCTTTAATCATACAGCTGCACCTCCTTTTGAGAGGATAAGCTCCGCAGCTTTTTCAACGGTATAGGCTGAACCGAGATTCAGACCCTTTTTATTGAGAATTTCAAAAACCTTTGAAACCTGCGGTATGTTCAGACCTATTTCACGAAGTTTTTCGCTGTGTGAATAAACCTCGTCAACCGTACCGTACATTTCGATATGTGCATCGTTCATAACAAGAACCTTCGTAGCGATTTTCGCAACATCCTCCATACTGTGCGAAACAAGCAGGACTGTACTGCCCGTCTTTTCACGGTATGCCTTGATCATATCAAGAATTTTATCCCTGCCCACAGGATCAAGGCCTGCAGTAGGTTCATCAAGGATAAGAACCTTCGGCTGCATAGCTATAACTCCGGCTATAGCCGCCCTGCGTTTTTCACCGCCTGAAAGGTCAAACGGTGACTTTTCAAGAAGCTCCTGCTGAAGACCTACGTACTTTGCAGCGAGTAAAACTCTTTTTTGAATCTCTTCTTCATTAAGACCCATATTCTTAGGTCCGAATGAAATGTCTTTATATACAGTTTCTTCAAAAAGCTGATATTCAGGATACTGGAAGCAAAGACCGACCTTGAAACGAGCTTCACGTGTCGCTTTCTTACTGCTCCATATATCCGTTCCGTCAACGAAAATCTTACCGCTTTCAGGCTTCAGAATTCCGTTGAAATGCTGAACAAGGGTACTCTTACCTGAGCCTGTGTGTCCGATGATTCCCACAAGCTCTCCTTCTTCTATATCAAGATTTATATTATCAATAGCCTTTGACTGGCTCGGCGTTCCTTTATTATAAAGATGAGTAACGCCTTTCATAGAAAGAACCGGCATCACTTCACCTCCAAAACTTTGAGAACAGCAGATGCACACTCTTCTTCATCAAGGATATCATCTGCAATCGGGAAACCTGCTTTTTTCAATCTGTAAGCAAGTTCCGTTGCCTGAGGCACATCAAGGCCCAAAGCCTTTAATTTCTCAACATTTTTAAAAACATTTCTCGGCTCACCGTCAAGAACAATTTTACCATTATCCATAACCACCACACGGTCAGCCTTTACAGCCTCATCCATATAATGAGTAATGAGAATCACCGTGATACCGCGCTCTTTATTGAGCATACGGATAGTATCCATAACTTCCTGTCTGCCGTGAGGGTCAAGCATAGCCGTGGGTTCATCCATAACGACGCACTTTGTATTCATTGCAAGCACGCCTGCGATTGCGACTCTCTGCTTCTGACCGCCTGAAAGACGGTGCGGTTCACGTCCGCGGAACTCATACATCCCCACAGCCTTGAGTGCATCGTCAACACGGTTACGGATTTCTTTCGGATCTACACCAAGATTTTCAGGTCCGAAAGCGACATCATCCTCGACAATTGTTGCCACGATCTGATTATCGGGATTCTGAAAAACCATACCCACGGTTTTTCTTACATCGATCACATTATCATCCTCGGAAGTGTCGATTCCGTCAACGGTAACCTTTCCCGAATCAGGTACAAGGATGCCGTTCATAAGCTTTGCAATAGTTGACTTTCCGCATCCGTTATGACCTAAAACTGCGAGAAACTGTCCTTCAGGCACATCGAGGCTAAAGCCGTCCACAACTCCGGTGGCGGCTGTTTCACCTTCATCTGCCTTGTAAGCAAACGAAACGTTATCAAATTTTATGATAACCTTTTCTTTCATAATTTACCTCTGCCATATTGCCGATGCTCCGCAGGGAAGTACCATCCCCGTCTGCGAAACAGGCAAACCAATTTCACTACAGGACAGCTGACCACCGAATTTCGGTGAAATCACTGAACCTAAGATATATTCCATTACTGCAGGTGAAAGACCTGTAGTGTATGAATTTATGAGTACCATTATAGGATCATCCGAAAGCACCTGAGAGCAAAGCTCTACGAAATTGTAAATCTCATCCTCAAGCTTCCAGACTTCACCTCCGGGACCTCTTCCGTATGACGGAGGATCCATAATGAGTATATCGTACTTATTTCCCCTGCGAATCTCACGCTGAACAAACTTGATGCAATCGTCTACGATCCATCTCACAGGTTTATCGCTCACTCCTGAAGCAACAGCATTTTCCTTTGCCCACGCTACCATACCTTTTGAAGCATCAACGTGGACAACCTGTGCACCTGCTTTCAGACAAGCGACCGTTGCACCGCCCGTGTATGAAAAGAGGTTAAGAACCTTGACAGGTCTGCCTGCTTTTTTGATAAGCTGAGATGTATAATCCCAGTTTACAGCCTGCTCAGGAAAAAGACCCGTGTGTTTGAAGCCCATTGTTTTGACGTTGAAGCTCAGCTCACCGTAATTGATACGCCACGCATCCGGAGTCTTTTTAAGCACTTCCCAATGTCCTCCGCCTGTGGATGAACGGTGATATCGGGCATTGGCATTTTTCCACATAGGATGTTTTTTGGGAGTGTGCCAGATCACCTGAGGGTCAGGACGAATGAGTATAACATTACCCCACCGTTCAAGTCTTTCGCCCTCAGAACAGTCAAGCAATTCATAATCTTTCCAACCATCGGCAATTCTCATTTTGACATCCTCCGTTTTTCTCTACTTAAATAAGTCTTTCCTTAACGACCTCGGCAATTTCTTCTGCAAGAACCCTGATCTTTTCCTCATCCTTACCTTCAAGCATAACTCTTACAAGAGGTTCCGTGCCTGAAACACGAACGAGCACTCTGCCGTCATCGCCAAGTTCTTTTTCTGCACTTTCAATCGCTTTTTTGATTTCTATATCGTTATTGTAACGCACCTTGCCCATCTGGGACACACGTACATTTATAAGCACCTGCGGGAAAACATTCATCTCTTTGGCAAGCTCGGAAAGTTTTTTACCCGTTCGCTTCATAACCGCAAGGAGCTGAATCGCAGTAAGCTGACCGTCACCTGTCGAAGCATAGTCAAAGAAGATAACGTGACCTGACTGCTCACCGCCTATTTTATAATTATTTTCCTTCATATTTTCAAGGACGTATCTGTCACCGACTTTAGTCGTTTCAACCTTTATGCCGTTATTTTTACAGAATTCAAAAAATCCCATATTACTCATAACGGTCACAACAGCCGTATCATTATCAAGAACGCCTCTTGACTTCATATCTTTTGCACAGATTGCGATAATCTTATCGCCGTCTACGATATCGCCGTTTTCGTCAACGGCAAGCATTCTGTCAGCATCACCGTCAAAGGCAAATCCGACATCACATTTATACTCCTTGACAAAATGCTGAAGACCCTTCAGGCTCGTCGAACCGCACTCACGGTTGATATTTATACCGTTAGGGATTGAAGACTTGATGTGACTGTCCACTCCGAGCTCTGTGAAAAGGTCGGGAGCTGTCACACTCGCTGCACCGTTTGCACAGTCAAGTGCAACTCTGTAACCTGAAAAGTCAATCCCCTCAACCGTTGACATCAGGTGACGTGTATAATCAAAAGCAGGCATCTCCGAAGTACGGATTCTGCCGACATCTGCTCCGATCTTAACGGGAGGCACAGTTACACCGTCAAGGATTATTGCTTCAATTTTTTCTTCAAGCTCGTCAGGAAGTTTGTATCCGTCAGCCTGAAAGATTTTAATTCCGTTATATTCACAAGGGTTGTGCGATGCAGTTATCATAACTGCCGCATCATATTCGTACTTTTTGACAAGAAAAGCAACAGCGGGAGTCGGAAGAACCCCCAGATGCATTACATCAGCACCGACAGAGCAAAGTCCTGCCGTCAAAGCTGAGCAAAGCATATTGGATGAAATTCTCGTATCCATACCGATCATAACTCTCGGTCTTTTTTTATTCTCTCCGATGAGAACCATGGCCGCTGCACGGCCTATCTGCATAGCAAGTTCACATGTGAGTTCTGAGTTTGCAACGCCTCTTGCACCGTCTGTTCCGAATAATCTGCCCATAACAAATCTCCCTTATTAAATCATAATTCAAATTTCTGTTGTTCTGCCAGGGGAATTGGATTAGCATTTGCACCTGTCTGCGTCGGAACCGGTAATCCTAAATGTTTATATGCTGCAGGTGTTACCATTCTTCCGCGCGGTGTTCTTGACAGGAATCCTATCTGCATAAGATAAGGTTCGCATACGTCCTCAATCGTTATCGCTTCCTCGCCGATTGCTGCGGCGATAGTTTCAAGTCCTACGGGACCTCCGTTATAGTTTCTTATCATTGAAGTCAGAAGAAGTCGGTCGATGGAATCAAGTCCGAGAGTATCAACCTCAAGACGGTTAAGTGCAAGGTCTGCACTTTCACCTGTAATAACACCGTCTGCAAGTACCTGAGCGAAGTCTCTTGCACGCTTCAGAAGTCTGTTTGCAATTCGCGGTGTACCTCTCGAACGTGATGCTATCTGCAACGCACCCTCTTCATCTATGTCTATTTTTAAAATTCCCGCACTTCGCTTTACTATGCTTGAAAGCTCCTCGGGAGAGTAAAGTTCAAGCCTTAAAACAACTCCAAAACGGTCACGAAGCGGAGCACTCAGCTGACCCGCACGGGTCGTCGCTCCGACAAGAGTGAACTTCGGCAGATCAATTCTGATACTTCTTGCCGAGGGACCCTGACCGATGATTATATCAAGTGCATTATCCTCCATAGCAGGATAAAGAACCTCTTCAACGCTTCTGTTCATACGGTGAATTTCGTCTATGAACAAAACGTCACCTTCGTTAAGATTTGTAAGCAAAGCCGCAAGGTCCTTCGGTTTTTCGATTGCGGGACCTGACGTTACGCGGAAGTTTACTCCCATTTCGTTCGCGATGATACCTGCAAGTGTCGTTTTACCAAGACCCGGAGGGCCGTAAAGAAGCACGTGGTCAAGAGGTTCACCTCTGTGCTTTGCCGCTTCGATATAAATTGAAAGATTTTCCTTTGCCTTTGACTGACCGATATATTCATCAATCGTCCTCGGACGAAGCTGACGCTCAACATCGGAATCCATATCAAGGTATTCGGGAGCAACTATTCTGTTTTCATAATCCATTTCGTCCACGTGAATACCTCCTTAAATCAACGATTTCAGAGCAAGTCGGATCATATCCTCGACAGAGAGGGATTTATCCAGTTTGCTGACAGCAGCGGCGGCTTCCGAACGGCTGTAACCAAGCTGAATGAGAGCTTCGATCGCCTCTGAAAGGTCTGCAGATGTGTCTGCCGACTGAATCGCAGCAACCATATCCGTCTGCTCCTGAGTAAGATCCGTCGAAAATTTATTTTTCAGTTCAAGCACGATTCGCTGTGCAATCTTCGTTCCGACACCCTGAGCTTTTGTAATAGCCTTTGCATCACCCGAAGCAATATTCAAAGCTAACTGATCGGGAGTCATAACAGAAAGGATTGCAAGTGCCGCCTTAGGACCTACACCCGAAACAGTTATAAGCTGTTTAAAGGCATCAAGCTCATTTGAAGTGTGGAAACCGTAAAGCTCAATCGCATCCTCACGGACGTTCATATAAGTAAAAACCGTCACCTTTGAGCCTTTCATACCGACCTTCTGTAATGTGTTCATAGTTGAAAAGCAGAAAAATGCAACTCCGCCGGTCTGAATTGCAAAGCCGTTCGTATCAACAGCTACTATTTCACCTGTTAATGAATATATCATCGCTTTTCACCTCTTAATAATACTTTTTTAACTTGCCGACTAACGAACCGCTTGTGTGCGCGTGGCAGATCGCCATAGCGAGAGCATCGGCTGTATCGTCAGGCTTCGGTATCTTTTCAAGCTTGAGCATCATTCGCATCATTTCCTGAACCTGCTTTTTCTCTGCTCTGCCGTAGCCGACAACACTCTGCTTAACCTGAAGCGGTGTGTATTCGGCAATTTCAAGACCGTGCTCCTGTGCTGCAAGAACTATAACTCCCCTCGCCTGTGCAACGTCGATAACAGTTTTAGCGTTCGTATTGTAAAACAGCTTTTCGATCGCCATAACATCGGGTTTGTATTTGGAAATCAGCACATCAAGCTCATCATATATAATCTGCAATCTACGGTTAAACGGCATTCCTGCGGGGGTCGTGACCGCACCGTAGTGGATGATTGTAAAGTGATTATTGCTGTATTCAAGGATACCGTAGCCGACGATAGCGTAGCCCGGGTCAATTCCAAGAATAATCATACTACACCACCTTAATTTTATTCATATTAGTGTAACATATTGTGTAAAAAATAGCAAGAAAAAAAGGAGCTAAAATAGCCCCTTTTAGATAATATTTTCTGAACTTATTTATCGTATTTGGACTCTCTTTCACGGATAAGCATTTTTGTAGGTGTACCCTCAAGTCCGAATACTTCACGGATACGGTTATCGAGATAACGCTGATAACTGTAATGGAAAAGATCTTTTTTGTTGACGAAGCAGACAAATGTCGGCGGACGTGTCGATGCCTGAGTCATATAGTAAATCTTAAGTCGTCTGCCCTTATCTGTCGGCGGTTGTACTCTTGACGTTGCTTCTGCAAGGATGTCATTGAGTTTACCCGTTGAAATTCTCATTGAGTTCTGCTCGTCGACATACTTTATAAGCTCAAAAAGTCTGTCAAGTCGCTGACCTGTTTTTGCCGAAATAAAGATGATCGGTGCATATGACATAAACGAGAAATCCGTCATAAGCTTCTTACGGTACGAATCCATAGTCTTACCGTCTTTTTCGACAGCATCCCACTTATTGACTGCGATAATGCACGCTTTTCCGAGGTCGTGTGCAATGCCTGCGACCTTGGAATCCTGCTCTGTAAAGCCTTCCTGTGCATCAATCATAATAACGCATACAGTCGCTCTTTCAACGGCCATTCTCGCTCTGATTACGCTGTATTTTTCAATTGCCTCGTCAACCTTACTCTTTCTTCTGATACCTGCTGTATCAATAAAGATAAAGCTTCCGTGCTGATTTTCGATTATCGTATCCGTTGCATCACGGGTTGTACCTGCGATATTTGAAACGATAACTCTTTCCTCACCTGCTATCGCATTGATAAGAGAGGACTTGCCTACATTTGGCTTACCGATAACAGCAACCTTGATTTTGTCATCGTCATCCGCATTTTCTTCCTCTTCAGGGAAGTATTTCACTACTTCATCAAGAAGGTCGCCCGTGCCGTGACCGTGTACCGCAGAAACCTGAATGGGATCTCCGATGCAGAGATTGTAAAACTCATAGAATTCAAGCGGAGGCTCACCGACCTTGTCGCACTTATTTACACACAGCACGACAGGCTTACCGCTACGCTGAAGCATAGCTGCAACCTCTTCATCCGTCGCAACGACACCTGTTGTCATATCCGTTACCATAACGATGACATCCGCACTGTCGATAGCAAGCTGAGCCTGACGACGCATCTGAGAAAGAATGATGTCATCCGAGTGCGGTTCAATACCACCCGTATCAACAAGTAAAAAATTATGATTGAGCCATTCGCAGTCACCGTAAATTCTGTCACGTGTCACACCGGGTGTGTCGTCAACAATTGAAAGACGCTGACCGCAAAGCTTATTAAAAAGTGTTGATTTGCCGACGTTAGGTCTGCCGACAACCGCAACGATAGGTCTTGCCATATCACACTTCCTCCTGTCCTGTAATTCTGCTTAACAATTCATATCCGTCATTGCTGACGGGAGTAACTTTTATCTTTAATCTGTCTGAGAGCTCTTCGATGCTCATATCGTCAAGGAAGAGGTCACCCTCTCTCCTGAGAGAAACTGAAGGGATGAGCAATTCGTCATACAATTCCGTACCCTCAAGTGCATCAGCGATATCATTACCGCAGAGAAGTCCTGCCACGGTAATCCTTTCACCGAAGAGTCTGTTTTCTATTTTAACCACATTGACGTGGAGATTTTTCACTTTCGACTGAGCTTTGTCTGCGATATACTTTATAAGTCCGTATGCCGCAACGCCCGTTGCTACTGTTATCTTTCTTTCAGCCGCCAAAGAATACTCTTCAGGCAGGTCAGCTACTGCTTCGTCAAACTCTTTTTTGAGAAGTGACCACATTCCGACACCGTTTTCATACTGTGGAAAGTCGCCGTATCTTTCACATTCAGGAAGTGGTAAACCTGCATTAAGATAGAATTCATCAGCAGCAAAAGCAATATTCGTATTATTATAACATAAAAATGAACAATTGTAACTATCTATTCTGGAAATTACATCTGAAGATTGCTCTTTTGTAAAAGGATTTAAGTTTGCAAGTCCGTCTCTGTGACACGTAAGACCGACAGGGACAGCCGCGATACTCTGTACAGCGGGATAAAGCTTACCCAACTCTTCAAGAGAATAAGTCAGTTCATCACCGTCATTGTATCCCGGACACAAAACAAGCTGAGTGTTAAGCTTGATTCCTGCATCTGCAAGACGTTTGATATATTCAAGCACTTTGCCTGCTCTGTTATTTCCCATCATCTTCACACGGAGTTCGGGATTCATCGTGTGAACAGAAATATTCACGGGGCTGATGTGCATTTTAATAATCCTGTCGATATCCTTATCGCCAAGATTTGTGAGAGTTATATAGTTTCCGAAAAGGAAGGAAAGACGCGCATCGTCATCCTTGAAATAAAGGCTTTCGCGCATACCCTTCGGCATCTGATCGATGAAACAGAATATACAGTTATTTGCACAGCGACGCTGTTTGTCCATAAGATAGGTTTCAAATTCAAAACCAAGTTCACCGTTGCAGTTTTTTACTATAAATCGCTTCTCCTTGCCGTTTGGCTTTTCGATAACGATATCGAGA
Source organism: Clostridia bacterium (assembly GCA_017936645.1). GTDB lineage: Bacteria > Bacillota > Clostridia > Oscillospirales > Acutalibacteraceae > CAG-488. The sequence continues at coordinate 29,089 of JAGBFD010000072.1, forward strand.
ACATCCTCATCGACATAAAACTGATAGTCAAGCACATCACGGATTTCATGGCCGTTAATGGATATAAGCTTACTACCCGCTTTGACAAAATGTCTTGAAGCAGGCGAATGTGGTTTTATTGAATGGATTTTTACAGACATAGCATTGCCCCCAACTCAGTACCATCTAACTTTGATAAGCCTCCCTTGCCTAAAGGTGAGGCTTTGGTGGTACGAAACAATATAGTAGAAATTCAGGATCGTTACTTTTTCTTGAGCTGAACTATTGATGCATAATGAAGTACATCAAACTCATCGGGTGCAAGTTTTGCGAGAAGTTCTTTATGTTCCTCTTCCCACAGATCAATTTCACTTTCTGTCAACGAAGCTCCGATACCGCGGCAAGCTTTGATTCTGCCATGCCAACTTTCTCGGGTAAAATGCACATTAACCGCATAATCCTCTCTGTATACTACATCGAAATTCTCCAAATAACACTCAGGAACATTAATTGAGCCGCGTTGCATTCCTGCTCCGCTCCATTGAGGGTTGTACTTCAATACAAGCTTTTCGCTTTCTCCTGCAATTCTGTCTTCAAACGGAAGCCATGCCATATAAAGCACAACAAAACTTCCGTCAGCTTTCAGAAGACGGTGTAATACAGAAGCCATTTTTTCGTGGCGAAAATACTCAAAACACTGACAAGCCGTAATTACATCAAAAGAACATTCAGGCAGCTTCAACTCTTCAGCAGGACTGACAAGGTAATTTATAACCATATCCTTTGAAAGGTCTTTTGCTTTTTCAATCTGATTTACCGAAATATCCACACCTGTCCAATTTGCACCGTATTGATACATATTTCTCGGTATCACACCGGTTCCCGTACCCAGATCCAGTACATCCTGCCCTGCATTACAAAGGTTTCGTTCAAGCATTTTATCATAAAACTCCTGCGGGTAGATATCTCTGAATTTTGCATAATCAGATGATGTTCTGCCCCAGTCAAAAGCTTTTCCACCGTCAATAATTTTCATTTTTAAATATCTCCATAAAAAGTCAAAAAGGCAGAGAAAGGACTTTGCGGTCCATCTCTACCTTTCGCCGTTTCATTGAAAAGAACAGACTTATGCGTCCTTCTTTACTACGAGCTTACCGTTGTAATAACCACAAGCTGTGCAAACTCTGTGAGCTCTCTTGAACTCACCGCACTGTGAGCACTTTACAAGTGCAGGTGCTTCCATCTTCCATACGTTTGAACGTCTCTTGTCTCTTCTAGCTTTAGAACCTCTTCTCTTGGGTACTGCCATTTTTCAGCGCCTCCTTATTGCTAATAATAGTTCTTTACCGGTCATCCTCCAGCAACTGCTGCAAAGCGTCCCATCTCGGGTCATAATCCCTGCCGCAGTCACAGGGGCCGTCATTCAAGTCTTTTCCGCATCGGTGACAG
>JAGBFD010000073.1 GCA_017936645.1 Clostridia bacterium
CTACCATAGGAGGTGCTTTTTTTCTATTGTCCGTTTTTACTGGACTTGTTCATTGAACTGTCTGCTTTTTTTGCTGAAAATATTTAATAAATTCGGGTTTGTCGAATTGTTCTGAATTTTTTTGTAGGGCGTGATGCTTGTCGACACGCCGTAAGATTCAGCAGAATATCGGCACGTCGTAATCGTCGTGCCCTACACACTCAACTGAAGTCGGGCGTTATATTTCAGCGTCGCAGACCCTCACTTATTACTTCTTACCTATTACTTATTACCTCTCGGGTTCATCCCGATAAACCCGAATTTGTCTGACTAAAGCGACAAAAAAACGTATTGACAAAAAATCGGGGGGGGGTACAATGTTATTAAGACACAAATGATAAAAGCAATCTGTCGAGGTCAGCTTTAGTTTTTTGATTATCGTTTTGGCTAAAAACTTAATCGATTTGGCTTTTTGTATTGCATTGTGTCTTGTTTTGATGTATTCTAAAAGAAAAAGGAGTGGTTTTATGGGAGCAGTTACAGCGATTTTTCTTGTCCCTCTTTTGTTGCCGTTTATGTTGATTATGGGTCTTTTTGATACGGCATTCGGCATAGGTACTGAAAAGGTTGTTTTGCCTTATGACGAGGAAAGCGGAGTTGTCTGGGAGTACCGGGAGGGCGACGAAGCTTTTGTTGATTGCATTAAAACAACAGTCAAAGACGGTCAGCAGATATTTACTTTCAGAGGTAAAGGTGTGCTTGAGGATGGCAATCCCGAGTCTTATCAGAACGAAGAATTTGTGGATGCTCTCTATTTTGTGGATGCTAACGGAAATGTAAAAACATATTATGCTATGTTGGATTTCGGTTGGGATGGCCTCGGCATTGATGATGGTTCTATGACTTACGGCAGTATGGACATTTACGAAGAGAGTGAATGTGCAATTTTTGAGTATACCGTAAAGCCTGTTACAGAGGTTGAAGGTTATTATTGGCACGAGTATGATCATGATACGGGTTATTACCGCAACAGATATGTAGGCTTACCTGATATTGAAAATATGCATGAGCGAACCTATAAGTTTGTGCTACCGCCGGAAGATATTAAAGACGGTACTTTCGATATGAGCTTTCATTACAGACCCGAGTACGGCAAACAATATGATAAAATTGATGTAACTTTTGAAATGGTCGGCAGGGAAGTTAACGTCATCGAAGAAAAACATTATATATGGGTTGACGTGGACGAGGACACATTCCGTTGGGAAGAAGTAGTCTGAATAACGTAATAATCAAGTCAACATAATGTTGAAAAGCATTTATATAAACGGAGGTAAAAAACAATGAAAAAAGTATTGGCATTGGTTCTCTCAATCGTAATGCTTCTTGCAGTTGTACCAATGACTGCATATGCAGCACCGGGAGATGAACGTATCAAGGATCTCGGCATAACGCTTGACGTAAGACTTACGGGTAAATCCATTGAGGATTTCAAAGATTTCTTCACAGTAGAAGGCGAGGGCGTTCGTCTTGATGAAGAAAGTATGGAGTTAAAACATAAATCAAACCCTTACGGAGAATTGGTGGATTTTGAAACATTTGAGTTGCATGAGGTTTATGTCTTAAAATTCAATGTTTATGCAGAAGACGGTTATGTTTTCCCGTACAGCGGTTATCAGCTTGAAGGCGGAAATGTTTACTACACTGTTATAAGAGAATCAGGTGAGGGTCAGGCCAGCTTCAGTTACGCTGCAGACGACTTCAGCTTTGAATTTGAAGATGACAGCACAAAGTGTTATCGAGTTTATATCAGCTTTAATGCTGAAGAAGCAATACCTGAAGACGGTGGTGACTTCTGGTATCAGCTTGAACAGTTTTTTAAGTCATTTTTTAAATTCTTCACCGAAACCTTCCTTCAGCCGATTGTGGATATGATAGCAGAATTATTTTAATAATATATTATAAGCGGTAGGAAACATACACGTTTCCTACCGCTGTTTTAATATTCAGATTCGGGTTTGTGGGGATGTTTAGTTTTGCACAAATTAAAGTATGGCATTGCCTCCCTTGCCTAAAGGGAGGTGGATTTTGCGAAGCAAAAGACGGAGGGATACTTCATGAAAAGCTTGAGTTTTTGTAGTTTTTTGTAAAAATATCCCCCAGTCACGACTTCGTCGTGCCAGCCCCCTTTAGGCAAGGGGGCCTGATAGCTGCAACATTGAAGATCTCGACAAACCCGAATTTAACAGGACGATTTTTCAATCGATAATCATATATCTTTAAAGATACGATCTGTTTCAGCTTCGCCGGGTGCTTCGAACATTGAAGCAAATTTCAAAGCAAGATTTTCGTCTACAAAGTAAGCGATATGTTCTCCTTCCAATACAGCAGAGTTTCTTTTTGCCAAACGACGCTTCCACTCTTCTTCGCTTATGTCGATGTAATACATCTCATATCCTGCATCGTGAGATTTGAAAAATTCTTTGACGGCTGTACGTTCATGTTTGGTCCAGAATCCCCAGTCAAGAACAACGTCAATATCTTTCTGAATAAATGCAAGAGATTTATTTAAAAGATATTCTTTGATTCTTCGTTCAAACTCCATATGCATTTTTTCACCGCAACATTGGTCGAAAAGCGATAGCATAATTTCATCGACTGAGAGTAATACAGCATTGGTTTCTGCACACATTTTTTTCGCATATGTAGTTTTACCGCAGCATATTCGTCCACAGATTAAAGTTACTTTTGACATAGCTGTCGCTCCTTTGATAGGTATTTATATCTTGCAATACATTTCCTTTGCTTTCGGGACAAAGCCGAGCTTTTCATAAAGTCTGATTGCATCCGGGTTATTAACAAGAACGTCAAGGTTTATAAAACTGCAATCGTGTTCTTTTGCCCAACTCTTTGCTGAATTCATCAATGCTGTTCCGAATCCGTTTCCGCGACAGCTCTGAGTTACTATAATATCCATTATATAGCAGTATTTGCCGGGAAGCATAAACGGAAAGTCGGGTCTTGTTTTGGCTTGAAGAAGTATGAAGCCGATGACGTTTCCTTTGTCTTCATACACCAAAATATCGGAATTCTCTTCGAGAATAGTTTCTTCGAGAAATTCAATACTTTGATCTTCCTCTTTTATAAAATCAGGGATAAGCTTCGCCATTTCTCTGAATTGCTCACGGTACAACACAGCAATTGCGGGAATATCATTTTTTGTAGCTTTTCTGACCATTTCATTGCCTCCATAGGGTTAATCAAAGTAGTTTTATCAGATCATCCGCAGAACAGTTCATATACATAGCTTCGTCGAGCAGATCCATATTCACGTCGGAGTATTCAACTTCTTTTGAATAGCTGTATATGACTCTCACTCTTGTTTCAAAATCAGGATTTTCCAGATAAGAGTAAATTCTGCTTATGACGATGCAGGCAAAAATACCTAATTTGATCGGAGTAATCACATCGTAGTCATATCCGTATGCAAGAAAATACCTGAAAATATAATATTTCATCAGCTTTTCAAAGTCACTGTGATAGAGTTCAAGTGAATTATTGGAAAGCTTTTTGCCTTTCAGCGAAGATACAAAATCCCTGCGTTCAGGTCTGATGTATTCCATTTTTTCAAGGATAGATATACACTCGTCGAAGCTTTGGATTGTCGTCGCACCGTCACGGAAACATCCGTCGTCAAGTTCATTCTGAAACGCAGATACAAGATCAACCGTGTTTTCCGCTTTTTCTCTGAAGCTTAATTTATTATCTTCAAGAACTTTGAAAATTTCTTCTCTCAGCTCAATGAGCTCAGAAAGAAAATCTTCATCAATATCTCCACTTTTATCAGAACGTTCTTCATATAAACAGAGCGAAAAAGGTTCGCTGTCATCAAGCATTATTCTTGCTGCTTCGGGACAACCGAAGCCAAGCCCCATTTCACGCATATCCCCGAAGTCTTCAAAAAAACGCGGGAAAAGGGAACAGGTCTTACTCAGAAAATCTTCGCCGAGTGCAGCCTGAATGTCGCAAAGGTTACAGCTGTTAAGAAAAGGACATCTGCCGTTTTCACAAAGGGCGAAGATATTGCAATCCGTTTCGTCTTTTGCAAGGCTGGTTTTAATTCTTTCGCCAAGCTTACCGTCGATAGTTTTATATTTTTCGATTATCTCACCGTCAAGGTCAGCTTCCCAACCTGCACAGCACGTATCGGGACACTTATCTGCAATACATCTGAATTTATCAAAATATGTAGGAACAAAGGTTTTAATAACAATCACCGCCTTAATGAATTATAACATTCATAAAGGCGTATTTCAATATATTCCTGAACCGGACACAGTCCCTGAAAGCGTACTCTGCTGAAATTTGCTGTTGAAGCAGAATCCGCTTTGTGCTATATTCGTTTCAAGGGAAAGCAAATTATATACTAAGCATTAAGGAGGTGCTGAAAATGGAAGAAGTATTTATTACGATTACAGGTATTGACTACTACCTCGGCAAGAAGCCTTTTAAGGTCGGTCGTAAAGTGCGTTTGGTAAAAGAAGAAGAAAATACACATGATGCTGAGGCTATACGTGTTGAATTGCCTTACATAGACACGATAGGTTACGTTGCGAACAGCACACATACGGTCTATGACGGCACGTTGAGTGCGGGCAGAGTATATGAGAAGATAGGTGAAAAAGCCGTTGCACAGGTTATGTTTATTACTCATTCAGCCGTTATTGCAAAGGTACTGTCAGAAAATTCAGACAAGGTTTTCGAAAACGAATAACTTTGATCATTCTTGGCTTAATCCGTCGTTTGCACACCGACGGTGGACAAAGGAATAGCGGTACTGCACAGCCGTATTTTCTCTGTCAGGCATATTTAAACCCTCCCGGGCATATCAATTTTGTGATATGTATTTCGGGAGGGTTGTTTTTTGAATGATTTGACTCAGTTGAGAGCTGTTGAAATAGGTGAATATATTGTAAAAAATCAGACAACTGTAAGAGTAGCTGCTAAGGCTTTCGGTATATCGAAATCAACGGTACATATGGATGTGACGGATAAACTTGAAAGGATTAACCCGATACTGTTCAGACAGGTCAGAAAAATACTTGATGAAAACAAAGCACAAAGACACATAAGAGGAGGACTTGCAACCAGGGAAAAATACAGAAACAAGTCAACGAGGTGACTACTATGTGCGGAATTTGCGGACAAATATCTTTTTGCAGAAATCTGAATGACTATACTGATTATTTTTACAATATGCAGAATAAACTTATTTCAAGAGGGCCTGACCAGCACGGTGAATACTTTTCTCCCGATGCCGTTCTGATGCACAGACGGCTTGCCGTTATAGATATCGACCGGGGAAAACAGCCGATGACTTACGCTGTCGGTAACGAGGTGTTTACGGTCTGCTACAACGGCGAGCTTTACAATACACTCGAAATACGCAACAAACTTGAAAGCAGAGGCTACAACTTTTTCAGTCACTCAGATACGGAAGTCGTGCTCAAAGCCTATTGCGAGTATAAGGAAAAATGTGTCGATCTCCTGAACGGGATTTTTGCATTCGGGGTATGGGAACACAGTAGCAAACGTCTTTTTCTTGCCCGTGACAGAATGGGTGTAAAGCCGCTGTTTTATTCTGAAGTAGGAAGCGGATTGGTTTTTGCTTCAGAAATCAAAGCCCTGCTTGAGCATCCTGAGATAAAGGCGGAGGCGGATATCAATTCACTATGCGAAATAATGCTTTTGGGACCCGGACGTACACCGGGTTGCGGTGTGTTCAGAGGTATAAAAGAGTTAAAACCGGCACACTATGCACATTTTGAGCGTGACGGTATTAAAATAAAAAAATATTGGGATCTGACTGCACAAAAACACACCGACGACTTTGATACCACAGTTGAGAAAGTTCGTTTTCTTGTAACGGATTCTATCAAAAGGCAGCTTGTTTCAGATGTACCGTTGGGTACGTTTCTCTCAGGCGGACTTGATTCAAGTATAATTTCATCTGTCACAAAAAGTGTTTACGAGGAAAACGGAAAAACTCTTCACACGTTTTCAGTTGACTACGAGGACAACGACAGGTACTTTACAAAAAGTAAATTTCAACCCAACTCTGACTCTTCATTCATAGGGTTAATGAAAAACTATCTCGGCTCAGAGCATCACAGACTCGTGATAAATACGGATGACCTTGTAAAGGCATTGTTCTTTGCTGTCGATGCACGGGATCTGCCGGGTATGGCAGACGTTGACTCTTCAATGCTTCTGCTTTGTAAATTTATAAGGGAAAGTGTTACTGTCGCACTTTCAGGCGAATGTGCGGATGAAATATTCGGAGGATATCCGTGGTATAGGGATAAAACCGTCAGAATGACCGACGGTTTCCCGTGGGCACAGTCTACAGCATACAGATTATCGTTTCTGAAAGATGAATTTTCCAAACAGATAGATGCAGACGAATTTGTCTATTCACGTTACAGAAAAACAGTAGAAACAACCCCGAAGGGTGATGGGATTGACGAAGAGGAAAGCCGAATGGGAGAGATGATGAAACTGAACATCGACTGGTTTATGCAGACACTTCTTGACAGAAAAGACAGAATGAGTATGTACTCTTCGCTCGAAGTCAGAGTACCTTTCTGTGACCACAGAATTGTAGAGTACCTTTTCAATGTCCCATGGAAAATGAAAGATCATAACAATTATGAAAAAGGTCTTCTTCGCTGTGCAATGAAAGACTATCTTCCTGACGAAATTCTGTGGAGAAAGAAAAGTCCATACCCGAAAACTCATAATCCTGCTTACAGAAATGCCGTTTCAGCATTGCTTGATGATATCATAGCAGATGATTCGTCACCTCTTTTGCAGTTTATAAAAAAGGAAGAGTTGCGAAAACTTTCAAAGACTGACAAAGCTCAACCATGGTACGGTCAGCTTATGACAACTCCACAGACGATTGCATATTTCGTTCAGCTTAACTATTGGCTGGAGAAATTTAATGTAAGACTCATTTGATAATAAAACAAGAAAACGGGCTGTAAAAACGATCAGTTTTTACAGTCCGTTCGGATTTTGAATATTGATTTTATCTGAACTCAATCTCAGCGATAACAGGACAATGGTCAGACGGGAATGCACCGTTGATTTTATCCTGAACAACCTGATAGACAGCAGCTTCGAATCCTTCATTGATGAAGACGAAGTCTATAACGCTTCTTTCACCGTTGTGGTGGAAAAATTCGTGGAATGTAAAAGTGTCCTCGGTTACGGGTGCGACGTATTTTGTGTCTTTGAAAATACCGTAACCTATCATATCAGGATAGCAGTCAGTCTTTTCAGGAATGTTGAAATCACCCGTTAAAACGATCGGACAGTCGATTTTTTCAGCAAACTCATTTATAAGTCTTACACCGTTTTTTCGTGCTTCGATGCTTATGTGATCAAGGTGAGTGTTCAGCGCAATAAAATCTTTACCGCTTGACTTATCGCGGAGCTTCGCGTACGAGCACACTCTTGTACATGCTGTGTCCCATGATCTTGAAGGCACATCGGGAGTTTCACTTATCCAGAAAGTGTTGCCTTCGATGAAGTCGAACTTGTCTTTATTATAGAAAACAGGGGAGAATTCACCGTCTTCCTTTCCGTCGTCACGACCTACACCTACATATCCATACTCAGGCATATTGTTCCAAAAGGCTTTCATCCAGTCAAGATGTGCTTCCTGAAGGCCGAAAATGTCGGGCATATGGTTTCGTACAGTTGTGATAACGTCGTCCTTACGGTCAAACCAATCGTGACCTTCACAGCCGTGACAAAGGACGTTAAAAGTCATAACTTTCATTATTCAACACCACCATTGTTTGTAATCTGATAGCTCAGAGTCATAAGACTGTCGTTGAGATGTACATTTTCAACATTAGCCTGCGGATAAACGGAATTTATATCATAATGACTGAAGTTCCAGAAGTTTGTGATACCGAGGTTAATAAGCCTGTCGACAATATCCGGAGTAGCAGTTGTAGGAGTGCAGAGCACTGCAACCACCGGCTCAACCTCACGGCAATAGATTTCAAGATCCTCGATTGGTGATATCGAAATACCTTTGATTCGGATGTCCTGCATCTCTTCTGATCTTTTATCAAAGATACCTACAAGTTCAAAGCCTCTGTCTTCAAAAGCCATATGAGAAGCGATTGCCTTTCCGAGATTACCGCAACCGATAATTATCGTCTTGAATCCGTTGTCAACACCGAGAATAGAACCGATTTCCGTACGGAGCTGATCAACATTGTATCCGTATCCCTGCTGACCGAAACCGCCGAAGCAGTTAAGGTCCTGCCTTATCTGTGATGCCGTGAATCCCATCATCTGCGAAAGTTCACGTGATGAAATTCTTGAAATATCCTTCTTTTTAAGCTCACCGAGAAATCTGTAATATCTCGGCAGACGCTTAATTACGGACATTGAAATGTCCTTTTTTTCTTTTGGCATTGTTTTAACTCTCTTTCGTTAGGATTTATAGCGTTTCCCTACGATTAAGCACGAAGCTTCTTAACTGTTTCCATTACATAGTCACCGAATTCTTCACAGGTGCAGCCTGTGTCACGGCCTGTAATCTGAAGCTTCTTCTCGTCAAACATACAGATGTCGAGAGCCTTTTCAAGGAGATCGGCTTTTTCCTGCTCACCGATGTGAGAAAGGAGCATAACTGAAGCTCGAAGCATTGAGCAAGGATCAGCGTACTGACCTCTGCCTTCACGCATCATACGGGGAGCTGAACCGTGGATAGCTTCAAACATAGCGTATCTCTTACCGATATTTGCACTACCTGCAGTACCTACACCACCCTGGAACTCAGCAGCTTCGTCTGTGATAATGTCACCGTAAAGGTTAGGAAGAACGAATACCTTGAAATCCTTACGACGCTTCGGGTCGATGAGCTTTGCTGTAGTAATGTCGATATACCACTCGTCTGTGATGATTTCGGGGTAGTCCTTGCCGATGTTCTTACAGATGTTGAGGAACTTACCGTCTGTTGTTTTGATGATATTTGCTTTAGTGATGATAGAAACTCTTTCTTTCTTATTTCTTCTTGCATAGTCGTATGCAAGCTTTGCGATTCTCTCGCAGCCTTCGGTTGTAGTAACAACGAAGTCAACTGCAAGGTCATCAGTAACGTTAACACCCTTTGAGCCTACTGCGTAAGCACCCTCTGTGTTCTCACGGAAGAATGTCCAGTCGATACCTTCATCGGGAACCTTAACGGGGCGAAGGTTAGCAAAAAGGTCAAGAGCCTTTCTCATTGCAACGTTAGCACTTTCGATGTTCGGCCACGGATCGCCTGCCTGAGGTGTAGTTGTGGGTCCCTTGAGGATAACGTGACAAGCCTTGAGCTCTTCAAGTACATCGTCAGGAATAGCTTTGTTAGCTGCTACACGGTTTTCGATTGTAAGACCGTCGATTACCTTGAATTCGATTTTACCTGCTTCAACCTTGTCGGCAAGCATATACTCAAGAACCCTTGCACTTTCCTTTGTGATAACAGGTCCGATACCGTCACCACCGCATACACCGATGATGATCTTATCGAGCTTTTCGTAATCAACGAAATCGCCCTGAGCCTTGATTGTATCTGAACGGTCGCTCTGCTCACGGATGAGAGCTTCGAATTTTTCTACTGCACTTTTGATTTCTAATTCTGTCATATCGGTTTCTCCTTATGAATTTTCTCTTGTATAGTCAAGAAGACTGCCTGCGAGAAGTATATCTCTCTGACGCTCTGAAAGCTGATAGTCAAGAGCGTATTCTTCTCCTGTTGTGAGGTTTTTGAGTGTTACTTCGCTGCCGTTTGCGATAGCTTCACGGATAGCGGGGAGGCAAAGCTCATCGTTTACGCTGATCTTGTCGTAGTCAGCTTCGTTCTTGAATGTAAACGGAATGATACCTGCATTTACAAGGTTTGCACAGTGAATACGTGCAAATGACTTTGTAACAACGGCCTTAACACCGAGGTAGAGGGGAACGAGAGCTGCGTGTTCTCTTGATGAACCCTGACCGTAGTTAGCACCGCCTATGATGATACCCTTGCCTGCCTCTTTACAATGCTCAGCAAACTTTTCGTCGCACTGCTTGAAGCAGAAGTTTGAAAGGTAAGGAATATTTGAACGGTAAGGAAGAATCTTTGCACCTGCAGGCATGATGTGGTCAGTTGTGATATTGTCACCGACTTTGAGTACTGCCTTTGCTGTGATTTCCTCAGGAAGAGCTTCAGTCTTCGGGAAAGGCTTGATGTTCGGACCGTACATAATCTCTACGCTGTCAGCATCTTCGACGGATGCGGGCATAGCGATCATATTGTCATTGATAATGAATTCATCAGGCATTTCGATTTCAGGCATTTCACCGAGCTTACGCGGGTCTGTAAGAACACCTGTAAGAGCTGAAGCTGCTGCAACTTCGGGGCTTACGAGGTAGATACCTGCATCTGCAGTACCTGAACGGCCTTCAAAGTTACGGTTGAATGTACGAAGTGATACACCTGCTGAGTTGGGTGACTGACCCATACCGATGCACGGACCGCAAGCTGATTCGAGGATTCTTGCACCTGCATCGATCATATCTGAAAGTGCACCGCTTAAAGCGAGCATATTGAGAACCTGCTTTGAACCGGGAGCGATTGAAAGGCTTACTGACGGACAAACCGTCTTTCCTTTAAGAATAGCTGCAACCTTGAGCATATCCATAAGTGATGAGTTTGTGCAAGAGCCGATACAAACCTGATCGACCTTGATTTCACCGATTTCCTCAACCTTCTTAACGTTATCGGGCATATGAGGCATAGCAGCGAGAGGAGCAAGAGTTGAAAGATCAATGTCGATAACCTCGTCATATTCTGCGCCTTCATCAGCTGAAAGCTCAACCCAATCCTTTTCACGGCCCTGAGCTTTAAGGAACTCACGTGTGATGTCATCCGACGGGAAGATAGATGTGGTAGCACCGAGCTCGGCACCCATGTTTGTGATAGTAGCTCTTTCGGGAACAGAAAGTGTCTTAACGCCTTCTCCACCGTATTCCACGATCTTGCCTACGCCACCCTTGACTGACATGATGCGAAGAACTTCGAGAATGATGTCCTTAGCAGCAACCCAGGGTGAAAGCTTACCTGTAAGATTTACTCTTACCATTTTCGGCATAGTAATATAGTATGCACCGCCGCCCATGGCAACCGCTACGTCCAGGCCTCCTGCGCCAAAGGCCAGCATGCCGATACCTCCGCCAGTGGGCGTATGGCTGTCGGAGCCGATCAGCGTCTTACCAGGTTTGCCAAAACGCTC
>JAGBFD010000074.1 GCA_017936645.1 Clostridia bacterium
AAAAATTCTTCTCGTGTCGGTCTGGTTTTCTGTGTCTTTTTTATCTGCTTAAATTTTTTTGATTTTTTACTTGACTTTTATTAGCAGGTCTTTCTTATATAAGTCGAAGCTCTTTTGCTCTTTCTTTGAGCTCCTCTGTTGCTGATTTCGGGTCATCAGCTTTCATTATGGCTGAAACGACACAAACACCTGAAATACCGATACCTTTAAGGATATCAAGGTTGTCCTTGTTAAGACCTCCTATTGCGTTGACGGGAATCGGCACAGCTTTTGTTATTGCATCAAGAGTTTCGGTTGAAGTAAGAACCGTTACCACTTTGGTAGTTGTCGGATAAATTGCACCCACACCGAGATAATCTGCACCTTGCTCATAGGCTTCTTTTGCCCAAGGTACAGTCTTGGCGGTTGCCCCGACAATCTTATCTTCGCCCATTAGTTTTCTTGCGGTGGCAATGGGCATATCACTTGCACCAACGTGAACTCCTTCTGCATCAATCGCAAGAGCAACGTCAACTCGGTCATCAATGATCAGAGGCACATTGTATCGTGTTGTAATTTCGTGTACCTTTTCTGCAAGCTCAATATACTCACGGGTGGATTTTTCCTTTTCGCGAAGCTGAAGAAGTGTTGCTCCGCCCTTGAGTGCCTGTTCAACACGGAATAGAAACTCTTCCTCAGAGTAATTAGTGCTGTCTGTTATAAAATATAAGCTCGGGTCAAATTTTTTCATATTCATTACCTCACACATAAAGATAATCATTCAGAACAGGCTGTAAGCCTTCCTCTGTAATATCTTTGTACATCTTATCAAGACTGCGGTTATCGTCAATTTCAAACTGCTCGTCACCTTGAACGGTTTTACTTTCTTTACCTGTATATTTGCTTTCGTGGTCGCCGATACCCGTAGAAACACCTGCGGAAACCTTGGTTGCGGCAATTTTTACAATACCGTTTCTGAACTCAGCACTCTCACGGGAAGACACCGTGATTCCAACGAAGGGCAAGAAAATGCGGTACGCACAAAGCACCTGACACAACTGCTTTTCGTGCACATCAAGAGGGTTGATTTTATCGTTATTGATAATAGGTCGGAGTCTCGGGCAGGAAAGCGACATCTCAGCGTGAGGATACTTTCTCTGCAAATAATACACATGCAATGCACTTGCAAGTGCATCCTTACGGAAGTCAGAAAGTCCGAGCAGAGCTGAGAATGCAACACCTCTCATACCGCCGCGAAGTGCTCTTTCCTGTGCATCAAAGCGGTAAGGCCAGATACGCTTGTGTCCGAGCAGATGCAGTTTTTCATATTTATCAGTATCGTATGTTTCCTGAAATACCGTTACATAGTCCGCACCGCATTCGTGAAGAAGCTTGTATTCATCAGTATTTACGGGATAAATTTCAAGTCCGACCATACGGAAATATTTTCTTGCCAATTTACAGGCTTCACCGATATATTCTACGTTGCTCTGACCTCTGCTTTCGCCCGTGAGAATCAGAATTTCCTCCATACCGCTGTCTGCTATAACCTGCATTTCCTTTTCGATCTGTTCCATGGAAAGCTTCATACGGTTGATATGGTTATAGCAGTTAAAACCGCAATACACGCAGTAGTTTTCGCAATAGTTTGCTATGTAAAGAGGTGTAAACAGATAGACGGTATTCCCGAAGTGCTTGCTTGTTTCGAGCCTTGCACGTTCTGCCATTTGTTCTAAAAACGGTTCTGCCGCAGGGGAGAGGAGTGCCTTGAAATCGTCAATAGTACAAGTGTTATGTTCCAATGCGGCTTTAACATCATCGGCAGTATATTTTGAATAGTCATAAGAGTTCATCTGTGCCATAACGCTTGCACATACATTTGACTCAATTATCTCCATACCGGGCATATATTCCATATGGCTTTTACGGAATGAGGGCTCGTTTTCAAGTCTGTGCTTTTTCTCAAGTGCTTCAGGTGACAGATGCTCCGAATCTACAAAAAATTGATTTTCCATATCTTCTCCTTAATCTCTGAGGAAACCCGTCAGAGGGTCA
>JAGBFD010000009.1 GCA_017936645.1 Clostridia bacterium
CCTTATGGGACTTTTCACGGAAATATTCAGCCATTGTAAGACCAACAAGTGGTACACGGAGTCTTGCACCTGCAGTTTCGTTCATCTGACCGAAAACGAGGGATGTTTTATCAATAACCCCTGACTGTTTCATTTCATTCCAAAGGTCATTACCCTCTCTTGAACGCTCACCAACACCTGCAAAAACAGAGTAGCCGTTATGCTCAAAGGCAACATTACGGATAAGTTCCATAATAAGAACCGTTTTACCTACACCTGCACCACCGAAAAGGCCTATTTTACCGCCCTTAATATATGGTGTCATAAGGTCAATAACCTTTATGCCTGTTTCAAGTATATCTGTCGAGGAAACGATTTCAGCAAAACTTGGAGCATCATGGTGAATCGGCCATTTTTCTGCCGTTTCAATTTTTTCTCCTCTGTCAATAGGCGTACCCGTAACATTAACCATTCTGCCAAGGGTTTCTTCACCTACGGAAATCTTTATTGGTTCGCCAGTGTCAATTGCTTTCATACCACGGGACATACCGTCAGTGGGATTCATTGAAATACATCTGACCTCACCATCACCTAAATGTTGTGAGACCTCAAGGGTATATATTTCTGAATTTACTTCAATGTTTACCGCATTGAAAATATCGGGAATTTCACCTGCAGAAAAAAGAATATCCACAACGGGACCTGTTATTCTCTGCACCATTCCCACACAGCCTTTTGCCATTTCATATATCCCCTTTCATTGAAAATTCTGATGAGATTTCAATAACATCAGCAGTAACCTGACTCTGACGCTTTCTGTTCATTTCTGTTTCTAATTTTGCACTGTATTCACAGGCTGTATCATAAGCCGAACGCATAGTTGTAAGGGTTGCCGCTTGTGCACCAAGGGCTGTTTCAAGCACTCTTTTATAAAGAACACTGAGAAATATTTTTTCTGCCGTATTCTTTATAACTGTATCTCTGTCAGGCACGAAAACAAGCTCTTTCGCCTCTGTTTTGCCCTCATCAAAGGTAAACAAATCCCTACAAATAGGCTTTTGCTTTATCATATTTGTATACTTTGGATAAACCGTTTTAACTGAAGAAATCTTTCCTTCTGCCATCAATGTGCAGATATACTCAAAAAGTTCTTTTACCTGTTTTTGAGAAGGCATATCTTCAAAAACAAAGTTTTTTTCCGTTTCTATCCCTTTTCTTTCAAAATACTCTGCCGCTTTTTTACCACAGGAAATAATAATTCCCTTTTCCTCTATGTTGCTGAAGAAAGAAAACAGTTCTGTATTAAAACTACCACACATTCCCCTGTTTGAAGCAATAACAACAAAGCAACAAGGTGCATCCGGATTAGTGCAAGGAAAAACAGAATTAAACTCACTACGATAGTTTCTGTAAAGATTGAGGTATTCACCTGCATACTTTTCGTACTCGGCATATATTCCGCTGATTTTTGCAAACTTAACCGTAGATGCCGTTTTCATAGCACGAGTTAATTTCGTGGTAGAGCGGATAGTATTTAATTTCTTTTTTAAACTCTGAACCGTAGGCATAATTATAACCTCTCGGCGAATTCACTCAAAGCCTCTTTAAGAGAATTCTTTAACTCGCTATCAAACTTCTTTGCGTTCTTAACTTTGAGCGCAAGCTCTGCCTTTTCTTCACGGAAAAATCTGTAAAGATTCTTTTCAAAATTCTCCATATCATCAGGAGAAATCCCATCAGCATATCCTTCACTTACGGCAAAAATAAGAATTGTTTGCATATTGTCCTCTATTGGAGCATATCTGGGCTGACGGATGGCTTCCGTAAGAAGTCTGCCTGAGGATAATGCCTTCTTTGTATCATCGTCAATATCTGAACCAAACTGCATAAATTCTGCAAGTTCTCTATACTGTGCAAGACGAGTACGAAGTGAGGATGAAACCTTTTTCATAGAAGGTGTTTGTGCTGCACCACCTACACGGGAAACAGAAAGTCCCACATTTATAGCAGGACGCTGACCTTCATTGAAAAGTTCTGCATCAAGGAAAATCTGACCATCTGTAATTGAGATAACATTAGTAGGAATATAAGCAGAAATGTCACCTGCCAAAGTTTCGATAATCGGCAGGGCTGTAATAGAGCCACCGCCAAGTTCATCTGACAGATGTGCTGCTCTTTCAAGAAGTCTTGAATGAAGATAGAAAATATCGCCGGGATAAGCTTCACGGCCTGATGGTCTGTGAAGTAAAAGTGAAAGTTCACGGTATGCAACAGCATGTTTTGAAAGGTCGTCGTAAACAATAAGGACATCCTTTCCCGCATACATAAAATACTCAGCCATAGCGGAGCCTGAAAATGGTGCAATATACTGAAGAGCTGCGGAAGTGGAAGCAGGTACAGCAATAATAGTAGTGTATTCCATAGCACCACAGGACTCTAATTTTTCTTTGATTTCCGCAACAAGAGTATCCTTTTGACCTATCGCAACATAGATGCAAACTGTATCCTTACCCTTTTGATTTATGATAGTATCGACAGCAATTGCGGTTTTACCTGTCTGACGGTCACCGATAATAAGTTCTCTCTGTCCTTTACCAATCGGAACAAGAGCATCAATAGCCTTGATACCTGTATGAAGCGGAGAATTAACGGGAGCTCTGTCGAGAATTCCGGGAGCTTTAAACTCAATAGGACGAGTTTCTTTATATGGCAGATAACCCATAGCGTCAATAGGGTTACCCAAGGCATCCACTACTCTGCCTAAAAGACATTCACCTACCGGAACAGAGGCAATTCTACCCACACGCCTTACACGGCTACCGCTTTCAATATTAGCAAAATCACCAAAGATTACGCAACCGATGCGATTTTGCTGAATATCGAGAACCATACCGAATTCACCACATTCAAACTCAACAACCTCACCGTACATAATATCTGCAAGACCATCCATCCAACATATACCATCAGAGACAGTCATTACTCTACCCAACTGATACTGATAAATCTGTGGTTTAAAGTTTTCTGCCTTTTGTGTGAATTCCTGAATGAGATGACCTACTGTGTCATCATTCATTATAGGCTCGTGATTAAGGTTTTTCTCGAACTGATAAAGTTCTTCTGCAACAGTGCCATCATAAACTGTATCGCCAATTCTAAGACGAAGACCACCAATAAGAGAGGGGTCCTCAAGTACCCACAAGGATGTCTTGCCACCAACCTCAGCCAACATCTGTGTTGTAATTCTGTCAACATGGTCAACTATCTCTTTGGGGAGAGCATAAGCAGAAGTAAGGGTTACATAAAGGACATCGTGATGTTTGAGGTATGCCATATCACCGGGAGTAAGTGCAATTCTTTTAAGGATTTCGTCAATAACCTCTCTATCAAGGTCTTTTATGGCATTCTGATATTTTTCGTAAGAAAAAAGATTAATTACATTCTCTTTCATTACGGAAAAAAGTTCTTTACGAGCATCCTCTATCATACCGCGGTGAACTTCACTTTTCTCTCTTTCACCAAAAGCTTCAATAGATGCAATTTTTTCTGCTACAAGGCTTTCTGCTTTTTTTATATCCTCACTGCAGTCAACAGCAAGGGCTTCAGAGGATGGCTCTTGTAACAAGGGCATAGGCATTTTTTCAATTTCGTCTGCCCTGTCAAGGTCACTGTTTATTTTTTCATATCTGCCACCAAAAATTCTTTTGACAGTCTTTCTGCCAACTATGACAAGAATGGTGACTAAGATAAGAAAGTTAATAATAACATATTGTATTTCCATAATATCATATCCTGTTAGAGATAATGTTTTTTGCAAAAATAGCCGCTGCCGTTTCCATTTTAGGTGCAACGGAATAAACTATTTTGTCATATTCCCCTGTTATGCCCTTTCTGTATTCTTCAATATCTGCAAGGCATTTTCTTTGGGCATTTTCAATCTCTTTTTTACCTTGGGACTGTATTTCCTGTACCCTTGCTTTGGCAAGTGCCACACTTTCAGCCTCGGCACGGACTTTTTCCTGGGCAAATCGTCTTTCATTCTCTGCGGTTACATTCTCAATATCTTTAAGTTTCTTTTCCGCTGCGTCAACTTTTTCCTTACGAGCATCAATAACTTTAAGTACCGGTGTGAAAAGTAAGTTTTTCAGTATAACCATAAGAAGAAGGAAGCATATAACAGTCCACACTATAACTGATGGCTGTATATTCATAAACTACACCTCAGATTTTTGAAATAAGCATAAATGCAATAAGAAGACCGTAAATTGTGAGGGCTTCCATAAGTGCAAGTGAAATAATAAGAGTTGAACGAATATCCTTTGCAGCATCAGGCTGACGAGCGATGCTCTCCATAGCTGCCTTTGCTGTCATACCCTGACCAATTGCCGGTCCGAGTGTACTGATTGCGATTGCGATTGCTGCTGCGATTGCGATAA
>JAGBFD010000075.1 GCA_017936645.1 Clostridia bacterium
CCGTACACAAAGAGATACCTCGGTACATTCGACAACCACTTCTCAACAATCGGTCTTGTCGGTATGAACGAAGTTGGTCTTAACGCAAAGTGGCTCAGAGCTGATATGACTACCGAGAAGACACAGCAGTTTGCCAAGGATGTTCTTAACCATATGAGAGAAAGACTTTCTGACTATCAGGTTCAGTACGGTGACCTTTACAACCTCGAAGCAACACCTGCTGAGTCAACTGCTTTCCGTCTTGCAAAGCACGACCTTAAGTACTATCCTGACATCATCACAGCAGGCTGCGAGAAGAATCAGACACCTTACTACACAAACAGCTCACACCTTCCCGTCGGCTATACAGAAGATATCTTCACAGCCCTCGATATGCAGGACGAGCTTCATACTCTTTACACTTCAGGTACTGTATTCCACGCATTCCTTGGTGAAAAGCTTCCTGACTGGCAGTCATGTGCAAGTCTTGTAAGAAAGATTGCAGAGAATTACAGACTTCCGTACTACTCAATCTCTCCGACATACTCAGTATGTAAGAACCACGGTTACATCGCAGGCGAAGCATTCACTTGTCCTGAGTGTGGTGAAGAAGCTGAAGTTTACAGCCGTATCACAGGTTACTACCGTCCCGTTAAAAACTGGAACGACGGTAAGACTCAGGAATATAAGGACCGTAAGGTTTACGATATCGGCAGATCAACACTCAAGAGATCTGCTCCTGTAGCAGAGGCTGCAGCTCCTGCAGAAGAGGCTGCTCCTGCTCCCGAAAACCGTAACCTTCTTTTCGCAACAGCAACTTGCCCGAACTGCAAGATAGCTTGTACTTTCCTTGACAAGGCAGGATTCCCATACGAAAAGCTCCTTGCTGAGGACAATGCTGAACTCGCAACTCAGCTCGGTGTTAAACAAGCTCCGACACTTGTAGTTATCAAAGACGGTGTTGTAGAAAAGTATGCAGGCGTTTCTGATATCAAAAAGTTCCTCAATGCGTAAAATTTATTTATAAGGGATAATATTATTATGTATGATATTATAATTATCGGCGGTGGCCCTGCGGGGCTTACCGCCGCCCTGTATGCTCGCAGGGCTAACAAGAGCGTTCTCGTAATAGAAAAAGCAACATTCGGCGGACAGATCACATTCTCCCCGAAAGTTGAAAATATCCCCGGTTTCATTCAGCTCACAGGCAATGAATTTGCCGACAAGCTCGTTGAACAGGTACTTGAACAGGGTGCTGACGTTGAGCTTTGCGAAGCACTCAGCATCAAAGACGGTGACATCAAGACAGTTGTCACAGATTCAGGTGAATTTGAAGGTAAGGCTGTTATCATATCGACAGGTGCAAAGCACAGAATGCTCGGTCTCCCGAACGAACACAAGTACGTCGGTGAAGGTATTTCCTTCTGTGCAGTATGCGACGGTGCTTTCTATAAGGGAAAGACAGTAGGTGTCGTTGGCGGCGGCAACTCCGCACTTCAGGAGGCAATCCTCCTTTCTGACCTTGCCGAAAAAGTATATGTAATTCAGGACCTCGATTTTCTCACAGGCGAAAAGAAACTCGCTGAGCAGGTTTACGAAAAAGAAAATATCGAGGTTATCACAGGCACAAGAGTAACAGCTTTCACGGGTGAAACTGAGCTTGACGGAGTTGAGCTTACAAAGACCGCTGATTCAGGCATTTCACATCTTAGCGTTGACGGACTTTTCATTGCGATAGGTCTTATCCCTCAGAACGAAGCTTTTGCAAACGTTATCAACCTTGACGAAAGAGGTTACGCAAGTGCTGATGAATCTTGCATAACCGCAGCAAACGGAATTTTTGTAGCAGGCGACTGCCGTACAAAGAAAATCCGTCAGGTCGCAACAGCGGCAGCAGACGGTGCAGTTGCAGCTCTCGCAGCTTGTGATTACGTTGATTCTTTGAAATAAAGCTAAACACCGCAGACGAAAATCTGCGGTGTTTTTGTATATGCCCTCTATTTTACTAATCACTTCGACAAATTCGAGTGAAAACATATACCATATATCTGCGACTCAGCCGCAAATCACACCTGTATTATACTTTTTCACTATTACCCTACCTGTCTTATTGTACAAAAATCCGATTGATTTATTGTATTTGGAATGATATAATTTTCTTATTATAAATAAAGGAGAGCTTTGAACGATGAAAAAGTTTTTCAAAAAGATTCTTGCAATGACACTTTGTCTTGCAATGCTCGTTCCCATCGGAGCAATAGGTGCATCTGCAACTACTGAGCCTGAGACAGAAACGGATTGCGGCGGAAAGTGTGAACATTCGCCCGTTATTGTCCTTCCGGGAATCAACCACTCACCCACATATCTCTATGATGAAAACGATGAGCCGTTTATATATAATGGCAACCATCTCGGCGGTACTCTTCTCATCCTCAATGAATCAGCACTTTCTGCAGGTGCTATCCTGAAAGCCGTAGCAGCAGTACTCGGTACACTTTTACTGCAGACAAACCTCGGTCTTGATAAGATTGCGTATAACCTCGTTTCCGAAATCTTCAAATATCAGAGATGTGACGAAAACGGTGACCACATCGAAAACCTCAAGACAAAAAGATGGAATCATTCTCTTGAATATATGTCTGAGGACGACATCGAATGGACATACAGAATGGTGCCGATGAAACCGCTCGTTGACGAAATCGGTGAAGACCACGTTTATTTCTTTACATTCAATCTTGTAGGCGATCCGATGACTTCTGCGGATGAGCTCAAGGAGTATGTCGAAATGGTTAAAGAGCAGACAGGTCACGATAAGGTAACCTTCCTTCCTGTCAGCCTCGGTGGCACTATCCTTACAGCTTATCTTGAAAAATACGGTCACGAAGACCTCGACCAGATCGTCAACGCTGTAGCCTGTCTCGACGGTACAGACATCGTTGCTGATATGATGGCAAGAGAGTGGCGTCTTGAGGACGAATACCTTTACCATGATTTTATAGCAAATATCTTCGTAGAATCGGAGGGTGTACCGACTCTCGGTTATCTCATCAATACAATTCTCCATATCGTGCCCCGTTCAGGAATTGATGCACTTCTTTCAGGTGCGATGAGTGCAATTATAGAAACATTGATGGTGAACTGTCCGCAGTTCTGGGCGATGCTCCCCTCTTACAGATACGAAGCTCTCGCTGAAAGATACCTTTCGGACAAACCTGTACTCAAAGCAAGAACAGATGCTTTCCAGCAGGCAAGACTCAACCTTAAGCAGAACATCCTCGATGCAGTCGCAGACGGTGTAAGAGTTAATTCAATCGCAGGTGCTAACCTCGACCTCGGTGAGCAGATGTATACATACTTCAACATCGTAGCTTCAGCCGAAAAGGTCAACTCTGACGGTATCGTAAACCTTAACTCAACCACTCTCGGTGCTACAGGTGCTGCACACGGTCAGACACTTGATGATCTCGATTACGAGAAAAACACATACTGCACAGACCCGACACATAATCACATTTCACCTGATAACATGGTGGATACATCAACAGCAGTCCTTCCTGAAAACACTTGGATTTTCCTTGATCAGCACCATGAAGTCGGCTACAATGACGTCGTTCTTAATCTTGCCAAAGCAATCATCCTCGGCGAAGTCACAGACGTTCATTCTGATCCTGAGAATTATCCGCAGTATAACTACCCCTGTAAGACCAGAGATATCAGACGTTGGAAGCTTCCTGATGCTAAGAAAGTTGACCAGTCAACACTCAGCGCAGAAGACAAAGCAGAGCTTAACGCTGCAATCGCTGAAGCTGAAGACGTGCTTAAAATGACAGTAGCTGATCAGTCAAGAGTAGAAGCTGCTGAAAAGAGACTGAACGAAATCCTTCACAAAATCGGTGCAGAGGGTTACGAGAATATTGAATCGGATGAGCCTACTGTTCTGGATACTGTTTTTCAGAGTGTAACTTACGCAATGAGTAAAGCTTCACTCTTCCTTCTCGGTGGCGGCAGTCTCGTCGACAGAATTCTTACTCCCGTAAGATGGCTGATAAATACAATTTTCGGTTAATAAAAAAGAGAAAGTGCATCAAATGCACTTTCTCTTTTTTCTATTCAATACTTCTTGTCTATACAGACCACGAGCTGTCCGTAAAACGTGTCTGTCTCGCAGGAAATGCTCTGAAGAAATCATCAGCATTGCCGTTGATCTCAACTCCGCTGATGTAAACAGCACTCTGCGCGGTATGTCCCTCACCTGCAAGTAACAGTCTCGCTGCCGCAGGAGCCGTAAGTGAGATATCATAGTCACCGTCATTTCTTCGTGTAACAGTCGCCTTGCTGTTTTCGTATTCGACATCAAAGATACCGTTATTCTGCTCTAAAACGTCGCAACACTTCAAAGCAAATCTTCCGTACTTTTCAGGGTAGATGTTGTTTTCAAGAATGCTCCGCAGATTATAAATCCTGCCCGCAGCTCCCTCGTCATTTCCGTAAGAAACATTATCAAGTCTGTCCGTAAGACAGGCAAACGGTGAACCCGGATACTGTTTGAGAACAGTCAGCGTTCTGACAATTCCGTCATATCCGCGAAGGAAACCTACAAGACCGTAAAGTGCCTCGGGAGTGAGAACATAAAGCTCCTGAGCAACTAATTCCTCCGGTCTGTTCACCTTAAAACGGACATATCCGTCCGCCATTCCGTTTTTGTCGCGGTGTATATATGTATAATCTGCTTCTTCAAAAGGTTTATCACAAAAATGCTTTTTTTCTTCGCGCAATGTCATCAGATTTTCTTTAAGTGCACATTTTGCATGAAGCTCGCTCAGTTCGTCAAACTGTTCCCCTGTGTACAGTTCGACATCCGTACATCGAGGGATATCTTTCAACTGTTCAAAAGGTACACTAATTTTGAACATACGATTAAGATTTGAAAAGCCGAATTTCTCATAGCATTTAATCGAAAACGGATGCAGAAATCCGACCGACCACTTATTTTCTTCTGCAAGCTCGCCTATTTTATCAAAAATCTTCCTGATACAACCCGTTCTGCGGTATTCAGGCAGACTGCAAACACCGCTTATTACAACAGCTTCTAAAAACTTTCCGCAGTAGTTGCTCCTGAAATCAAAAATCTCAACACCTGCGACAAGTCTGCCGTTGTCAAACGCAGCCAACACCGGCATATCAACCGTGCTGTCCACCTTAGCATCAAACTTCCATATAAATGATGCTGCCGACACCTTCTGGTAATCTGCGGCTTCATCTTCCTTTATGTATCTTATCTCCATAGATCCTCCCGAAGTTGAGAAAATTTCACTATTCAATTATAACAGCTAAAAACATTTAATCAAGTCCGGACACCTTTTTATTGTCAAATAATATTCGTAAAATCAACACCTGACTTTACTGACAGTCCTTAACTACTCCGTTAAGTGCCCCCATAATAGTTGATCCGGCAGTACTTCCCATAGAAAGCATTTCTTCATAATGTCTCTGAGCAGGTCCGAAAAGCTTCTCCCCGAGATCGGTATTCCACAATGAATCCGCAACAAACGGAGCATAGTCGTTGTCAGGTACAATGTAGCCGAGAGCATCATTGCAAAGGCCCATAACAAGCACGGTCTTGTCGTCTCCGATAAGCTCTGATGTTATGTCAACATTCCAATCTTCACCGGTATAGGACTGTGTCTTGTCAACGACATTACCGTATACAAGCTGAGGAATGAGTTCTCCCGGAACGGTGAGCATAACGATATCTGAGCCTAATTCAAGATAACCTACCTCAGTTATCACGGAATATCCGCAGGGTGAAGACTCGTCTTTTACTGTCGTCGTACCAAGAAGAGCTGATACTGCACCGATCTCCATAAGGCCGTATTCCATATGAACCGTAACCTCAGACATTTTTACATTGATTATCGGGTCGACTGGAACAGCGTTCTCCTGAGCCTCAAGGATAAGTCTTGCAAACTCGTAGCCAAGCTTCTTTGCCGCTTTGTATGGTTCGTTGCTCGGATCAGCTGCAATCTGTGCCTCGACCTCTTCTACAATTGATGGAGTCTGAACAGCATCCTTATTAACTGAAATCGGTGACTGCGCACCCTGAATAAAAGCAAAATTCATTCCGTCAGCATTGATTTTCTCTTCGATGTAGTGAGGAAAGTCAGCTGAGAGAAGTTCCGTTTCCCTGTTTATCGTTGTAGGATGCGCGCCAAGGTTAGCCACTACCGTCGGCTTTGAAGTCTCATCATCAGGAACAAATTTAAGACAGGCTATAACGTGCTGATAACCTTCCATATTATATCTCTTATTGAAGATATAATCATATTCATCATCCATATAATTCTGATTTCTTTCGCTTCTGCCGATGCCTGCAGTTTCAAAATAGTAGAGTTCACCCGGCTCCATATTCGTATACGCTTCGACAATAGCATCTGAAGCTCCGTCTATCATATACGGATAAAAGTCAGCATCAATGCTCCTTATCGGCTCCATAAAAGGAAGGAAAGAAAGAATATTATGGAAAACCTTTGATATTATAAGTCCGAGTCCGAAACCCTGGGTATCAACAACCGTATGGCAATGAGTTGCACTTATATTGATTGCCGCGATGTCACTTTCAATACCCATATCCGCAAGTTTTCTTTCAGCATCAGCACGTATCGCACGTACATCGGCATTGTTTACACCGATTCCGTCAACAGAAACCATAACTACGGTTCCTCTGCCCGAATTATCATTCATCGCAACCGCGTTCGCACCCTGGTCATCATAAACACCGTTGACTTTTTGTGTGAAATAGCCACCCGTATAATACTTCTTTGAGCCGTCTTTAAGATTCTCAGGAACCATACTGCCCTTTCCGAAGCCGAGATGCCATTTCGCATTATCTGCAGGTTCGTCGATGAACACTTCCATGCCTTCGTAAAAGTTTTCACTTTCTCCTGCATAATACTCTTCAACCGTCGGAAAATCCTTCGGCATAAGAGCTCCGAAGCCTTTGAAAACTACGTTCAACAGTCCATTGACTACATCTGTAACGAACATAATTCCGCTATTGTCAGCTGCAGGTGCATCCGATGCAGATGCAAAAGTTGAACTGCTGAACAGCATTATAATCACAAGGAATAAAGAAAGATATTTTTTTAATGCTTTTCTCATATAAACATCTCCTCATACGTAATGTAAATCCGAATTTCCATTTCGGCAAATCTACTATTTTATAATATCATTAAATTCGTATAAAGTAAATATTTTTGAGTGTTTTCTATAAATTTTTAAACTGCACATCCAAAAATATATTTAATATGAGCAAAATTACTCATTTACAATATTTTCTGTTTGTGATATATTTACTTCGGATATATCACTCAGGAGGAATGTTATGAATCAGGAATATTTCTTTAAAAACGCAAAGTGGATCGGAGCCAAAAATCGTACTGAAGAAAGCTTTTCAGTCGTAAGAAACTATTTTGAACTCGACTGCATTCAGAAAGTAAAGTTCAACGTTCTGGGGCTCGGCTTTTTTAAGTGCTACATAAACGGTATATGCATAAACCCTGACACCTTCCTTCCCCTTTCATCTGATTTTGAGGCAGGATGCGACCCCGTCGACGAGGTGATTTCGTGTCACAGGGTTTACGTCCCGTCTTTTGATATCACGGATTTTGTAAAGCCGGGCAGAAACAGCATCGCCATTCACTACGGTGGCGGTTGGTACACTCATAAGGCACGTGTTTTCGGTCTGCCGAAAGTGATTTATTGCATTACGGCTGAAAGCGGAAGCGAAACCCGACACTTTGTTTCCGATGAAAACTGCCTTGTCGGCAAAAGCTTTGTAAGTGCATATAATTTTACTTGGGAGGAACACCACGATTTTACAGATTCTGAAGGCTGTTTTTGGGAAGATTATGATGATTCATCCTGGGAAAATGCCGTTTGCACAGAAAGTCTTGAAACAGAATACTGTGAAACGGACTGTCCGTGGGACAAACTTATAAAGGTTCTTCCTGTAAGAAAAGTAAAAGAGACCGCAAAAGGAATAATCTACGATTGCGGTGAAAACACAACGGGATATCCCGTGTTGAAGCTCTCTGCCGAAAAGGGAGAAAAAATCTGCGTGAATTTCTCGGAAGAGCTTGCAGCAGACGGTTCCCTCGACCCGACACATATTCACGGTCAGCAATTCACCATGGTGGCAGACGGTCGAACGAGCGTAATTCAGCCTGAATTCACGTGGTTCGGATTCAGATATTTTGAGGTAATCGGTAAGGCAGAGCCGATGGGCGTAAAGGTCATCCACTCTGATGTGCCTGTTTCATCTGACTTTGAGTGCGATAATGAAACACTCAACTGGATTTACAAAACCTTCGTGCATACGATGCATTGTAATATGCACACGGGTCATCCGTCTGACTGCCCTCATCTTGAAAGAAGAGGCTACACAGGTGACGGTCAGCTCACCTGCAACGCTGTGCTGACAACAATGGATGCAAAAGCACTTTACGAAAAATGGATGCAGGATATTGCAGATAGTCAGGACGTGTTAAGCGGACATATACAGTACACAGCACCGTACATCAGAAGCGGAGGCGGACCCGGCGGTTGGGGCTGTGCGATAGTCGAAGTGCCCTATCAGCTGTATAAGCATTACGGTGAAAAGGAAATACTCGAAAAATATTACGGAAATATGCGACGCTATATCGACTACCTTGAGTCGCACTCGGAGTACGGTTTAGTCACAAGTGACAAAAAGGGCGAATGGTGTCTTGGTGACTGGTGCGGACCGAACATTCTTTATCCCGATAAGGATATCACATCGCACAATCAGCAGGTCGTACTTCCTGCGGCTATGGTCAACACTTACTTTATGGTTAAGTCTCTTCAGCAGATGTGTGAAATCGCAAGGATAATCGGCAAAGATGACGACATCGCAGAATACGAAGAAAAGATCAGCTACCGCAAGGGAGCAATTACCGCGGCTTACTTCAATGCATTTGACGATAACTTCATTATGAACGTTCAGGGTGCGAATTCATTCGCCGTAGATATCGGCCTCGGAAACGAGAAGACCTACGAAAATATGAAGAGCTACTATAAAAAGCTCGGACACTATGATACGGGAATTTTCGCAACAGACATAGTCACCCGTCTGCTTTTTGAAAACGGTGACAGCGACCTTGCCGTTGACCTGCTTACTCAGGACGGAGATCAGGGTTATGAGCACTGGAGGAAAAACGGAGCAACGACCTTCCACGAGTACTGGGACAGTAACCGCAGCCGTTCGCACAGCCACCCGATGTTCGGTGCCCCTGTCGCCTATCTGTTTGAGTATCTGCTGGGAATAAAACAGACTGAAAACTCAGCAGGATACAAGTCACTTGTGATAGAGCCGATGTCTGTCGACAGATTTTCGAGAATGAAGGGCAGTATAACTACACCTGACGGTGTAATTTCAGTCAGCTACGAAAATCAATCAGGTAAGGTACATTTTAATATCAATATCCCTGAAAACACGACCGCTGTTTTCCGTTGGTCAGGCAAAGAAAATGTACTGACACAAGGAACAAACGAATTCGTTTTAAGTATTTGATATACAGGTATATAACAAAAATCATCTCCATTGACTGCGATAAACAGCTACAATGGAGATGTTTTTTTGAAACAGAAAGACAGGAAAATACACAGAACCATCCCCTGTCTGCAAAATCTCTTTCAGATAATAAATAAGAGATAATAATGAATAAATAATAATACAAACAGCGCTCGAATATTTCACAAACACTATTATCTATTATTTATTCAATATTATCTCTTATCTTAGCCTCGTCAGAGGCGCTGTTTGGTGAGGATGAGTGGGCTCGAACCACCGACCCCTTGCATGTCAAGCTTAGACGATAAAGTATATATTATTTCTTTTTTGAGCTTTTTCACCATTTAGTACTCTTTTAGAAACCTTTTATGCTCTTTCGAGTTGCATTTTTCCCTAACAGTGGACCTTTTTAGTGGACTTTTAAAATCCTTTTTAATTCTAATCCTTCTTTTAATTTTTGTCAACCCATCAATTTAGCTTCGCTAAAGGTATTTATCAGACTGCACCTATTGAGTTTTTGCGGCCTTTTTCTGAGTTTGTTAATGAAAGTATACTTATTAACTTTTCTGTTTCGAGTTGTGTCGCCTACATTTTGAGGCAACGGAAAAGTTTAACAGAATCCAAATAGATAATTAAAATATTATAGGTATCAAAAATATAAATACATTATTAATGACATTAAATATATGCATTCTTTTTAATACACCTTTTTATTAAAATTCCTCTTATTAATCCTGTTAAATATTCACTCTTTAAACTGTTTTTCAGACTCCCGTCAGGGGGTCTTTTTTTATGCCTCAAAATCAAAACTATTTTAAAAATTCCTTTTTTAAAATTTTCTAACATATTTTAACTGAGCAATAAAAGGAAGTAGATGGTGTTTGATTTCATAAGACTTATTAAAAAGTTTTTCATCTAACATATTTATTATGTAGGAACAATCCTACTTGAAAATCTGTTGCTCCGGGCGGTTCTCAGCCGCCCCCTCTTCGGAGGAGCAACAACAATACTATCTAATTTTTTTAGTCTTTTATATTTATAAACTAAAAAAACACCTATCTTACATATTTATTGTGAAATACCAAAAGAAAAGAGGTGAATTAAATGAAAACAGAAATTCGAATTAACAAAGACGGTACCTTTGATAAAAGGAGTCTCGCAAGAGTCGAAGCAATTAACACTATTGAAAAAGAACTCGCTGTTTTTGATTCCAATCCTGATTATATTCTTATTAAAGAGAAAACGATTAGTGGATATATACCCCGAAAACACATATTAGTTAACAGAAAAATTGATAATGAGTTAATTGTAGTTGATATTCCTTCATTCGAGGGAAGCAAGTACTATAAAAGAAAAATTTATAAAAAAACAAAATAAAAGGAGGTGACTAAAATGTCACATAAAAAATTCAAGAAAAAGCATTTGACAAATCATACACAAACTAATAAAAATAATCCACTTTTTTTAACGGTATCTAACTTTGTACGAAGCGATACTATCGAAGAACTGAGTAGGAAGTTTTATACTTTCAAGTCTCGTCGCAAAAAGTGTAATATTCGTGCTCTTGACCCCTTGAATTCTAATGACCGCGGAACCTATATTCACTATATAGTGGAACAGAAACTGAATGGCAATGACTATATTTGCAGAAAAGATTTTGAAAATGAATATAGAATAGCCAAACAGTTTGTAATTTGGGCAAAAGACCAAACAGTTGATAACAATGAAATTCATATTGAAACAGAATTTGAATTCCCAATAAATTCAGAAGAAATGAAAGTGAATGTTTTGGGTAGACCTGATTTTTGGGTCAAAAACGGAGATGCAATACTTGTTATTGATTTTAAAAATCCGGATACAACAATTAGCGATATTTGTGTCAAACAAATACAGATATATTCAGCGATTCTGATGCAAATTTCAAGAGCAAAAACAGCAGAGTACATTATTTATAACGGAGCCGAAGCTGTTTCAGAAGCAATGAACTTAGAAGAAAGTAGTAATCTAATAGAAGAAATGGCTACAGACATCTCTAAATCTTTACATATCAAAAATAAAAAAGCATCTAAATGAAAGGATGGATAAAGATGAGCTTTAATATAACAACAATGCAAGACAAGTTTAATGGCGGAATCAGAAATATTTCATTAGATTCCGCCGAAGACCTGTACGATATGCTTTCAACACCCAAAGTATGCGAGAAAGGAGAGGCAGGAGCTTGGATAGGTGGAACACACTTCTTTGATGAGCTTGGGAAAAGAAAAGTTACATCCCGTAATGTTATAACTTTAGATATTGACCATCCACAAGACGGTTTCAAGACAAGAATTCATGATGTTTTAAAGGATTGGGAATACACTCGTGACGTTACTTACTGCATACATTCTACTGCTTCCGCAAGTGAAGATGACCAACGCTGCAGGTTGATTATTCCTTTGGACCGAGAAGTCAATGAAAAAGAATATAGGATTATAACATCAATGATTATGGCTGATATTTCACCCGACGATATTCGTCGTGAAAAATCTGAACGCGAATTCGATTGGAGTTGTAATGAAACCAACAGACTTATGTATCTGCCTTCTATTAACCATACTGATTCATTCTTCCTATTTGAATCTTCAGACGGTCATCCCCTGTACACCGATGAAGTATTAGATTGGTTTGAATACGGCATCGAGTATTATTCACAGTATGTTGCGATTCATGGAACAAAAGAAAAGAAAGGTCCTGTCTTGAAAGACAGCGCTCCAAAATCGTATTCTTCAACTTGTTATTTCAATGGACTTGACTATTCAGGTGACCCTCGAGAAAAAGATTCCATAGTAGGTTCCTTTTGTAAAGTGTACGACATCGAAGAAGCTATCTATGAATTCAATCTTCCCTATGACTATGCAGGCGGCAATAAATGGAAATATGATGTTTCATCTTCGCCTGCAGGAGCAATAATCGACTCAAGCGGTTTATGGTTTCATTCAAAACACGAAAGCGACCCGGCTTGTACGGGTGGTATTCTGAACGCTTATGACCTTGTTTTGAAGCATAAAATAGCTTCCGGCGAGCTTTCCAAAGAAAACGCTGAAAGAGAAATGTATAAGTTTGTAATGCAGATTCCTGAAGTAAAAGAAATCGAACAGGAAAGAGCAAGAAAATATAAAGCTAAATATAAAAAATAATTAAAAAGGATGGATTTAAAATATGAAGATTATTAATGAATTTATTGAAACCACAGAAGAGTTTGTTATTGACCG
>JAGBFD010000076.1 GCA_017936645.1 Clostridia bacterium
ACAGCAATTACAACTACGCAGCCGATACCGATTACCACAGGAACTACGACTCCCAAGAACGGAACCATAGAAGGTGATCTGATATGGGTGCAAGGCTTCGGCTGGATAGAGTATGAAGGTGGCGGTGGCATAGGCTATTACGATGCGGAAATGTACACAAACGGAAATAAGATAGGTTACTTCGGATAATAATACAAAGACCTGGCACGACGAAGCATCGTGTCAGGTCTTAATCTTTGTGCATAGCTGGGTCGGTAAAACACCGACTCAGGTCACTGATGTGTTCTTGCTACATCAAAAATCAAAGATATATCTTTACTTTTACATCAGAAGTGTTCATCTTCATAAGTATAAAAACAATTCACGCCCATTAAATTCAACTTTCTCGAATTTTAAAAAGGTCAGTATGTCCGATATACACCCGCCCTGAATCAGGGCTTGTGTTTGTATCGGTACTCCTCGTTTCAGGGAGTACCTGCATATAAAAAGATGACGTCCCGTTTCAGGGCGTCATGGTTTCTATTAGGTGACTGCCCGAAACAGGGCGTCATGGTGGTAACGGAATGTGACACCATTGAAATTATAAGAAAGGGGTCTCCGTTTTGGAGATCCCTTCAACACATGACGGGACAAAACATCCCGTCACACAAATAATTCAAGGGGTCGCCAATTTGGCGCCTCCTTCATATATAACGGTGAACATTTCGTTCACCGTATCTTCTTGTTACTTCTCGCTTACTGAAACGGTATCCGAGCTGTCCTATGTATTATTCACTCGCCCGAAATTTATGCGGGTGGATGTGCTATCGAAAAAATATTTTTTGAAAGTTCGTGTTTTCTATTGACAAATTAAAAATATCTGATATAATAAACATACGTTTTAGCACGAACAAAATGTGCGTAAAGAGGTGATGCGTACGCACAAGAATTTCTTTATGGTTCCCAACAGAATATTTGAACTGAATTTAAAACCAAGAGAGCTTGCGGTGTACTGTTGTCCGCTTCGGCATTGCAATGATAACATGACTTGCTTCCCGTCACGAAAACTTATCGGAGCTGAGTGCAGCATAGACCGAAAGACAGTTGATCTTGCACTCAAGAATCTGAAAGATATAGGTCTGATATAGTGTGAACACAGGCATCTGACGGTTCAGCTACAAGCAATCTGTATCATGTAGCAAATCTGCTTGAACCTACGTCGGAGTGAAAAATGTTATGAGGTAGTGTAAACTCTCTGTACCATGAACAAGACACACTTAACCAAACACAAGTGATTTATTTATTATGACAGAGAGAAGAAAGTATCGCACTCATATTTTTTCTTTGCTCTACACTCTGAAATCCAGCGAACAAGCGAACAAAGTCATCAATCCTTTTTACAATACGGTTTATCCTGTTCGCTGAATGTTCGCTCTGTTCGATTTGTGTTCGACATTTCTTTTCTCTGCTTTTCCTTTTGGCTATGCGGAAAGTCGGTTGCTGTTCGCTTGTTCGCTCGAAAATACAGGATAGACGGAACAAATATAACAAGCTCAAAAAATGCCCGTTTCTGCGATTTAAGACCATCATAGCAAAAGTACCCGACAACCGAAAACAAATCGATATTTGAGCCGTTTCTGGCGAACTGTGGGCGAGATACCGAGAGTGGTGCTGTATGCGGTTAAGAGAAAACGAGGTTGAGAAATTAACAGCATAGTTTTGTAATTGCAGGATTTAATATTTTAATGCAGGTTAAAATCCGGGCGCCTTTTTGGCTCCCAGATGAAATACAACAGCGTGCAAAGTCCACTGTTAAGCAATATATCGGGATTTCAAAAAAGAGGTCCAAAACAGAAAATAACGAAAAAGCAGGCGCCTTTTTGGAAAAATAAAGCGATAAAAGGCTCTGTTGAGCCAAAAAGTCGGGCGTCCGCTCTCATAAAAAGGAGGCATTTACTGAATATATTAATCATACAACCGTTGTTTTAACTTGTATATATCAAAGTGATATATCGGCATACAAAAGCCGTGGCACAACTGGAAAGGTTAAAACAAATGAACAGAAGAAATGTAGTAATCAGAACAAAGAACGGTTGTATGGTAGTACTTTCATTCAAGAAAAAGGAGAAAAAGGAATGGAAGAAAAATCTGCTGTGGCATTTGACAAACTGCTATGAGGACAGGCTGAAACAATAACAGAATTCATTTTAATTTCTTTCACAAAAAGGCTGGACTTGTGAGAAACATTGTGGTAATATGTTGCTCAATACCTAAAGGAAAGCCTTAAGTTTATTCAGAAAACGGAGGTTAAAATGAAAAGAGCATATTGCTTGTACAGGGTTTCAACCAAGAATCAGGTTGATGTTCAGAAGGACGATATACCAATGCAGAAGATAGCCTGTCATGAGTTTGCAAAGGCTCATGGCTGGATTATCGAAAAGGAATTCTCCGAAAAAGGCGTGTCTGGTTTCAAGGTTTCGGCAGATGAACGTGATGCAATTCAGAGCTTAAAGACCGCAGCACTCAATAAAGAATTCGATATTCTCCTTGTCTTTATGTTCGACAGAATAGGAAGAATTGATAATGAAACGCCCTTTGTTGTAGAGTGGTTTGCACAGCATGGAATAGAAGTATGGAGTGTAAATGAAGGTCAACAGCAGTTCAATGACCATACTGATAAGCTGATGAATTACATCCGATACTGGCAGGCTTCAGGTGAAAGTGCAAAGACATCTGTACGAATTAAAACCCGTATGCATCAGCTTGTAGAGGAAGGATACTTCACAAGAGGAGTTGTTCCATTCGGATATGACCTTGTTAAAAAGGGCAGACTCAACAAGAAAGGCAACGAGGTTGGTGACCTTGTAGTAAATGAAGAAGAGGCATACTATGTCAGAAAGGTATTCGAACAATGTGTAAGAGAGGGCAAAGGCTCGCACGTTCTTGCAGAGTATCTTAACAAGAATGGAGTAAGAACACATAACGGTGCCAAGTTTCAGGCAACAACAATATTAAGAATGCTTGCCAACAAAACCTACTGTGGTTATTATGTTACGGGAGAAATCACATCAAAAAAGATAGATGATATTGCAATAATCGATGAGGATATCTGGAACAAGGCACAGGATTTTCTTGAACAGAGAAAACGTATCAATGAAGAAAAAAGACGTATAAGCCGAAAGACACAAGGAAAGGTTTTACTATCAGGAAACATATTCTGTGCAGAATGTGGCGGCAGAATGGTATCAACTTCCTACAATTCCAAGTACATTAAGAAAGACGGAACTGAAACGACATACAGCACTAAAAAGTATATGTGCTACCACAGAGCAAGAAAGCTGAATGATTGTAAATCACAGACCACCTATGATGCATACAAGGTTGACAATGCAATAACTGAAATTGTGGAGAAGATATTTCAGAATATTATCGAAACACCCGAAACAGAGGCTATCGGAAGAAAGCTGGAATCGGAGCTTACAACTGCTAAAACACTTCAGAAAAAGTATCAGCTATCCATTGATAAGCTTAATGAACAGCTGAAGAAATTACAGATGGAGATAGGTAAATCACTGATAGGGGAAAGCGTATATTCCGCCGAAGATTTATCTGCAACCATAACAAGCACAAAGCAAAGAATAACCGAAGAAACGGACAAGCTGATTGAAGTCACACAGATAGTAGCCAAGGGAAACAAGGCTGTAGATGATATTCAACCGCTGTACTCCCAGTTCGTATTCTGGGCAGACGAGTTCAGACAGGCAACCCTTGAACAGAAACGGATAATACTTTCACAGCTTATTGACTGCATAGAAATCGGCAGGGATTATACCATAACGGTTAAGATGAATGCGAGTTATGAGCAGTTTTGTGGGTGGGGGAG
>JAGBFD010000077.1 GCA_017936645.1 Clostridia bacterium
ACTCGGCAGTTTTATTCGCCATACGGCGAGTGATATTGCTTCGCAGTTTTATTGTGCTTTGCACAGTGTTATTGTCCTTCGGACAGTTTTATGCGAATAAAATAACACTGAAGCCGTAAGGCTTCAATATCACTTTTGATTCATCAAAAATAAAACTGCAAATTTTAATTTGCAATAACACTTATACATACCGAAAAAATTGTTTTCAGATTGGCATATTTGCTTTCAATGTATATAACCCACTATGACACTTTCAAAGCGAAAGTGTCAATTTTTTATAAAAATCATAACCACTAGTTTACTAGTGGTTATGATTATCGGCCTCAAAACTATCAAATCAATTGCTTTTATAAAACAATCTGTGCTATACTTTTAAAAGTTAATTATGCAGAAAAGTTAAAAATTATTGCAAGCAATACACGGAGGTTTATATGCAGATTTTACAAACGATCATTTCTTATCTCGCTATTGCGGCAGCTTTTATCTCGTCAGTTTTTTCGTTCGGTGATACGGCAATGATACCGTATACAAACGATTATGAAATCCCCGAAAGTATACCCGGATACAGCGTGATCGATACCGAAGAAAAAAACGATTGGACAGCCGAATGGATCTGGGACAAAGAAAATCTGACAGAAAATAATGTCTGGATGTGTCTTTGCAAAAAAGTCAGTCTCGAAAATATACCCGAAAAACTCATCGCTCATATATCAGCTGACTCAAAATATTGGCTTTACATAAACGGTGAAAATGTTGTTTTTGAAGGAAATGTAAAACGTGGACCTGACGAAAACAGCGGATATTACGACAGTATGGATATCGCGCCTTACCTGCGTGAGGGAGAAAACTCAATCTGCGCTCTGGTGTGGTTCTGGGATGATGAAACAAGCTATTCATATAACAGCAGCGGTCAGGGAGGCTTCCTTTTCGAAGCTGTCAGCGAAAACATATCCATAGTATCTGACAGTAGTTGGAAGGTAAAACGACATAATGCTTACATTGACAGCGCCCTCTATCCCCCAAACTACAGACTGCCCGAGTACAGCATCTATTTCGATGCAAGGAAAGATTTTGGCGAGTGGACAGCCAAAGACTATGATATGTCCGCCTGGGAAAACGCGACTGAATACGCTGTCGGCGGTGAGGGTGCTTACGGAAAGCTTTATCCGAGAGGAATACCGTTTCTGAAAGACTACGGGCTTAAAGATTACGAAAACTCAGAAGACTATGAAAACTACACCGTAAAAAAGCTTTTCGGTGAAAAAATTACAGTAGACATTCCCTACAATGCACAGCTCACTCCGTATCTCAAAATCATAGCTCCTGCAGGTAAAAAGATCCGAATAACAACTGAAAACACTCTGATAGGTGCGGTATCAACCACCTACGTAACCAAAGAGGGTGAGCAGGAATTTGAAGCGTTAGGCTGGTTTAACGGAGAGCATATTACTTATAAAATACCAAGAGGTGTTACGGTTGTTTCTCTTAAATACCGCGAAACGGGATACGACAGCTCTTTCTGCGGTGACTTCAGTTGTGACGATAAATTTATGAATTCTCTGTGGCAAAAATCCCTGCGTACACTTTACGTCACAATGCGTGATAATTTTATGGACTGTCCCGACAGAGAAAGAGCCCAATGGTGGGGCGACGTCACAAATGAAATGATTATGACGATGTACTCTATGGACAGCAACTCCTATCTGCTGTATCAGAAGGGTGTCGAAGCGATGCTATCTCACGCCGATGACACAGGTGTGCTTCAGACCGTTGTGCCTATAAGCGGTGACTATTTCGAGCTTCCCGTTCAGCAGCTTGCAGGAATCGTAGGTTTTCTCACTTACTACGAATACACCGGTGACAAAGCCTTTCTCGAAAAAGTTTATGATGCTTCCCTTGACTATCTGAAACTTTGGGAAATCGGTGAAAACAATCTTGTAGTTCACCGTGCAGGTTCATGGGATTGGGCTGACTGGGGATCAAAAGCAGATATGACCGCCATAGAAAACGCTTGGGTTTACTATGCTCTTTCTGCTACGGAAGAGATGGCTGAGATTTTGGAAAAAGATAAGGACATCCCGTTTATCACAGAAAGAAAAGCTACAATCTCATACGGATACGAAGCACTCTGGACTGAAGAAGGCTTCAAGAGCAAGGACGTAAGAAAGCCCGATGACAGAGCCAATGCACTCGCAGTTTTATCGGGACTTGCAAAAGAGGAGCAGTACGATACCATTACAAATGTCCTCAGAACGACTAAGAATTCAAGTCCGTATATGGAATACTATGTCCTTGAAGCTCTTTGTGAAATGAACGAATACGAGGCCGCAAGAGACAGAATTAAGGAACGCTACGACGGCATGATGTGTGAGGACTATTCTACTCTCTGGGAATTCTGGGACTCGTGGCGCGGAACTATGAATCACGCATGGAGTGGAGGTCCGCTTGTCATAATGAGTAAGCATTTTGCAGGTATTACTCCACTTGAGGCAGGTTATGAAAAGGTTAAAATTGAGCCTCAGTATGAGATGTCTGACAGTATAAACTGTACCGTTCCGAGCGTCAGAGGCTTAATTACACTGAACTATGAGAAAAATGACGGTGACTATGTTATTGACCTTACACTACCGCAGGATATGGATGCTGTTTTGCACGTGCCTGACAATGCTGTTGTAACGATAAACTCGGAGCTTTATTACCGCAACGGCGAGTATATTAACGACTGCAAAATCAGCAATGTGGAGCTTGTGAAAAGAACGGCGGATAAATAATCAGGACACAGTAAAAGCAACAGTATTCAACTGTTGCTTTTTTCTGTATAATCGTGTTATAATATACCGGTATCCAAAAATTACTATGAAAGAAGTGTAAGTATGGTAAAAAACTACGATGCAATCGTTATCGGTGCAGGTAATGGCGGACTTGTAGCTTCAGCACGTCTTGCAAAGGAAGGCAAAAAAACGTTGCTTATCGAACGTCATAATTTGCCCGGTGGCTTCGCCACAAGCTTTGTAAGAGGCAGATTCGAATTTGAAGCATCTCTTCACGAGCTTTGCGGTGTCGGTCCTATCACAGGAAAATCACCGCTGTTGAAAATTTTCAAAGAGGTCGGAGCAGCCGACAAGATCGAGTGGGTTTCACTCGACGAAGCATATAGATTGATCACACTCGATGAAAAAGAAAAATGTGACTATTCGATGCCTTTAGGTAAAGAAGCATTCATCAATAAACTTGAAGAATACGATCCGGGTTCCAAAGCTGCGGTTACAAAGATTTTCGATCTTATTGAAAGCATTGAAAAAACCTTGGATTTTGTCAGCGACATCGAAGATTTCAAACCTTCGATGATAAAAGAAATTTTCACTGAGCATACAGAGTTCCTCAAAGTAGCCAACTATTCAGTTGACGAGGTACTCAAATCAGTCGGTGCAAGTAAGAAAACAAGAGATATCCTCAACGGCTACTGGTGTTACCTCGGACAGCCTACCGACGAGCTTAACGTTATTCACTATTTTACGATGCTTCACTCATATATCATCGACGGTGCCGCTATCCCCAAGGGCAGAAGCCATCAGATAAGCACCGCATTGCTTGAGGCTTTCACCGAAAACGGCGGTGACGCCTGGTTCAACACAAGTGTCAAGAAAATCATCATCAAAAACGGTGCCGCAACAGGTGTTGTGCTCGATGACGGTACGCAGATTAATGCTAAAGCGGTTATTTGCAACGCTTCACCGTACAATGCATACACAAAGCTCATAGACAAAAAGGACATCCCTGAAAAGCTCAAAAAGGAAGTTAGTGCTAAAACATTGGGTGCAAAAGGCTTTGCTGTATTCTTGG
The DNA here is from genome assembly GCA_017936645.1 of Clostridia bacterium. Taxonomy (GTDB): domain Bacteria; phylum Bacillota; class Clostridia; order Oscillospirales; family Acutalibacteraceae; genus CAG-488. The sequence goes on from JAGBFD010000077.1 coordinate 3,844, forward strand.
GTCTTAACCGTTCTGCGGATGAGCTGGGTCTTAACAACCACACGTATTTCATTTACCCGACCAACGATAACAGAAAATGTTACGAAATGAGCAAAAAGCTTGAGACAAACGATGTTCAGGCAACAGTTTGCCTCAACAGAGCTTTTGACGACTGTTCACCTGAGGGTACAAGCATCCTTTATATGACTTCAATCTTCGCAGGCGACGAATGGAGCAAGATTCCTGTTAAGGATTATCACAAGACAAAACTCGCCTTTGCAGAAAAAATGATAGATAATTTTGAAAAAGCAACAGGTGTCGCAATCAGAGATTACATTGAAGAAATTGAAATATCGACTCCGATGACTTACGCACGTTATACTGATGCTCCTGCAGGAACAATTTACGGCTACGAAGCAACCAAGGAAGACGGCATTGTTAAGAGAATCGTCTTCGATATGATTGACAAGGGTATCCCGGGACTTTATTTTGCCGGTGGCTATACCACAAGACATATGGGTTATTCGCCCAGCTATACGACCGGTGATATGGCAGCAAAGAATGCGATACTCGGTATGAAAAAGGAGGCAAAATAAATGAGTAAGAAAAAGTTTTCCGTAAACGGCAACTTTAAAGACAGCATCAATACGGTAAAGTTTTTAACTGAAAGAAAGCAGTTTATAAACAGTGCTCCCGCAACCATTCCTACCCGTACTGATGATTTCGGTGTAAACAAGGTTGCAAAAAGCCTTCATCCCAAAAAGCAGGATCTTGTGATCAGCAGAATTGAAGAACACGCTGACATAGCAAAAAGCTACTACTTCAAAAGTGAGTCAGCACCTCTTGCGTACTTTAAGGCAGGACAGTATCTTACATTCAGACTTGAGATCGGAAACTCTGTTGTTACCCGTTCATACTCAATCGCATCTTCCCCTGCAAGTGCATTAAACGGTGAATATCAGATCACGGTCAAACGTATCGCTGACGGCTTTGTCTCCGATTATATTCTCGACAACTGGAGCGTTGGTGATAAAGTTACAGCTTATGCCCCTGAAGGCAACATGACATATAATCCGTTGCGTGATGCAAAAAACATTGTTGCCATCGCAGGCGGAAGCGGTATCACTCCTTTCCTTTCTCTTGCAAGAGCTATAAATGAGGGTGATGAGGACTGCTCACTTACTTTGTTGTACGGTTGCAGAGCGTCAAGTGAAATCCTTTTTAAATCAGAACTTGATTCTCTCTCCGAGAAAAATGAGAAGATCAACGTTGTCTACGTTCTCAGCCACAGCGACGAAGAAGGCTATGAAAAAGGTTTTGTAGGTGCGGATGTGATAAAGAAGTATGCACCCGCAGAAAATTACAGCATTTTCGTATGCGGTCCCGGCGGAATGTACAAGTTCCTTGAAACTGAGCTCCCGAAGCTTGAAAAAGAGAGAAAATATATCCGTTTTGAAGTTTTCTCTTCAGGTAAAAAGACTGACGAAGAAGCAAAGGAATACAGCATTACCGTCATCAACCGCGGTAATGAGTCCGTAATCAAAGCAAGCAGTAATGAAACCGTACTCTGTGCATTTGAACGTGCAGCTATAGAAGTCCCTGCAAGATGTCACACAGGCGAATGCGGTTTCTGCAGAAGTAAGCTCATCAGCGGTAAAGTTTATATTCCTGAGGGCGAGGATAAACGTCGAATTGCAGATATGCAGTTTGATTTTATACACCCCTGCTGCTGCTATCCAGAGAGCGACCTCGTAGTAAGAATTAACTAAAAACATAATTAAGCACCGTACAATGTAAGGTTAACCTGACACTGTACGGTGTATTTTTTCGGACTAATTATATATCCTTTTACATTGTATCTTCAATTCCGCTGATATCGTAAATCCTGCCTTCGTATCTGTTATGAAGGTCTTTTTTGTCTGTCTGATTTACTGCAAAGACTTGATTTTTTGAGTAAAGGATTGCTATTTTAATATTCTTATCCACTTTTTCGATGAAATGTTTTTTCACTTTTTTATAAAGCGGATCTCTGATCTTCAAAACATCAGGAATCTGTACCGAAGCGGAGCAGCAAAGCAGGTCACAAAGAATTTTTTCTCTGAGTATTTCCTTGTCACATTTATCGCAAAAGAAAGTATAAAGCTTTTCCGAGTAATCGCTCAATCGCATCTGATTTCCGTCCACGGAGTTTCCGAAACTGTTGAAAATGTCGAACGGCAATATACCCACTTTTTCCGTCAGATACTCAAGAGTAAGTAAAAAGCGACCGCTGTTATAAAGTCTGTCCAGAGCGTCTTCGCAATTTTTAAGCATTTTAATCTCGTCTGCTGAGAGCCACGGAGTCGATATCACCTCGTACGGCGGTTCATCATTAAAGGTACAGGGATATTTTTCTTTATTTTCACGCATATCGGCACCGTGAAGCAGTTTTAAAAATCCCATTTGGAGCATATGTGCTTTGAGTGAATATCCTGTATTAAAGCTTTCTCTGAAGCTTTCTAAGTTTTCTCCTGTAAGACCTGCAATAAGGTCAATATGGATGTGCATATTTTCAAAGCTTATAAGCTTTTTAATATTATCTATAAGCATCTTTGTATCGGTTCTGCGGTTGATCATCCTGAGCGTTTCTTCATTGAATGACTGCATACCTATTTCAAGCTGCACAGCTCCCTGAGGCATCGAAGACAGGATTTCAAGCGTACTGTCCTTTAAGATGTCACCTGCAATCTCAAAGTGAAAGCACACCCCTTCAGGGATACTTTTACCGTAATTTTCTTTTATGAAAAGCAGGATTTCATTTGCTCTTTGAGCATTTGCGTTAAACGTACGGTCGACAAACTTCACCGTCTGTGTACCGCTTTGAGAAAGTCTGATTATATCATCCTTGACTCTGCTGATATCAAAGAAACGAAGCGGTGAACATCTTCCTGAAAGACAGAACGCACAGCGGTAAGGACACCCTCTCGCTGTTTCGATATAAGTGATCCTTCCTTTGAGATTTTCAAAGAATTCTTCGCTGAAGGGTGACGGAGGACTTTCCGTGTATTCCTTTTCGGGAATAGTAACGATATCACCGTCTTTTCTGTACGTAAGACCTGAAACTGAAGACAGATCACCGTTAATATTGTCAAGAAAATCAGGAAAGGTCCACTCCCCTTCACCTGAAAGCACAAAATCCGTAAACTCATATTTTTCAAGCATATCTTTCGGACGGTATGCGACCTCAGGTCCGCCGAGAACGATTTTACAGTCATAACTGCTCTTAATAAGACTGCAGATTTCGAGAGTTTTCTTGATATTCCAGATGTAGCAGGAAAAAGCCACGACGTCAGGCTTTTCATTTATAATCTTTTCAGAAAAGTCTCTTATGTCACCGTTGATGGTGCTCTCCATAACTAAAGTATCATACGTATTCTCTGAAAATTCACGGACACCCGCAAGCAAACACCAGGGAGAAAGTGAAGCGTGAACATATTTTGAATTAAGACAAACGATAATAACCTTCATATTTTTCTCCTTTCGCTGATGTTTTAATAGAATAACACAGAATTGAAAACAAAGCAAATTTATCTTTCAGAGTTTGTAAAACTTTCAATAAAACGCTTGACAAAGAATAAAAAAATGCATATAATCAAGCTAACACATGAATATATGTTCATATGTTAAACAAAAATTATTATAATATATCACATTTATCCGGAGGTCACATTATGGAAAAGGAAAAAATTGAATGCAAAAACTGTTGTAACTGCACTTCCGAAAACTGTCCGCATACAAACGTTGACGAAAATACACTTTACGACCTTGCAGAGCTCTTCAAGGTATTTGGTGACAGTACGAGGATACGTATAATTTCAGCACTTATGGACGGAGAAATGTGTGTCTATCACCTTTCCGAAAGACTTTCAGCAGGTCAGAGTGCTATTTCACATCAGCTTCGCATTTTACGTGCGGCAGGACTTGTCCGTCCCAGACGTGAAGGTAAGGAAATGTATTACTCTCTCGACGACGAACACGTCGAAGAAATCTACGGTGCAGGACTTGCACACATCTTACACAAAGGAGGCTTTTGCGAATGAGTGAAAAATGTTGCCACAGTGGACATTGTCACGATGAACATTGCCATAATGAGCACGAATGCTGCGGATGTCATCACGAAGAAGAAAGCAAACTCGACAAAATCCTTCTTGCTGTCGCAGCTGTGTTTGTCGCTCTGAGCTTCATACCCACGAGCGATATCATCAGTATAATCATTACGGTTATTGCAGTTTTGCTCTCTGTTTATCCGATTGTTTTCGGATTTATAAAAAACATAAAGCATTTCAGGCTCGGCGAAACTGAACTGATGCTTATCGCTATCATAGCGGCATCTGTCCTCGGTGAATTCCGTGAAGCCGCCCTTGTAGCCATACTTTACAGAGTCGGTGAAGTACTCGAAGAAAAGGCCGTTGAAAAAAGTAGGAAATCCATAGATGCAATAGCAAAAATTCAGCAGGATTTCGCACACCTCATCAGGTCTGACGGAACGACACAGAAAGTGCCTGCGGATAGCGTAGCGGTAGGTTCGCTTATTAAGGTTCTTCCTTATGAGCGTTTCCCTATTGACGGAATTGTTTTCGACGGTAATTCAAATATAGATGCTTCCGCTATCACGGGTGAGAGTATGCCCATCGAAGTCGGAAAAAACAGTGTAGTAAAAAGCGGTATGGTAAATGGTCAGGGAACGCTGACGGTAAAAACTACTTGTGAATTTAAAGAGTCTACAGCATCCCGTATCGTCAGAATGGTCGAGGAAGCCGCAGAAAAGAAATGTAAAACGCAGAAGCTTATTTCACGTTTTGCAAAAATTTACACTCCTGTTGTAGTCGTTTCCGCTTTTCTTATCGCAGTAATCGGCCCAGTCGTAACAAAAGAAGTTTCCGACTGGATTTACAGAGCGTTAGTTTTCCTTGTAGCTTCGTGTCCGTGCGCTTTGGTCATATCCGTACCCCTCGGTTTTTATTCAGGACTCGGTGCAGCAGCAAAAAACGGTATACTTGTAAAAGGTACCGCTTTTGTTGAAGCTGTGGCAAAAGCCAAGGCTGTAGTTTTTGACAAAACGGGTACACTCACAACAAACAGTTTTGAAGTTGATTCGATAAATCCTATCGGTGATTTCACGGAAAAAGAGGTTCTTGTATTTGCCGGGGCTGCAGAGCATTTTTCATCACATCCCGTTGCAAAAAGTATAAAGGTTCTTGCTCCGGAAATTGACGAAAAGTATCTTTCTGATTTCAAAGAAAAGGCAGGCTACGGTTCATCCGTGACATTAGCCGGAAAAAGAATTCTTTGCGGAAGCAAGCGATACCTTCATTCCGAAGGTGTAAATGTTTCAGCTTTGCACGAAAACGAGATCTGTGTGAGTATTGACGGAATCGCAGCAGGTTCGATTCACCTGAAAAGCAAAATCCGTGACGGTGCAGCAGATATGGTAGACTCTCTCAAAACTCACGGCATATTACACGCAGTTATGCTCACAGGCGACAATGAGATTTCCGCAAAAACAGTCGCTGACGAATGCGAAATAGACGAATATCATTGTAACCTCCTCCCTGAAGATAAGTTGACTCATCTCGAAGAAATCAAAAAGAAATACGGCAAAGTCATTTACGTCGGAGACGGAATAAATGATGCGCCCGTCCTTGCTGCGGCTGATGCAGGCGTCGCTATGGGCAACGGCACACAGGCAGCTAACGAAGCAGGTGACATAATAGTAGCAAACGATGACCTTAACCGTTTTGCTTTTGCACACCGTCTCTTTCGTAAGACACACAAAACTGTGTGTTTCAATATCATTTTTTCTATAGGAATAAAAGTCCTCGTGCTTATTCTCGGTGCATTCGGTTATGCACCTATATGGCTGGCTGTTTTCGCAGATGTAGGTGTCTGCCTTATTTGCATCGCTGTTTCTTCGATGCTCGGATTTGATAAATTCAGACATAAACAATCATAAATATTTTTGTGCAAATACACTTTTGTGTCAGGTTTTGGTAAATCATATGCCAAAACCTGATTTTTTTACACAATGTTGGTTTTTAACCGAAAAATCTGTCTGTGTTTTTAATAAACTGATTGATTTTTGCAGAAAATAATGTTAATCTAAATCAGAAAGCATCAGTATTTCTGCTTTTACTCGTCGTACATAAACAATGGCATTTTCCTGAGGAGGTCCTCACTATGACAATTTTCAATTTTATTTCACTATTCGGCGGTCTTGCCCTTTTCCTGTTCGGTATGAACACTATGTCAGGCAGTCTCGAAAAAACTGCAGGTGGCAAACTTGAAAAAATTCTGAAGGTGATGACGGACAAGCCCATCAAAGCTCTGCTGCTTGGTGCAGCCATTACTGCAACCATTCAGTCATCGTCCGCCGTAACTGTTATGCTCGTCGGTCTTGTAAACTCAGGAATCATGCAGCTCGGTCAGGCTGTAGGTGTCATTATGGGTTCAAACATAGGTACGACCATTACATCCTGGATACTCAGCCTTGCAGGTATCGATAGCGATAATGTATTTGTAAATCTGCTGAAACCTACTGCACTTTCAGCGATCATCGCATTCATCGGCATTCTGCTGACAATGGTTGCAAAGAAAAACCGCACAAAGGACATCGGCGGTATATGCCTCGGTTTTGCTATTCTTATGTTTGGTATGGATATGATGAGTGAAGCAATGGATCCGCTTGCGGAAATGGACAGCTTCCGTAACCTTATGGTTATGTTTGAAAATCCGCTTCTCGCTCTTCTTCTCGGCATCGTTATGACAGCCGTAATCCAGAGCTCATCTGCTACAGTCGGTATCCTTCAGGCATTATCCCTCACAGGTGCTATTTCTTACGGTATGGCGATTCCCATCATTATGGGACAGAATATAGGTACTTGTATCACAGCGCTTCTCTCAAGTATCGGTGTAAGCAAAAACGCTAAGCGAGTTGCTGCGGTGCACGTTTACTTCAACGTTATCGGTACTGCTATCTGGCTTTCTCTTTTCTATGTTGCAGATATGATTTTCGACTTTGCATTTACCGAAACATCAATCGCTCCTGCAGGAATTGCCATTATACACAGTATTTTCAATGTCGCAACAACCGTTCTCCTCTACCCCTTCTCAAAGCTTCTTGAAAAACTTGCAAGAAAAACAGTCAAGGACAAGAAAGCAACAGGTAAAAGTGCATTCATCGACGACCGTCTTCTCAACTCACCGTCACTTGCCGTATCCGAGGGAAAGAATTATACGGTAAAAATGGGTCAGACCGCTATAGAAGCTTTGCTCGATGCGATCTCTCTTGTTGAAAAGTTTGACTCAAAAATCGTTGACAAAATAATCGAAAGTGAGCAACAACTCGATAATTACGAAGACAAGCTCGGAACATTCCTCGTTAAAGTTTCAAGTCACGACCTTACGGATGCTGACAGTAATACTGTATCGACCCTTCTCCACGCAATCGGTGACTTTGAAAGAATCGGTGACCATGCTGTCAATATTGCAAAAGCTGCACAGGAAATAAGTGACAAGCAGATCAGCTTCTCTGAAAACGCTACTGCTGAACTCAAGGTTGTAACTGATGCAATCAAAGAAATCCTTGAGCTTACCGAGAAGGCCTTTGCTGACGACGATATCACCCTAGCAATGCAGGTAGAACCTCTTGAGCAGGTCATTGATGATCTTCTTGCTGAAATAAAATCCAGACACATCACTCGTCTTACGGGCGGTAAATGCACAATCGAGCTCGGATTTGTACTTTCAGATCTTCTGACAAACTACGAAAGAGTTTCCGACCATTGTTCAAACATCGCTGTCTGTCAGATTCAGATCAGCAAATCTGTATTTGACACTCACGAATACCTTAACGATTACAAGTCTTCGGGCAGCGAAACATTCACACACAGCTTTGATGAATACAAAGAGAAGTATATCCTTCCTGCTAAATAAATCTTTTAACACAGAAATAACCCCTGACAGCTTTAATTGCCGTCAGGGGTTAAACTGATTTTATTCAACCGTAATATTTACTCTGCCGTTTGAGATAACAGAAAGTGTAAGTGTACCTGTATCTTTATCCCATGTTTCTTTAAGCTTTGCTCCGTTTGTTCCCTGTGCGGTTACTGTCGGTCTTTCGCTGTAGCCTGAAAGTTCAATCGTCGTTTCGCGGAAATTTTTCGGATCGCTTCTCTTCTCACCCAAAGCGTATTTGTACATAAACTCGTACTCAGATTCAAGTCCGTTACATACATCGTCAGTATCAAGTCGGAGATTGCACATATCAATATTGACTTTGTCGTCATCCTCAGTAATTATAGCATAGGTGTGTGACTCAAGCTGAAGATTTATATTTTTCTGAGTTTCGGGCAATGTGTAATTAACTGTCTGTCGTGCATCGATTGTTTTGTTTTCGTTGCTGTTGAACGCGTAAATGTGATCATTTATATCAAACAGCACGCCATCACCTGTATAAATCTCCTCATAATGCTTATTGAAGTAATTCACTTTAACAGAGTTTATAAACATAAAACGGAAGAAATAATTAAAGTCGTTAAGTATCTGTGCATCAGGAAGAACTTCTTCAGGATCTGAATAAATCGGAAGAATCGGAACCACGTAGTATCTTCCCGTTGACGGTACCCACGTTTTTGTACAGTTGTCATAGATATTGCCTATTGTACTTTTCTCCTGCCAGAAAGTAAACTTGTTACAATAAAGGCCCTGAAGAAGATGAGCATCATTACCCATAAGTGCATTTGCAATGGGATTGGTCATTTTATATGCGACCTTGATCTCATCTTTTACCTGATCTTTATTCGGTACTGAGCCGTTGAGCACGTACTGATAGAACGGATAAAGCACATCATAGAACGTTGCCGTCATAATAACATCGTTATCGACATACTGGTAAAGACCGCCTCTGCTGAAAGTACCTTCAATAGCATAAACCGTTGCACCCGCAACCGCATCGGCAATCATATCTATACCGTAGAGTGCAGGAGGATATTTAGCTGTTGTGATCGGATCAGGCTCATTCGGTGCAACACCAAGGTCGTCATACTCTATAAAGCCTTCCTCATACCAGAGGAAATTTTCAAGATTTACACCCCAGTTTCCGCAGACATCATCAAGCCAGCAACCGAATATATTTGCCTGTGATGCAAAGTGTCTGCCGTGACCGTTATGCTTGTCCATAATAATTATGTTTTCGCTATTGCTCTTGAGCAGGTCATAAAGCTCCCTGTCATTGAGAAGATGATTGACATAATTAGACTTCTGCCAGTAGATATATTCCATATCCTGCCAGATGAAAAGTCCGCCGTTTTCAACACACGCCTTAACGCAGGATTTCATTCGTGCAAGGATATTTTTAAGAACGCCTTGATCATCTGTAACCTCGTCATAAGCAAGTTTTTTATTTGTAATACCGTTTGTAGAAAGCTCAACCTGAACAAAGCCCATAAGTGTAGTGTACTTTTTGAAAAAGTCGGAAAGCTGTTCCTGAGTGAACGGATCACGTTGCTTATTTGTGCAGAAACATTCCGACTGAAGAACTACGGGAATCTTTGCAGGTTCAAGAATATCAAGAAGTGCATACCAATAGTCAAGCTGCTCCTGGGGTGTCATATAAGCAGGACCCTCGTCCATATAGATAACAGTAAAGTTTCTTACGTCCTCAGGTAATGCATAATATGTCTTGATTGCCGAATCAGCTGCAACTTCAGGAATATGCATATTACCTACCGGTGCGTTTCTTATCATAAACAGCGGGTTTTCCTCGTCAACGTACAGACGCAAACCGTCAACCTGCTTGCGCGTTCTTACCTGTGTTGACTGCACCTGCAATTCGGGCAGAACAACGTATTCCTCCGAAGAAGAAGCAACAACTTCCAACGGAAGCAACAAAAGCGTAATAGCTACCATTAAAACGCTTATAAATCTTTTCATAGAGCATCCCTCCATTTTCAATTTTAACATATTAGTTTTTTGTAATCAATAAAAAGTGTCGGATTTCTCCGACACTTTTCTGATCTTTTTATTTAATTGAGAAAACGCTGATTTCAACTTCCTCCTCATTGAAATAAACGCGTGTGATTCTGCCTGAGGAAATTGTAAGCTGTCCCGTAATCTGATCATCGTAGCCTGAGTAATCTTCAACCACCGTATCGACAAATTTTTCAACGGTAAGATTCGGATCATCTGAACCTGCGACTACATCTTCAAGGACTTTTCTTGTTTCCTTGTCCTTCTTCGCAAATTCGCCTATGCAAGCCGTCATCTGCTCAGTATTAAGTACAAAATTATAGGTTTTGCCTTTTTCCTGAGAATCGGTCTTCTCAACCGTGAGAGCTTCTTTTGTTATGCCCTTTTTAAGGAATCTGTCAACAACCTTCATTGTTGTTTCATAGTCAGGAAGCTCAACGACCATATCGTATCTTTCCTTAATAGTCTTTTCAGCGTTCGGAACGAACTGATTGTTATAAAACAGTTCAAACTCTTTTTCATCAATCTTTCCGTTGATAAGAGTGTCAAGCACTTCAAAGAAATTAAGCTCGATGCCGTATGCCTCAAGGTCAGCGTTTCTTTCCGCTGTTTCAATGAGGTCGTCAACCTTACCGTACTCTCTGCCGTTGATTTTAATTCTGCCGTCCGAAAGAGAAAATACCATACCGTTCATTTCGATATCGAACGAGCTGTCTTCAACTCCTTCGCCGAAAGCAACCTCTGCAGAATAAAGCTCTTTATCTTTTGCAGTCAGCGAAGCTTCAAGCGCACTTGATTCAAAAACTGTTTTCTTAAGAGCTTCAAAAGCAAGCTGCGGCTTTGATTTGCCTGAAAGTGCAAGGCCGAGAATAATTGCGATAGCGATCACTGCTGCCACAACAGGTACAATAAGTTTTTTTATATTCACTTTTTTCGGAGTTGTTTGTGTATTAGCCTGAGTCATAATAACTCTCCTTCACTGTTTGTGACTTTAAGTTTAGCATTATCCGCAACGGTTGTCAATTTACAAATTGTAAATTATATTTTTACTTTGGAGTCGCTGACGTTGATTGTATCGCACGAATTGGAAAGCGAAGAGTTTCTGTGCGAGATTACGATTACGCAGCTTTCCTTGGCAATTTCCTGCAAAGCTTCAAGAATTCTCTTTTCAGCAAT
>JAGBFD010000078.1 GCA_017936645.1 Clostridia bacterium
CGCTATATCATGCTGAATGAGATAAAAATATAAATTAAAAAATACCCTGCGGGGGGCTTTTTTTGAGTTATGGGTTATGGGTTATGGATTGAGGTAAGAGGTAATAGTGAAGAGGTAATAAGTGGAAAGTTGTATGATAAAAGTGGACATCTCGAAGAGTTAATGATAAAATAGACTCAGAGGTGAAAACAAATGAAAAGAAGTTACAGCAAAGAATTCAAAGTGCAAGCATGCGAGCTGGTAGTGAAGGATCACATCAAGGTGTCCGTAGTAGCAGAACGGTTTGGAATCCACGCAGTGATGCTGCATCGATGGGTAAGCGAGTACGAAACCTACGGGGAAGAAGCATTCGTAGGGAAAGGAAATCAGCGAAGCGGAGATGCAGAATTAAGAAAGCTGCGGAAGGAAAACGAACGACTGAAGATGGAGAATGAGATTCTAAAAAAAGCAGCGGCATACTTTGCAAAGGAACAGGGGAACGATTGACGTTTGCGCGTCAGGAGCTGAAACACTATGACACAAGCAAGGTATGCCGATTGATCGGAGTGTCAAAGAGTGGATATTACAGCCATAAACTACCCAATGAAAGTGAAAAAAGTGAGCTCGAAAAAGCGGTGATTCACTGTTTTGAAAAGAACAAGGGCAATTATGGCAGAATCCGTCTGAAGAAAGCCTTGGAAGCAGAAGGATATCGGATAAGTGAAAGCAAAATAGCCCGTATCCTGAAGGAAAATGGCTTAAAAGCGAAGGACGGACGCCCGGGAACGAAACGCCATGCGGAACCAAAGCCTACCGAGGCACAGTACACGGAAGAAAATCTGATCAAAGACAAGTTTTCGATCAATACAGCGAACTATCTGTGGTGCAGTGACATAACAGAACTGAAATACAGAAACGGCAAGCTGTATGTGTGCGGCGTGCTGGATGTGGCAACGAGAAGGATCGTAGGATGGTCCATCGACCGTCATCAAAGGAAAGAGCTGGTGCACAGGGCTTTTGAGATGGCGGTGGGACGGAATCCCATCAGACCAACCGAAGCGGTGTTTCACAGTGACAGAGGCTGTCAATACACGGCAGTGAGCACAAAAGAGCTTGTGGAAAAATACGGCTTCCGTAAAAGCATGTCCCGCCCCGGTTCCCCTCACGACAATCAGCCCATTGAAAGCTTCTGGCATACATTAAGTGTGGAATTGCCCGACATCCGTTCCATGGATTTCGATTCTGCCTGTCGCTGTATTGTTAGATACATTGAACTGTATTACAACTCTGATCGCTTTCATTCCGGTATTGGTTATCAAGTTCCCAATGACTTTTTCGCAAATTTAACTCTTTAATGTGTCCTTTTTTCTTGACAAGTTTCCTATGCGATTATCGAGCAAAAAATAAAGGAACTTGACGATAAATACAGAGATATATGCAGACTTAAATACATAAACAATCTTAAGGAACGTGAAATCGCTCTGCTTCTTAATCTACCACCAAATACTGTAAGTGTCAGAATATTCAGAGGCAAACAAATATTGAGAGAAGAGCTGAAAAAGGAGGGCATCCATGTATAATAGCAGTAGTTATAATGATGAGTTGTTTGATGCCCTGCTGACGATAGCATTCAACAGATTACTCGATGAAGAGCTTGCAGAAATGCCTTCGGATGAAGAACTGGCAGAAATGTTTCCTGTTCCGCGAAAAGAGGAGATC
>JAGBFD010000010.1 GCA_017936645.1 Clostridia bacterium
CCATTTCTACAACAACGAAAGAATTCAACTAAAAACAAAACTGACTCCGTTAGAAAAACGAAATCAGTTTGTTGCTTAATTTTTAATTTTATCTACCATTAGGTGCTTTTTTATACTGTCTGCACAATTTGGGGCAGTTCAGATTCGTCTTTCTGCTTTTTTGTTCTTGTAATTGTCACAGATTAAGATTATAATAGTAATAATCACAAATAAAGGAGCAGATAAAATGGGAGTTTTTATTCGTATTCTCACAATTATTCTGACAGTTCTTTCTTTTATAGGCTCGTCTCTTACACCGTTTACTGTCTATAATAAGATCGAAACCGAATTCTCAGATTCGACAAAAGCTTCGTACTCAGAGCTTTTTTATGAGCTGAGCGAAACTTCAAACAATCACGAAACATGGCGTGAGGGTATGGTTTCAGGAAACGGTTTGCAGGCGGTTATCACAAGTGGTGCTCCGTATAATGATACTTTGCTGTATCAGAATATGCACTTTAATCTTCCGAACCGTAACGTACGCTATACACCTGATACTTCGCATGAGCTTGAGTATGTCAAACAGAGTATAACAGCAGGTGAGGACATTGTAGACACCGCTACATATGATGTGGTTTATGCATATCATCCGGGTGGAATTCTCCGTATCAAACAGAACAAGCTCCTGCGTACAGGCTATGCGAGATATACTGATTATGAAACAGCTCAGGTAGGTGTGAGATATTCAGATATCTGCGGTACATGGGAGAGAACGACATTCACTTCAAAAGCTGACGACGTAACGATTACACAGATCGGCTCATCGTCAACGGGAAGTAAGGTTGATATCACTCTTTCAATGGACAATATCTCGGCCTATGCAAACTACGGTCAGGGTGATGAAGTCAACCTTAAATACAAGAAGATCGTAGGCGAAGACTGTGACTACATCTCTTTTGTCGCTCACTATCCTGACTACGAAACAAGTGAGCTCAGAGAAGGCGGCTACTCAACGACTGTTTATGTTGTGACAGAAGGCGGATCAAAGGAGCTCAAAAACGGTAAAAAAGTAAAGGATGCACAGTACTGTGCAGACACAAATCCACAGATCAAAATCAAGGATGCGGATAACGTTTACCTTATCGCCGTATCTGACAGAACACACACAATGGGAGCTTATGCAGATTTCGAAAATGCTGGAAGCTATGAGCTCGTTGACTCACTTGTCTCAAAAGCAAAGGCTGTTGCCGATAAGTATACGGTTGACGGAAAGTTCAACTACGAAAAAGCTCTCAAGGCACATACAGATATATTTACTCCCGAATACAATAAGGTAACATTCCGACTTGGTACAGAAAACAGCACACAGCCCAACGAACAACTCGTTCTTTCACAGATTCTCAAGGAAGATCTCAACTCAGATCTTATGGAAAGGTTCTATTACAATGCAAGATATGCTTATCTCTGTACTGCAGGTTCAATGACACCCCGTCTTGGCGGTATCTGGTGTGGCGAGTGGAATACAAACTGGGGTTGCCGATTTACACAGGATGCCAATGTAAATCTTCAGGTCTCCTCGATGAATACAAGCAACATGGACAGCGCTTACATCGGATTTGCAAACTTTATTCTCCGCCAAGTTCCTGATTGGGAGCTTAATGCACAGGCTACACACGGCTTTACTGATGCTATTCAGGCACCTGTACACTCAGACAGCGACAGAGCAATCCTTACCGAAACCACATACGCATATCCGTTCCGCTATTGGAATGCAGGCACAAACTGGATGCTTCAACCTCTTTATGAGACACTTCAGTGCTACGGTGATGTTCAGATTCCGCTGAATGATCAGTTTGATATTGACAGTCTCAGATCTGTTCTTTCCGTAACGGAAGAAGATCTTACTGACGAACAGGTTGAGGCAATCAAGGCTAAGGGATACCTTGATCTTAGAAGCGAAATCCTTCTTCCTCTTCTTACAAAAGCTGCAAATTACTGGGAGCAGATGTTCTCACCTGAATATTACACTTCAGCTGACGGATCGATCCATTACGAAGAGGGAAAGACACAGCTTGAAGAGGGTGAGACTTACACGATTCTTCCGAGTTACTCACCTGAAAATAATCCTGCAAATTACCGCAATCCGTCAACAGCAAATACAGCTATTGATATTTCAGCTTGCAACAGCACGTTTGAGATGCTTATCGATATTATGAAGAGTGTCGATGCGAATGCTGATACAAGTAAGTGGGAAAAACTCAAATCAAAGATTCCTCCGTATCTCTATGACGAAACAGGCGCGCTTAAGGAGTGGGCAACGACTGACTTTGAAGAAAATAATCTTCACCGTCATATCAGCCACCTTTACTGTGCATGGCCGATGTTTGAAACACAGGAAGATGAAGCTCTTTACAATGCTTGTGTTCAGGCTATCGAAAACAGAGCAAGCGAAAATGAAGCAAGTCACGCTTTTGTTCACAGAGCTCTTATTGCAGCAAGGCTTAAAAATTCAGAAAATGTAACCGGTGCACTTGTTGACCTTGTGAGCCGTGGTATATTCTATGATTCATTGATGACCAATCACCACTATAATCGGAGCAGTGCATACTGTACAGACTTTGCAATCGGTTACCTTGGTGTCGTTCATGAAAGCTTGCTGTACTCAAATACAGGTAAGATTGAGCTTCTTCCGGCAGTACCTCAGTCGGGCTTTGATATCGGTGAAATCAACGGACTTAAGGCAAGAACTCAGGCAACTATTGACAATATGACATGGAATCTGAAAAACGGTTCCGTATCCGCAACTATTACATCAGATGTAGATCAGACAATAACAGTTTCAAGCGGACTTTCAGGTGAATCAAAGACAATCACTCTTTCAGCCGGTGAAACAGTAACCGTAAACTTCTGACAATAATGAAAACGGAGCAGATGAAAGTCTGCTCCGTTTCGCATTGTTATGAAATATAAATTCGGGTTTGACGAGATCTTCAGTAGTGTCATCCTGAGCGAAGCGAAGGATCTTGAAAAAAGAAAAAGATTCTTCACTATGTTCAGAATGACATAGAATTAAACTTTATGCGTAGAGGACGGGTTGCCCGTCCCGTCAAAATCTGCACAGAATCCGCGGGAGCCGAAACGACTCCCCTACATACACGACTGTAATCGGGTATTATATTTCAGCGTCGCAGACCCTCACTTATTACTTCTTACCTATTACTTATTACCTCTCGGGTTCACCCCGACAAACCCGAATTTGTCGAATCGAAAAAACGGGAGCTGCTCACCGCAACTCCCGTTGATTTTATTCTCTATGCCATTTAACGCCCTGAGCTGTGTCTTCAAGCACGATGCCCATTGCCTTGAGTTCATCACGGATTCTGTCGGCCTCTGCCCAGTTTTTACTCTTTCTCGCCTCTGTACGCTGTGCGATGAGAGCCTCAACTTCGCTGTCGAGATCCTCTTTCTTTCTGTCATAAACGAGACCGAGCACGTCGCAAAGCTCATCAAAAAGTTTTGCGGCAGCTTCGCAATTACCCTTAACGGGAGCATCTGTGATAACGTTTGTATTGATATCACGTACAAGCTCAAATACAGCAGAGATAGCATCTGCTGTGTTAAGATCGTCGCTGAGAGCTGCGATAAACTGTTCACGACGCTTGTCAAGCATTGCTGTGATTTCTTCGCTTACGTCACCGTCGACAGCATTTGAAAGTGCAAAATCAAGGTTGTCACGGCAGGTATAAAGTCTTGTGAGTGAAGCCTTGCACTGCTCGATAACATCTGTGCTGTAGTTGATAGGACTTCTGTAATGAGAAGAAATCATAAGGTATCTGATAGGCTCGTAACCGTAAGCCTCTGCAACGTCACGTACCGTGAAGAAGTTGCCGAGTGACTTTGACATTTTTACGTTATCTACGTTGATGTAACCGTTGTGCATCCAGTAGTTTGCGAACGGTGCACCGTTACAGCATTCGCTCTGTGCGATTTCGTTTTCATGATGAGGGAAGATGAGGTCCTGACCGCCGCAATGAATGTCGATTGTGTTGCCGAGGTAACGTCTTACCATAGCTGAACACTCAATATGCCAACCCGGTCTGCCGTGACCCCACGGAGACTCCCAGTACGGTTCGCCCGGCTTTGCACTCTTCCAGAGAGCAAAGTCCATCGGCTCTTTCTTGATCTCACCGATCATAATTCTCGCACCTGCTTCGAGGTCCTCAAGAGGCTGATGTGAAAGTTTACCGTATTCGTCAAACTTCTTGGGACTGAAGTAAACGTCACCGTTAACTTCGTATGCATAGCCCTTTTCGATAAGAGTTGAAACGATGCTTATGATCTCATCGATATTCTCTGTAGCCTTCGGATGAACTGTTGCCTCGCGGATGTTCATTCCTTTGACGTCTTTCCAAAATTCCTCGATGTATTTTTCACTTACTTCTTTATAGGTGAGGTTTTCTTCGTTTGCACGTTTGATGATTTTGTCGTCAATGTCTGTGAAGTTCTGAACGAAACGAACGTCGTAACCGATGTATTCAAGGAAACGGCGAAGCACGTCAAAAACGCAGAGCGGTCTTGCGTTACCGATATGGATAAAATTGTAAACTGTCGGTCCGCAGGCATAGATTTTTACTTTACCTTCTTCGATTGTTTTCAGTTCTTCCTTCTGTCTTGTGAGTGTATTAAATACTTTCATTATTCTGTTCCTCCATTTTTTTTTTTAGTTTGTCTATTTCAGCACGCAATTTGCACAGTTCCTGTGAAATCGGATCGGGGATATGCACCTGATCGAGATCCTGAACACGTTTACCGTTACGCCGTACGACTCTTGCGGGCACACCGACAGCTGTCGAATTTTCGGGAATTTTGTCAAGCACGACTGCACCTGCGGCAATGTTTGTATTATCGCCCACGGTAACGGGTCCGAGAACTTTTGAACCTGCACCGATGAGCACATTATTGCCGATTGTCGGATGACGTTTGCCGATGTCTTTACCCGTACCGCCGAGGGTCACACCCTGATAGATAGTGACGTCGTCACCTATTATCGTCGTTTCACCTATGACGATTCCTGTTCCGTGGTCAATGAAAAATCTTCTGCCGATCTCGGCACCGGGGTGAATTTCAATTCCTGTCTTTTTCACGTTACGCTGTGAAATCATTCTTGCGATAAAAAACATCTTGTGGGTATAAAACCAATGAGCCTTTCTGTGACTCCGTATCGCCTTGAATCCGGGATAGAGAAGCATAACTTCGATCGCCGAATGTGCGGCAGGGTCACGGTCGAGGACACAACGGATGTCTTCTCTCATTCTGTCAAACATATAATCAACTCTCTTTCAAAAGCGGCCGAAGACAACGGAAAATAAAAAAAGCCCCATCGCCTGAAGGCGACGGAGGCGGTATTCCGCGGTTCCACTCCGACTTATTACTTTTTAGCCCTTTAACGGTGGCGTCCGCACAGGGATACTCTCAGAATTTCCCCCTGTGTGCTGGCGGGTGCATTTCACAAAAGACGGAACAAGAAGCTTTCACCGTAATGCTTCATTCTCTGCTGAACCGAACAAGAGTTACTTCTCCCGATAATCGCATTTAGTTGATACATTATACTACTATATTAATAAAAAATCAAGACACTTGTTACTAAATTAATCTGTGACGTACAGCGTATTTCAGCATAGGATGTAATAGGCTTATGCCGAGTAATGAAAAAGGAGCTGATGTGTTGAACAGTCAGCATTACACCCATCACGTAAAACCGATGGGTTATTATAAACCTAAGTTTGCGGAGGATTGCGGTTGCAGGACATCTGCTTTGCCCGAAAATCCGCAGGTTGCTATGATGTACGTTCCTTTTCAGACAGATTTTACCACTTATGATGAAATGACGGCACTCAAATGCGGAACACTTTTTCCTGTACTGAGCAAACCGTTTCTCGGAAGTGGTAACAGATGACGAGAGGAATGCTTCTTCAGCGACTTGATGCGGTGCAGTTTGCGATGTGGGAGTTGCATCTCTATATGGATACACATCCCGATGACCTTGCGGCACTTTCTCTTTATAAAAAGTATGAGGAAATGAATGAAAAGCTTGTATGTGAATATGAAGAAAATTTTGGTCCGTTGTACGGAAATTCCGATCCGGGCGTGTCGTGGCTCAAAAATCCGTGGCCGTGGGATCTTGGAGGTAGTTGCTGATGTTTGTCTATGAGAAAAAATTACAGTATCCCGTAAAAATCACAAATCCTAACCCTAAGTATGCTCAGATCATCATTTCACAATACGGCGGAGCGGAGTGCAGAAACAGATAACATCAAGCATAAAAAAATAGAGCGAGGTTATTTTGCGGTTTTTGGTAGGTGATATGAGAAAGGATTGTGCGAAGGGCTTTGTTTTTCATCAGCTCGGAGGCGATAGGATCTTTAACGGTTTTGAGGACTTGTCGCACTTTATCGGAATATTCGGTCAGGTCGATTGTTTCTGCTGTTTCGGCATTTCGTTCCTTTTCAATATCTCGGATTGCTTTTGTTATTCTGTCTTTATTGGCCTTGTACTCTTCCTTAGTATCGATACCTGACAGATACGCTTCTTTGGCTCTTTCGAGCTTGATTTGTTCACGTTGAATGAGTTTATTATAATCGATTCCGCTTTTTGGTTTTTCGTGGGGGACGATATTAAAATTCATATTGTCGACACAGCTTTCAAGAGCAGCAATGACGAGCTTGTTAGCCTTGGCGAGAGACAAGCAATGCGATGTTGAACATTTGCCTTTACCTTTGGTGTACTCGTAGCATTGTATCGAGGGACACTTGGTAGAAAGAAAAGTGAGAGTTGCACCGCAGTCGCATCGCATCAGTCCCTTCAGCATCCATTCAACGGGTTGCTCGGCTCTCTGATATCTGCCATACATCTTTTGCAGATCCTTCATTTTCGCCTGAGTCTTCTCCCATACCTCAGCGGATATAATCGGCTCGTGGATGCCGTCAACGATTACTGTGTTCGGGTTTGAATAGTCTCGCAAAGAAGAAGCTCTGCCGTCAGTTGACCAACGGATTTTCCCGATGTAAACGGGATTGTTCAAAATATATCTGATTGTACGGGCTTCAAGAGGATTCCCTCGATGTGTTTTTAAACCTTTGGCGGCACACTTCATCGCGATTTGCCTCATCGTAACTCCGCTGATAAAATCATTGAATATCTCACGGACGTGAACTGCTTCATCATTCGGGATATATTTCTTGTCAACGATATCGTATCCAAACGCAGGGGGACACATAGCTTCGCCACGGCTGAGCTTTTCCATCATACCACGCTTTACTTCAGTCGAGAGGTTGATGAGGTAGTATTCGTCCATCCATTCAATGATACGCTCGATGAGTTCACCGAAGGGGGAGTCGATAATCGGTTCGGATATGCTTATAACCTGAATTCCCTTTTTTCGGAGAATGTTTTTATAGACGATGCTTTCCTCCTGATTACGGGCAAATCGTGAGAATTTCCACACAAGGATAGCATCGAAGGGAGCATCCTTTTCCTTTGCGAGAGCGATCATCTGATTGAACTGCGTTCTCTTCTTTGCAGTCTTGGCAGAGATACCGTCATCGAAGAA
>JAGBFD010000079.1 GCA_017936645.1 Clostridia bacterium
AGAAGAGAAGCACACTCGCAGAGCAGGGTATCGCTCGTCTTTCAGAGCACGTAGACAGCCTTATCGTTATTCCTAACGATCGTCTTAAGCTCCTCAGCGACCGTTGCAAGACTCTTTCAGAGGCATTCCTTGTGGCTGACGAAGTTCTTTCACAGGGTGTTAAGAGCATTTCAGAACTCATCAAGGTTCCCGGCTTTGTTAACCTTGACTTTGCTGACGTTTGCAGCGTAATGAGAGATGCAGGCTATGCACATATGGGTGTCGGCACAGCTAAGGGCAAGGATAAGAGCCTTCAGGCTGCTGAGATGGCTACTTCAAGTCCGCTTCTTGAGACATCTATCGCAGGTGCTAAGGGTGTTATCATCAGCATCACATCTTCACCTGACATCGGTCTTGAAGAAATTGAGACAGCTTGTGAGTCTATCACAGATAAGGCACATCCGGATGCAAACATTACTTGGGGTGTTGCTTTCGACTCAAAGCTCGAAGACGAAATCATCATCACAGTTGTTGCTACAGGTTTTGACAGCAACTCAGAGGCTGATTTTGGTTCAATCCCTGCGTTTAAGGCTACTGCAGCTCCCGCAGCTCCGATGCGTTCAGCTACAACAGCTCCCATTGAGCCTCCTGTTGTAACAAGTGCAGCTAAGGCAGCTCCTCAGAAGGGTGCAGTTGATGACGAGGATTTCTATGTAATCCTTAACGACATTATCAAGAAGAAGGGTGAATAATCACTCGCTGTCTGAATCTTAATAAGATAAATCATACCGAAGCACTTGTTGCTTCGGTATTTTTTTGTGTAAAAGTTTGGTAGAGTCATAATTATTTTCTTATGTAAAATAAAAAATGTTCATTTTTTAGCATCACTTTTCAAAAAAGTGTTTAGAAATATTGACAGATATTTACAATGGTACTATAATGTACATAGATCAATTTGGAGGAAAAAAACGTGAAAAAGATAGCTGCTTTCATCGTTGATAAAAGATACATTGTTCTGGGAGTTATGCTCGCATTATGTGTTGCTTGTGCTTGTATGATACCCGGAGTTACTGTCAATACAGATATGACCAAGTATCTGCCCGATGATTCTTCGATGAAACAGGGTATGTCGGTTCTTGCAGAAGAATTCCCGGATATGTCTATGCCTAGCACCATCCGTGTCATGTTCAAAGATCTGACTGATGTCGAGAAGATGAACATTAAAAAGCAACTATCGGAAATTGAAAATGTTGACAGCGTCACATATAACCCTGATATTCATGACAAGGACGGCTATACCTTGTACACAGTCAGCACCTCCTATGCTTACAATACTCCCGAAGAGATGGGTATTCAGGAAGACATAGGACGGCAATTCAGAGATAAAAATGTGATTTACAGCAACGATGATGCTATGGGTGCAACTCTTCCGGTGTGGGTCATCGTAGTTGCTTTTGCTCTGTTGATGATTATTCTTATCGCTATGTGTTCATCCTGGTTTGAACCTGTTCTTTTCCTTGCTACGATAGGAATTGCAATAGGTCTCAATATGGGAAGCAATATTATTTTTGACAGCGTTTCTCAGATGACATTCTCCATAGCATCCATTATGCAGGTTGTACTTTCAATGGACTATTCAATTATCCTTATGAACCGCTACCGTCAGGAAAAAGAAAGTTCGAAGGATAAATATGAGGCTATGAAAAAAGCTCTTGCCAATGCGTTTTCTTCGGTAACGTCAAGCGGTATGACTACGGTTATAGGCTTGCTTATGCTCGTGTTTATGAGCTTTACGATCGGTATGGATCTTGGCCTTGTACTTGCAAAAGGTGTACTTTTCAGTATGATATGTGTCTTCACCGTGCTTCCTGTTCTTATACTTATTTTTGACAAAGTCATTACAAAATCAGCAAAAAAAGAGCTGCATATACCTATGGGAAAGGTCGCAGGCTTCAGCTATAAGACACGAAAGATCGTTTCCGTTATCTTCGTTGTACTTTTTATAAGTATGTATTTTCTTCAGAATATCACACCTATTACATACACAATCGGTAAAGAGGATGAGATTTCTAAAGTTTTTCCGTCTCCTAATCCTATAGTTATGGTTTATAACAATGAGGATGAGGAGAAGATTGCACCTATCGCCAATAAACTGACTGATCACGAAAAGGTTAATAGTGTTCTTGGTTATTCAACCACACTCGGCAAGGCGTTTACCACAAATGAAATGGTCACGATGATCGACTCTCTCGGTGCGGACCTGGGTGTAGATGCATCACTTCTTTCAGTTTTGTATTACGATCGCTTTGCACCGCAGGACGAGGAAAAATCACTTGCGGTCAGTGAGATGCTGAATTTCGTTTCGCAGGATGTTATGAAAAATGAAATGTTCTCTTCCTTTATTGATGATTCGATGAAGTCCAAGGCGGGGATGCTCGAAAAGTTTTCTGACAAGGATGAACTCACAAAGGCATTGACGGCAAAAGAGATTGCAGAGCTTTTCAGCCTTGAAGAAGATCTTATCAAAAAAGTGATGACTCTTTACTATGCAAATGAAACGAGTGAAAGTGCAGGCACTATGACTGTTTCTGAGTTTGCAGATTTCGTTGTAAATGATATCGCAAAGGATGAGATGTTCTCGTCTTTCATTGACGGATCTATGAAAGAAAAGCTCGGTCTCCTTGAGGAGTTCAGCAGCAAATCAAAGGTGACAAAAGATATCACAGCTTCAGAGCTTTCATCAAAGCTCGGCATTGAAGAGCGTCAGGCTAAAATGCTGTATGCCTACTATTATGCATCAGACGAGTCATACACACCGTCTTCAATGACAGCCACGGAGTTTATAAACTATCTTACGGATGAAATAATATCAGACCCGATGCTTTCATCACAGATTGATGCTCAGACTGCATCTCAGGCGGGTATATTAAAGCACTTTGCTACAAAAGATGAAGTACAAAAAGAGCGTACACCTGCTGAAATTGCTGAAATGCTCGGTGTCGAAGAAAGTCTTGTAAGGATTATTTTCGGTTTCTCGGGTACGATGTCACTTGAAGAGTTTATTGACTCGGCGGCAGGACTTACAAGCCGTTTACCTGCAGGTGATAATGAACTCATTTCAAAACTTCCTATGATACAGAAACTGATAGATTTAGTAGTGTCAGGAGAAGAGATTCCGTATACTCAGATGGCTGAGACTCTTTCTATGGAGCCTGAAATGCTCAAAATACTCTATGCTGTATACGATTTCGATAAAAACGGTGTAGATAAAAAGCTTTCACTTCATACGGTAATTAATTTCATAGGTGAAAATAAAGATACCTTTGCACCGCTTATGGGTGAGGAAAATCTTTCACTTATGGAAATGGGCGAAACTCTTGTGAATGGTGTTGTAAGCGGAGAAAAGTTCAGCTCGGCTACACTTGCATCCGCTGTAGGTATAGAACCTTCAATGCTCAGACAGCTGTTTATGCTGTACAAAGCTGAAAATGGCGATACGAGCAAGTGGAAAATCTCGTTGCAGGATTTTGTAAGCTTTATCTCTGAAGATATTCTTCCCGATAAAACATATTCCGCTTTCATTGACAAGGATATGACCGGTATGATTACTGCAGGCGATAGGATAATCAACGCTGTTGTCAACTCTGAGTCATATACTGCAAAAGAACTCTCTGAGATGCTTGCAGGTTTATCAGAACAACTTGATGAAAAAACAGTAGGTCTCTTATATACATACTATGCAGCGATAAATGAAAGCAATCCTGAGTGGAAACTCACAATAGAAGAACTTTTCAGTCATCTTTATGACAATATGCTCAATGACGAGCGATTTGCTGTAATGATAGATGATTCAATGCGTCAGCAGATAGTAGGTGCAAAAGGTCAGCTTGAAGACGGTGTTTCACAGATGGTTGGAAAAACACATTCTCTTATGATGATTGATACCACTCTTGCACTTGAAAATGAAGAGACAAACAGCTTCATCGAGAAGCTGATGAGCGATTGTGATGCTGCTCTTGCACACGATTACTACGTGATAGGTAACTCGCCGATGAGCTACGAGATGCAGCAGACGTTTGACAAGGAACTGTTATTCATAACCGTGCTTACAGCTGTAGCGATTTTCATTGTTGTAGCTATTACGTTTAAAAAGATTACTATTCCTCTTATACTCGTGCTTCTCGTTCAGACAGGTGTTTACATCACCGTTTTTGCAAGCGGTGTGCGCGGATACAGTATGTACTACCTTGCACTTCTCGTCGTAGAATGTATCCTTATGGGTGCTACTATTGACTACGGTATCCTGTTTACAAACTACTACCGTGAAAGCAGAAAGACTATGGACGTCAAAGAAGCGTTGGCTGCAGCCTATGACGGATCAATTTACACGATTCTCACTTCAGGTCTTATAATGATTCTGGTTACGGGTGTTCTCGGATTTGCTCCCATTGATCAGACTATCGCACAGATTTGTCAGACTGTTTCGATAGGTGCACTTTCCGCTACCGTGCTGATTCTGTTTGTTCTGCCGGGACTTCTTGCAGCATTGGATAAGTCTGTTACCAAAGAACGCAAAAAGAAAACCAAATAATTATTGAAAGGAGTTGTTTCAGGACAACTCCTTTTATTCTTCTAAAGCCTTGCGGAGTCGGGTAAGAACCTTCTTCTCAATCCTTGAAACATATGAGCGTGAGATGTTAAGCCTTTCAGATACTTCTAACTGAGTTAAAGGTTTGTTTCCGTCGAGCCCGTAACGCAGTATTATAATGGTCCTTTCACGAGGGTTGGTTATCTTTTTTATTTCTTCACGCAGCTTTTTTAGCATAGTCATTTTGTATATGTCTTCGATGATCTCGTCTTCCGTTGCGATGATGTCCATGAGAGTCAGCGGATTTCCTTCGCTGTCTGTGTCGATAGGCTCGTTTACCGAGATGTCCTGTGCTGTCTTTTTCTGTGACCTGAAATACATCAGTATTTCATTTTCAACGCACCGTGCGGCATATGTAGCGAGACGTGTACCTTTGTCAATGTCGAAGGTGTTTATCGCTTTGATCAGCCCAATTGTGCCTATCGAAATGAGATCGTCCTGCTGTGCGGAGTTTGAGTAATATTTTTTTATAATGTGTGCAACGAGCCGAAGATTGTGTTCTATAAGCTTGTTTTTTGCGTTAATGTCACCGTCGCGACAGGCCAAAAGACATTCTCGCTCTTCTTTAGCTGAAAGAGGAGGTGGGAATGAACTCGCACTCGACAGATGCAGAGCAAAGAATATAAGATTAGACAAAGAACTTAATACAGTTTCAATAATCATAAAATCACCGTCCGTATCAAGTATATGCTTTGTAACAGTAAAACTGAACTCTGTTTTTATAAAATCGGGATACAGGGGAGCGGTTCTTTTGTGTTTTTGTCCCCGTATGTGTGTTTAGTGCACTCAAAGCTGTTTCCAAGCTTATAAATACCATAGCCGGATTATTCAGACGCAAATTAATGAACAAACCAACCCGTCGGATTATTCCGGTAGGTTGGTTTGCCGTTTGTACCGAAAATTACGCCATTTACACTTCAGATCACAGGATTTGATAGAGTCTGTGTTATAATGATACAGCTGATTGAAATTCTCATATCAGCACTATAATGAGTTAAGTTTAAGGGGCGTAGGTAATGAAAAAATCAGTGAAAGTATTAATTGGAATTATTCTTACTACTGCAGTTGTTGCTGCAGGTGTGGGAACAGGTTATCTGATAAAGCAGAAATGGTGGCTGGACACGGGAGATAAACCGCCAGTGAACGAGACGGTTGCAACAGCCCCATCAACAGAAGCAGGAAAAACTGATATCGATGAAGAGAAAATATACACAGATTATCTTAATTCAGCAGAAGCTGAAAAATATTATCATCTTCTTGAAGATGATGGGGACGAGGGATTTAAATATAGCGGTAAAAAAGAAGTTGAATTCTTTGATATCGACGGTGATGGTATGTCAGAGTGTCTTGTACGCATAAAGTATCACTATGCTTACGGTGATGATGCTCCTGTATCGGACAGAGAAGAACAGGTGTGCCTGTTTGATATTGTCGATAAAAATGTCAGATTTGTAAAATCGACAGGTCTGTGTGCTCCGTACAGGGCAGGAGAAAAGGTGCGTTTGGTCAAAACAGAAGACAACACATACAAAC
Source organism: Clostridia bacterium (assembly GCA_017936645.1). GTDB lineage: Bacteria > Bacillota > Clostridia > Oscillospirales > Acutalibacteraceae > CAG-488. The sequence continues at coordinate 6,161 of JAGBFD010000079.1, forward strand.
TTTTTTGGTATGTCTGCGATTCAAATAAAATTCGTAAGGGCTCCGTATACACTTATGACAGCAAAAATATGAGCCTTGATAAGAGCTTTTTTGCGGATATTTATCCGTTTATCTACGACGAAAAAACATATTTTATTTCAGATGAATATGATTTATTTGACGAAACGGCAGAAAATTTTGCCGACTATGATAAATACGGAGAAAAAATTTCCGAAGATGAATTCTTTGAACAGTGGGATTATTACGAATCAAATGCCGTCTGCGTTTATCAGTCACCCGAACACACAGAACCGGTTTAAGTTTTTTGTGTGAGGTTACAGATTTATGAAAGATAATAAGATATCTGAATGAAATGTTTTTTTACAAAACAAGCAGCTCCCTGTTGATTAAATCAACAGGGAGCTGTATGTATGTTAAATATCTTCAGGTTCCTCAGAACGGAATTGTTCGGTATTAAAAAACTCAGACAAGCTTATTCCCAGACCGCCCGAAATTGCAAAGGCGTATGAACTCATCAGTAAAAAAATCGGTAAAGATTTCCTTGAAGATTTAATTGATTACGAAAACGAAATGTTTTTGTTATAAACGCAAACCATTTATATTGAAAGGATGATAGATATGAAAAAGTTTTTAGCGTGCTGTCTTGCTTTGACTATGGTATTTGTTATTAATGTTACGGCTTTTGCAGCACCCGGCAGTTTTGTGCAGAGCCCGTCAAGAAATGACGGTCCCATACTCGTAGAGGGAGAAAATGAAAGTGAAGAATGTACAGCTGAGCTCGTAGTCACACCTTACAAGGAGAGAAATACTCTTCCCGAAAAGGCATTAAAGGCGATTGAAGAAGCGTATAAGATTATTGCTGAGTGTAAGGATCTTACATCTCTTTGTTCAGCATTCGCTTCATTTGTCACAGAAAAAGGTCTCAGAGCGGTCAATCTTGCAGTAAGTGATTTGTTTGATGTCAGCTACTACAACTGCGACATCCATGAAAACCACGGTGCCTTCCGTATAAAGCTCAGTGCAGATACACTCAAGAGATTTGTCGGTCTTTTGCACTATAAAGACGGCGAATGGGAGTTCGTTGAGAATGCACGAGTTCTCCCTGACGGTGAAACACTTGAGTTTTCGGTTGAAACTCTTTCTCCGTTTGCAATCGTTGTAGAAAAGGAAGCAGATGCAGTAGTTTCACCCGGTACAGGTGATGCTGATTTTACTCTTCCTATAATTATATGGGTTTGTTCTGCTGCTCTGATAGTAGTTTGTATCAGCCTTAAAAAGAAGAAAACAGTATGAGTAAAAAACATCATTCGAAAAATCACAAAAGGAATGACCGTCTTCTGAAGATAATTGCAGTAATTCTTGCAATTGTCATCGTTGTGTGCGGCATTTTGTATGCAATAAGTTTGTGGGAACGCTATTCAGGTGAGTATAACAAGCCGAATGGAAATGAACAGCTGTCTCAGGTAATGGAATATCAGGGCAAATCATACAAACTTAACGAGGACATCGAAACAATTCTTGTTCTGGGTCTTGATAAGTTTGAGCGTTATGATGATGAAACATATAACAATGATATGCAGGCGGATTTTCTTCTGCTTCTTGTTATTGATAATAAAAAAGAAGAATGCACAGCTCTGCATATAAATCGTGACACCGTGACCCGGATGAGTGTTCTTGGCGTAGCCGGCGACAGTATTGACACAGTAAGCCAACAGATTGCACTTGCTCATACTTACGGTAACGGTAAAGAGATCAGCTGCAGAAATACATCTGAAGCTGTATCAGGTCTTCTTCTTAATGTAGGAATAGACCACTATGTGTCTGTAACAATGGACGCAGTCGAGACATATAACGACCTTGTAGGCGGAGTTACTGTCGAGGTTCTCGACGATTTCAGCGGTGTTGATGATACTCTTATCAAGGGAAAAGAAGTCACTCTTAAGGGTGAACACGCACTAACCTATGTAAGGTCCAGATATGGTCTTGATGACAGTACAAATAATCACAGAATGGAACGTCAGCGTCAGTATCTTGAAGCACTTTACCGAAAGACTGTAGACTGTCTTGCAGAGGATGAAGATTTTATTGTGAATTCTGCATCGCAGATCTCGACAGATCTTGTTTCGGATTGCTCAGTTAATCGATTACAATCGATTGCAGAAAAAATTGTTGAGTATCAGTTTACAGGAATCCGAGATATCAAAGGAGAAACTGTGATGGGAGAGACTTACTTTGAGTTTTATCCTGATGAAGACTCAGTCAAAAAAACGGTAGTTGAATTATTCTATGTTCCGGAGAACTAATTTTGTTTCCCGGCAGAGAGGATTATGATGGTGTTGAACGAAGAAAGAAAATCAATTGATTTGAATAGTGAAGCGCAAAACACCGGGAAAGAGAGAAAAATATCAATAGAACATAAGCCGATATACAACTTTTTAAAACGGACTTTTGATCTTGTTTGTTCCGTGCTGGCATTGGCGATCCTGTTTATCCCTTTGGTTATCGTTTCTATAATCATTGTGATCGACAGTCCTGGAGCATCTCCTTTGTACAGTCAGATCCGTGTCGGAAAAGATGGACGGGAGTTTAAGTTTTATAAATTCCGTTCAATGGTGCCGAATGCAGAATCAATGTTAGAAGACCTTCTTCCGGATAACGAAATGGATGGTCCCGCTTTCAAAATCAAAGAAGATCCGAGAATTACTAAGTTCGGAAAGCTGATAAGAAAATGCAGTATAGATGAGCTTCCGCAACTTATCAACGTAATAAAAGGTGATATGAGCCTTGTCGGTCCGAGGCCTCCGCTTCCTCGTGAAGTCGAAATGTACAATGATTTTCAACGTCAGCGACTTGCGGTAATTCCCGGTATGACCTGCTATTGGCAGGTGCAACCGAGAAGAAATGATTTGTCTTTTGATGAATGGCTCGAATGGGATATTAAGTATATCGAAGACAGAGGATTTAAAACGGATTTTGTGATACTTCTGAAAACTTTTGGTGCCGTTTGCGGTGTGGAGGGAATATAAAATGTCCGAAAAAAACAAAGCTAAGCTCAGAGTTGCTATGATCGGACATAAAAGAGTCCCTTCACGTGAAGGTGGAGTAGAAATTGTCGTCGAAGAGCTCTCGACACGCTTAGCTGAACTTGGACATTCAGTTGTCTGCTACAACCGAAAAGGTCATCACGTCAGCGGAAAGGAATATGATTCTGAAGCTGTTGAAGAATATAAAGGTGTAAAAATTAAAAGTGTTTTTACAGTTCGCAAGGGCGGTCTTGCTGCATTGAGCTCTTCTTTCTTTGCTGCAGTCAGGGCTGCTTTCGGGAAGTTTGAAGTCGTTCATTTTCATGCGGAAGGACCTTGTGCTATGCTGTGGCTGCCGAAGCTTTTCGGTAAGCGTTGTATTGCAACTATCCACGGACTTGATCATCAACGAGCAAAGTGGGGCAGGTTTGCGTCAGCTTACATTCTTCTGGGCGAGAAATGTGCTGTCAGGTTTGCTGATGAAATAATCGTTCTCAGCGAAGGTGTTAAAAATTATTTAAAGAAAAATACGGCAGAGAAACTGTGTTTATACCGAACGGTGTATCGGCCGCTGATTCTGAATCTGCCGACCTGATAAAACAAAAGTTTAATCTCGATCGGGACGGGTATATTCTTTATCTCGGACGTCTTGTCCCTGAGAAGGGTATACGGTATCTGATTGATGCTTATAAGAATATTAATACGTCCAAAAAGCTCGTAATTGCGGGAGGCTCGTCAGATACGGCAGAGTTTGAAGCTGAGTTAAAAAATTCAGCACAGGGTAACGGAAATATTATTTTTACAGGATTTGTACAGGGTAAAATTTTGAGTGAACTTTACAGCAACGCTTATCTCTATGTTTTGCCTTCTGACCTTGAGGGAATGCCTCTTAGTTTGCTCGAAGCGATGAGCTATTCAAATTGTTGTCTCACCTCGGACATAGCAGAGTGTGCAGATGTCATCGGAGATGTCGGAGTCACCTTCAGGAAAGGCGATGCAGATGACCTCAGGGAGAAACTTCAGTTTTTATGTGACAACCCGACTGTTGTTGCTTCGTACAAAGAAAAAAGTTCAGATTACATCTGTGAAAGATATAAATGGGATGATGTAGTGCAAAAAACTTTGCAGATATATAAAGCAAAGTGATTTGAGGAAGAATATATGAAGATTTTGTTGGTAAATAAGTTTTTGTTTCCTAAGGGAGGATCAGAGACTTATGTTTTCAAACTTGGAGAAATGCTTGAAAAACATGGGCACGAAGTCCAATACTTCGGTCTTGAAAACGAGAAAAATACCGTCGGCAACAGCGTAGGTGCATACGTGACTGATATGGATTTTTCTCTGGGTACCAAGAAAAATCTTAAGGCACCTTTGAGGATTGTGTATTCTTCAGAGGCGAGACGGCAACTGAGAAAGGTTTTGAAGAGTTTCAGACCTGATGTTGTGCATTTTAATAATATCCAGTTTCATCTTACACCATCAATGCTTTTAGAAGTAAGGGATTTTGCGGGAAGAGAAAATAAAAAATTGAAAATTGTTTATACAGCCCATGATTATCAGCTTATTTGTCCGAGTCATGGTCTTTTTGATTCCGAAATGAATATCTGCGAGAAGTGCGTCGGCGGAAATTATCACCATTGTATTAAAAAAAGCTGTATGAAAAATTCAAGAGCTAAAAGTATGCTTGCTGCAGCGGATGCATATTTCTGGAGATTTAATAGGGCATATTCTTATATTGATACTATCATCTGCCCATCACAGTTTATGAAATCAAAGCTTGATCTTGAGCCGAGATTTGCAGAAAAAACCAAGGTGCTTCACAATTTTATTGAAAAGCAACCGTATCACGCAGTTAAAAAAGAAGATTATGTTCTTGAATTCGGACATCTTTCCAAGGATAAAGGAACTTATACTTTGCTTGAAGTTGCCAAGAGAATGCCGGATACACGCTTCATTTTTGCAGGATACGGAGAAGCTGAGGATGATATAAAGAAAGTTTCTAACGCAGAGTTTGTAGGATTCAGGACAGGTGCTGAGCTGACGGAACTTATAGCAAAGGCGGTAGTGACGGTCTGCCCGTCTGAGATATATGAAAACTGTCCTTATTCTGTTATAGAGTCGCAGATGTACGGCACACCTGCATTAGGTTCGGATATAGGTGGCATTCCGGAACTTATCGAAGAGGGAAAAACAGGATTTGTGTTCAGACCCGGTGATCCCGATGATCTTGAGGACAAGCTCAGAACATTGATAAACGACAAGAATTTACTTAAAACGATGACTGAAAACTGCAGTTTTGCTCAGTTTGAAACTGCGGACTCATATTATAATTCACTTATCAGAATCTATGAGGATTAACGTATGAAAATTTATGAAATCGGAACAGGATACACCCCGATCCCTGCTCAGATGGGTGCTGCAACAGAAATTGTTGTCGAAGAGCTGACCCGTTCGTTTCTCAAAAACGGTGAGAAGGTTGAGATAATTGATATCGCTTCGGATACGAGAGCTCAGACAGAACTTCCGATCAGGGAAGTGAAAGTGCCGTCGTTTTTTATGAGGGATGATGTAAGTCTTGGTATAGTTCACAAGCTCAAGCGCGTTGTGTATTCGGTAGCACTTGCCAATCAAATTAAGAAGATTCTGAAAAATTCAGATGAAGAAATCGTTCTTCACTTCCATAATCAGTACAATATGTTTTTTTCCATAAGCTTGTACCTGAAAAGCTGAGAAGAAAGGCAAAGGTAGCATACACCGTGCACAGTTATATCTGGGGTACTGAGTGGAACGAAATAAAAGAAACAGTAAATAAGAGATATTTCCAGGAAGTTTTCTGTGTTAAAAATGCAGATATTGTTTTTGTTCTTAACGACATCACAACCAAGCATTTTGTGAATGAACTTGGCGTGGATAAGAACAGAATCTTTAAGATTATCAATGGCGTAAGTCTTGATAAATATAAGCCGCTGTCAGAGAGCGAAACGGAAAAAATTCGCAGTAAGCTTAATCTCAGCAATAAAAAGGTGATTTTTCAGGTCGGTTCGGTCTGCGAAAGGAAAAATCAGCTCGGCAGCGTAGAAATGCTCAGAGATTATCTCAAACACCACGAAGATGTTGTCTATATGTATGCCGGTGGTATCATCGACGAGGAATATCAGCAGAAAATCCTTGATCTGGCTAAGACAGAAGGATTTGAGGATAGGGTTATCTACGCAGGAGAGCTTGCACCGGGAAAGGTGCTTAATGAGTATTACAATATAGCAGATTGCAGTGTGTTTACCTCTAAGTTGGAGTCCTTCGGTCTTGTTATCATCGAAGCTATAGCATCGGGTACTCCGACGGTTATCAGCGGTAAGCCGATGTTTGAACTTAAAAAAGGCTATTATGTTTACAAGGATGACAAAGAGTTTGTCGCTGTAGTGGATAAAATTCTTAACGGTGGCGGTTTTGCGATTGCTGACAGCGAGGAAGTTGTAGCGGATTATAATTGGGATACGGTTGCAAAACTGCACAAGGACATTTTTGAAAATTAAGGTGAGAGTATGCCAAAGAAACTTAACGGAACGGTAATCGTTACATACAGATGCAATGCGAAATGCTCGATGTGTAACAGATATAAAGTACCCTCGTTACCGGAAGAGGAAATTACTGTTGAAACGATCAGAAAGCTTCCCGAAATGTATTTTACAAATATCACGGGCGGCGAACCGTTTATTCGAGAGGATCTGAAGGACATTGTACGAGAACTTTATAAGAAAAGTGACCGCATCGTTATCTCTACAAACGGATTTTTCACGGAACGCATTGTAGATTTATGTAAAGAATTCCCTCAGGTAGGAATACGTATTTCTATTGAAGGACTGGAACAGACAAATAACGAAATCCGTGGTCTTGAAGACGGTTTCAATAAAGGCTATACAACGCTGAAAACGCTTGTCGAAATGGGTATGAAGGATGTCGGGTTCGGTATGACCGTTCAGGATAAAAATGCTCCGGACTTAGTTTCTCTTTATGATATTTCAGATGAAATGGGAATGGAGTTTGCGACGGCATCTTTGCACAACAGCTTCTATTTCGTCGAATCGACAAATATTATCCATGACCGTCTTATGGTTGCCCAAAACTTTGAAAAGCTTATAAATAAGCTCCTTGATTCGAATAGCCCGAAGAAGTGGTTCAGGGCATATTTCAATCATGGTCTTATTAACTATATATTCAGTCAGAAGCGTCTGCTTCCCTGTGACATGAGTTTTGACACATTCTTTATTGACCCGTACGGTGATGTAATGCCGTGTAACGGTACAAAAGAGAAAGAGGTTATGGGTAACCTCAATTCTCAGAGTTGGGATGAACTCTGGAACAGCGAACAGGCCGAGTCAGTACGTAAAAAGGTGCGTTCCTGCGACAGAAACTGTTGGATGATAGGTTCTGTTTCTCCTGCAATGCACAAGTATATTATGACACCTGCATTGTGGGTGGTTAAGCATAAGTTCCTTCGTTACTTCAAAAAACAGAAGTATTCAATGTACGAAAATAAAGTCGTACGTGACTACCGTGACGGTAAGGTGACCAAAGAAGAACTTGATGCCTGCTCAACCTGCGAAAATTGTGCAAAGGTGTGATGGTGACACGATGCTGATTTTATCAAACGGTTTGACGAACTCTGCGGATGAAGGGTTCCTGAATGTTGCTACAAATCTGGTCAGGCGTCTCAAAAATGCGGATAGGAATTGTTTTGTAGTTTCTTATGAAAGAAAAGCCGATTTTACGGATCGCCACCTGAATCTGAATAAATTGCTCCTTAATTCGGAGCTGACTTCGTTATTGAGAAAGAATAAATCATCTTTTTTGTATATTCCTTTTCCTGCACCGATGCTTACGACTGCACTCAGAGTTTTTATTCTCAGTCTGTTTTCACGAGTCAGGGTAAATGTACTGCTGGTTATGAGTGGTGAAATGAATTTTTTATCAAAGTTTCTTTTGCGTATCAGCGGTGCGGATGTAATCGTTCTGTCAGAGGAATCTGAAAGGTTTTACGGTAGCTTTATCCGACGAGAGAAAGTTAGAATGGTGAGAGCAGGTGTGGATTGTGAAAAATTTGTACCTGTCAGTCGTGAAAAATCAGCACAGCTGAAGGAAAAGTATGGCTTTGACAAAAATAAAAAAGTAATCCTTCACGTAGGTCATCTGAATGAAGGAAGAAATATACGTCAGATTATGGATTTGAGCAGCGAATATCAGATCCTGCTTGTGACAAGTACACTTACTAAAAACGAACAGGACGAAAGTCTCAGAAAAGAGCTGACAGATAAAGATAATATCAGGATAATATATGACTATATCAAGGATATGAACGAGATATATCAGCTTTCGGATGTGTACTTTTTCCCTGTTGTCGAAAAGGGGCATTGTATCGATTTACCTTTGTCCTGTCTTGAAGCTGCGGCTTGCGGGGTTCCTGTCGTAACTACTGATTACGGAGCTATGAAAGAGTTTGTCGGTAAAAAAGGTTTTGTATTTATAGATTCTTTTGAAAACACGGACAAACTTGTCAGGCAAGCTCTTGATATGCCGACAGGAGTATCAAGGGAAAGTGTCCTTGATTACGATTGGAGCAATGCGGTGCGGATATTATCCGGTATTTAATGATTTGCGGAGAGCTTTATGAAAGAATTGGTTTCAGTTGTTGTACCTGTTTACAATGTAGAAAAGTTCCTTGACAGATGTGTAAAAAGCATCGTCGGTCAGACATATGAAAATCTGGAAGTGATTCTCGTCGATGACGGCTCAAAGGATTCTTCAGGTGAAATCTGTGACAGATGGTCGCGAGAGGATAGCAGAATAACAGCTGTTCATAAAGAAAACGGCGGAGCAGGTTTCGCAAGGAATACAGGCATAGAGGCTGCCACAGGAAAGTATATTCTTTTTGTGGACAGCGATGATTATATAGCACCGGTTACGGTAGAAAAGTGTGTGGCAGAGCTTGAAAAATCCAAGTCGGATTTTGTTATGTTCGGCAGGTTCAATGTTGATTCTGAGGGTAACGTCAGCGAAAAACCTATGGTTGACACGAAACTGCTTTTTGAGGGTGACGAGGTTTTCAATGATATTCTGCCCGGGCTTTTTACATATGAAAGAGGCTCGGGAATCAGCACCTGCTGTAAAATGTACAGTCTTGATTTGATTAAGAAAACGGGTGTAAGGTACAGATCAGAGAGAGAGATTCTTTCTGAAGATGCTTTTTTTAATCTTGAACTTTTCAGGTATATAAAGTCTGTTTCAATTATCCCGGAGAGCTTTTATTACTACTACAAAAACGAAAATTCTCTTTCGAGAAGTTACAGAAAAGATCTCCCCGTGCTGAACGCAGCTTTTCTTGAAGCAAGTATTGCTTTGTGTGAAGAAGCTGGTTACCCCAAGAGGGTACACGACTATATCAGAGCAAGGTATCACATCTACGCCTTCGGAGGAATGAAGCAGATATGCACAGGTAATTTTTCTGCTAAAGAGAAAAATGAAATGCTTAATGAGATATTTTC
>JAGBFD010000080.1 GCA_017936645.1 Clostridia bacterium
CCTAAAGTCCTCGCTGAGGTTCTTTTCAAGCCGATGATTGATTGGGTAACTGATGCTGTCCGTGAGGGCGGTGTTGATGAGATATGTGTTGTTACGGGTCACTGCCACGAGGAGCTTGAAGCTCACCTTGGCGGAAAGTTCAGGACTGTCGTTCAGTCGGAGCTTCTCGGCACAGGTCATGCTGTTATGCAGGCGAAAGAATTTATCAAAGCAAATTCACCCGGCAATATTCTTATCATAAATGGTGACGCTCCGCTTATCGATGCTAAAACGATCAGCACAGCTTTTGAGTATCACGAGTCACACAAAAATGCAGTTACAATCATATCAGCGAAGATTGACAATCCTTTCGGATACGGAAGAATCATCCGTAATAAGGACAAGTGCCTTAAGAGGATCGTTGAAGAAAATGATGCTACAAATGCTGAGAAGATGATCAATGAGGTCAATTCAGGTGCATACTGGTTTAACTGTTCTGTACTTCTTGATGCCCTTGAAGGCATTGTTGAAATGCACGACAAGAAGGGTCAGGCCGAGTATTATCTGACAGATGCAGTTGAGGTTATCCTTGAGAAAAATCTCAATGCAGTAGCTTATGAGGCGGGAAATCCTGATGCTGTGCTTGGTGCAAATGACAGAGTTCAGCTTCAGCTGCTTAATGAAATAGCACGTAAAAAGGTTATGTGTGAGCACCTTCTCAACGGTGTGTCAATTCCCTGTGCAGACGGAGTCATCATAAGCCCTGACGTTAAAATCGGTAACGAAACTGAAATCCTTCCCGGTACTATTATCAAGAGCGGAACGGTAATCGGTGAGAATTGCGTAATCGGACCTAACAGTCTTATTGAAAACAGCGTTATCGGAAACGGTGTTATACTTAATAATACACAGTGTTACTCGTCAACGGTTAAGGATAATACATCTGTCGGTCCGTTTGCTCGTATAAGACCTGATTGTGTCATCGGTGAGGGTGTAAAAGCAGGTAACTTTGTTGAGTTTAAAAATGCGACGGTGGGCGACCGTACAAGCGTTTCGCACCTTACTTATATCGGTGATGCAGACTTCGGCTCAGACATCAATGTAGGATGCGGTTGTGCGACTGTTAATTACAACGGTAAAGAAAAGAACCGCACAAAGGTTGACGACCATGCATTTATTGGTTGCAGCACGTATCTTGTTGCTCCTGTGAGCGTAGGTAAAAACAGTTACACGGCGGCAGGTTCTGTTATTACAGAGGATGTTCCTGATAATGCTCTTGCGATCGCACGTTCACGACAGACAATAAAGAAAGATTGGATTTCAAGGAAAAAACCATACAAATGGCAGAAATAAGAGGTAGACTTATATGAACAAGAATATTTTAATAAGAGCAGTTTCACTTATACTCGTTGCAGGGATTTTGCTGACATTTTTCGGCTGTAAAAAGGGTGGGGATGAGCAGACTCCAACAACTGCAGATACAAATGCTACGGGTGAACTTGCAGTTCCTTCGGCTGAAAACGGAACTTTTAAAGTTGACGTTACGGTATATCCTGAAAAAGTCGACGGAACCACTTCGTCAGGTGCAACTTCAAAAGTTACTGAAAAAACAGGAGAACTTTATTACATTACTATTCAGAAACCCCTTGATAGTGCAAGTGAAAATATGAAACGCCACATCAAGGAAAATGCCGATGCTTTAGGTATTGACAAGGCTAAGGCGGAAAGCATATTAAAAAGCGGTACAACCTGGAAGCATGTCAGCATTTTTGTTTATGTTCTTAATTCAAAATCAAAGGATGCTGCGATGAAATATGTTGAATCGAAGCAGAACGACTCATTGATTATCGATACTGAGCTTGATACTGAATACGGTATACCTGCAGGAAGAGGAAACCATATAGCTTTGGATGCATATATTGATACTTCAAAGTACGAAACTGAAGAGGATATCATAGAAGTACTTAAAACAATGGATATCAAAATTGTTTATACACTTATGGATGATTCATCAGACTCAGTTGATGACTGGTCAAAGGTTACGACGGCATATATGCCTGTTGGTTTCTAAAAAAATTCGGGACGGTTATCCGTCCCGAAAATTTTGATAAAGTATAGGTTCAAGGAGAACAAAATGTTTTTAAGAAGAAAAGTATCGGCAGTACCGTCAGGATCGCCTGAGATTATGATCGTCGGACTCGGAAATCCGGGCAGAGACTATGAAATGACCCGTCACAATGCAGGTTTTCTGACACTTGATCATATAGCTGCTGAGGAGAATATTGAAATCAAAAAGCTGAAATATAAAGCTTTGATCGGAAATGCCGTTATTTCGGGACATCGCTGTCTGTTGGTGAAACCGCAGACTTTTATGAACAACAGCGGTGAAGCTGTCAGAGAGATATCACAGTTTTACAAAATTCCGCCCGAAAAGATTATTGTTATCTTTGATGACATATCTCTTCCATGCGGAAAACTGAGAATCAGACGTAAAGGTACTGATGGTGGACATAACGGTATAAAAAGTATAATTTACCATCTTAATTCAGATAATTTCCCTCGAATAAAAATCGGTGTGGGTGCGAAACCTCATCCTGATTATAACCTTGCAGATTGGGTGCTTTCTGCATTTAAAAAGGATGAAATGGAAGAACTGAAAAAGGCTATCACAAAAGCTACAGAAGTCTTACCGTTTATGCTTGACGGGGAAATTGACAAAGCTATGAATAAGGCTAACTGAAAGAAAAACCGTGATATTCGGAGATGAATATCACGGTTGATTTTATTTATAATTGTTTATGCTTACTTTACCTGCCGAAACAGAAAGTATGATGAGTGCATCCTGTGAGTTCACCTTGCCGTTTTTGTCAAGGTCACCTGCTTTTTTCTGACTGAGGTTCAGATTGAGAGAACCAACTGAATATTCAAGTACCTGAAGAGCATCTGCAGAGTTGATTTTGCCGTCGCTGTTGACATCACCAAGGTTATATACAAGCTTATAAACCGGCCAGTAAACATCTCTTGCATTTGTGCCTCTTGTCTCTGACTTAGCAGTCTTATTTGACGGGCGTTCAAAGTAGTAGCACCAGTTGTAACCTGCTGTGTAAGCTCCCTGAGCTGTATTGGGAACATCGAGCTTGTCGAGGATGTAACCTGTTGTGCTTTTCTGAGTTTCAAGCTCATACTTGAGGAAGTGGAGCTGACCTTCAAGTGTTTTCCATGAATAACCGTTTTTGTTACAGTAACTCTTAAGATTGTCAAATCTGCCGTTATGCCACTGACAGATTCCGTAGCTTGTTCCGTTGTCACCGTAGAGCTGAGGGTTGAAGTCTGACTCTTTCTCAATGTTTGCGAGAACACCGCAGGCTGCTGCAGAGTTGAGTCCCATTTCATCAATGAGGAAGTTGTAAATAGTCTTGACTGTATTGTTGGTAGGTGCTGCAGCTGAACCCGATACAGCTACTGAAGAAAAGACTGTAATAAGTGTAAGTAAAACTATAAGAGCTTTCTTTATGTATTTTTTAGAGTGCATAAAAATCGTCCTTTTCGTAATTTAGTCGAAACCGACCATCACATTTATAACATATAAATGTTACGAAATTATGACATTTCAGAATTATTTGTAACTTTTTGTAACTATTTTTCGATATTTTTGAACTTTTTATTCTGTAATGGAATAAAAAACGTCGGAATTCGCAAATTCCGACGTTTTTTTATTTGAAATTATAAAGCGTATTCAGCAGCGATGTCTGCAATTTTAACAGGCATACCTGTTACGAGTGATTTCTTTGCAGCGAGACCGATGAGTACGGGCTGAAGACCGCAGTCGAGACCAACGCTTACTTCCTTATCGTTTACAATGCAGTCGATGAACTCTGTGATTTCTTCAACGTAAGCTCCCATATATCTCTCAAGGAAGAAGTTAAGGGGAACTTCACCGCGGACACCGTTAGCGTCGGAGATAACAGCTGTTGATTCTGAATCGTTGCCGATAGCAACCTGACCGAGTGAACCGAAAGCTTCAACTCTCTGATCATAGCCGTAGCTTGCACGGCGGCAGTTGTCGATAACTGCGATAGCACCGTTAGCGAGTTTCATTGAGATAACTGCTGTGTCGATGTCGCCTGCTTCACCGATAGCGGGATCGACAAGAACTGCACCGTAAGCAAATACTTCCTCAACCTCTGAACCTGACATAAAACGAACCATATCAAAATCATGGATTGTCATATCGAGAAAGATACCGCCTGAAACCTTGATGTAGCTTACCGGAGGAGCACCGGGGTCTCTTGAGCAAACCTTAAGGATGTTGAGGTCACCGATCTGACCGCCTTCAACTGCCTTTCTTGCAGCCTTGAAGTTGTGGTCAAAGCGACGGTTGAAGCCTACCTGATACTTAACGTTGCTGTTGTCAAGAGCAGCCTTGACTTCGAGAATTTTGTTTACATCGTGATCAATCGGCTTCTCGCAGAAGATGTGCTTGCCTGCTGCGATAGCTTCGAGAGAAATTGTAGAGTGTGTATCTGTTGAAGAACAGATAAGAACAGCCTGAATATCGTTATCCTCAAGGATTTTGTGATAATCTGTGTAGAACTCTTCAATGCCGAGACCCTTTGCCCATTCGATTGTTTCGTCGTTAAGGAAGGGGTCTGCAACAGCCTTAACTGTAGCATTCTTAACGTATCTCATAATTGATTCGCAGTGAACCTTACCGATACGGCCTGCGCCGATAATACCAACATTAATCATAGCTTTAATCTCCTTTATTATGTTTTTAGATTGTGCCGTCCCAAGTGGAAACTTCTGTTTTCTTCATTTCTTCTTCGTCAAACCAACGTGTTGTCACGCACTTGCTCTCTGTGTAGAATCTGTAAGCATCTTTGCCGAGGCAGTGAAGATCACCGAAGAATGAATTCTTGTGTCCTGAGAAGGGGAAGAATCCGATCGGCACAGGGATACCTACGTTAACGCCTACCATACCGCCGTCTGTGTGACGAGCAAATTCACGGGCATAGTAACCGTTCTGTGTGAAGATAACTGAACCGTTAGCGTACGGGTTAGCGTTCATAAGTTTGAGACCTTCGTCGAAAGTCTTGACTCTCTTGATGCAGAGAACGGGTCCGAATACTTCTTCGTCACCGATTGTCATTTCAGGTGTAACCTTATCGAAGATTGTCGGTCCTACGTAGAAGCCGCCTTCGTAACCTTCAACAACGCAGTTTCTGCCGTCGAGCACAAGCTCTGCACCCTCAGCAACACCCTTGTTGATGTCTGCGATAACTTCTTCGTAGTGCTTCTTGTATGTAATAGGACCAAGCTTTGAAGTCTTGTCATAGCCGGGGCCTACCTTGATAGCCTTAGCCTGCTTTACAAGCTCTGCAACGAATGCATCAGCAATGCTTTCCTGAACAACACAGCAGGAGAGTGCCATACATCTCTGTCCTGCACAGCCGAATGCTGAGTTGATAACGCCTGCAGCTGTTCTTTCAATCGGAGTATCCTCAAGAACGAGAGCGTGGTTCTTTGCCTGACAGAGAGCCTGAACTCTCTTGCCGTTCTTTGCGGCACGCTCGTAGATGAGCTTACCAACGGGAGTTGAACCAACGAATGTGATACCCTTAACGTCGGGGCTGTCAAGAAGAACGTTGATTTCGTTTCTTGAGCAGGTAACGATATTGATAACACCGTCGGGAACACCTGCTTCTTTGTAAAGACCTGCGATCCTGAGTGCTGTTCTCGGTGTAAGGCTTGCAGCCTTGAGAACCATTGTGTTACCTGTAGCAAGGCAAACAGGAGCC
>JAGBFD010000081.1 GCA_017936645.1 Clostridia bacterium
GTCCTCGACCGTCCGTTAATACAGCAGAATCTGCGGACCGTCCGGGAGGCCGGTCCCTACACACAGAATTAGATTGTGCGAAATAAAACACCCCGACAAACCCGAATTTGTATACATCATATGAATTAAATAAACACATTGACTAAAATAAAAACACTT
This sequence comes from Clostridia bacterium, assembly GCA_017936645.1. GTDB lineage: Bacteria > Bacillota > Clostridia > Oscillospirales > Acutalibacteraceae > CAG-488. The sequence continues at coordinate 160 of JAGBFD010000081.1, forward strand.
ACAAAGATTATGCATCTTTGTAAGTGTCCGGAACAATATTAAACTGTCTGAAGATTATTTCTTGATCTGCCAGAAGCCTACTTTTCTCATAACTTTTGAAAGAGTTTTATTCGCAATGTAGGAGGCTTTCATCGCACCCTCTGCGGCACATTTTTCGATGTATGCCTTGTCACTCATCAGCTCATAGTATTTATCCTGTACGGGTTTGATGTTTTCGATAACGCTCTCAGCGACAGCGAGTTTAAAGTCACCGTAACCCTTACCGTCAAATTCCTTTTCGATTGCGTCATAGTCAAGACCTGTGCAGCAGGAATAAATTGCCATAAGGTTGTTGATGCCGTCCTTACCGTCAGCGTATCTTACCTTTGCTTCAGAGTCTGTAACTGCAGACTTGAACTTTTTACGGATGTCGTCAGCAGTATCGAGGAGTGAGACAGATGCCTTCGGATTCGGGTCAGACTTTGACATCTTCTTTGTCGGATCCTGAAGAGACATAACTCGTGCTCCTGCCTTACCGATGTACGGGTTCGGAATAGTAAATGTAGGTGAGTAGATACCGTTGAAACGCTCAGCGATGTCTCTTGCGAGTTCGAGGTGCTGTTTCTGATCAGCACCGATAGGCACGTAGTCAGCCTGATAGAGAAGAATGTCAGCCGCCATAAGAGTCGGATATGAGAAAAGACCTACGTTTATATTATCAGCGTGTTTTGCAGATTTATCCTTGAACTGCGTCATTCTTGCAGCTTCACCGAACTGTGTGTAGCAGTTGAGAATCCATGCAAGCTCTGCGTGCTGCGGAACGTGCGACTGAACAAAGACAACGCTCTCTTCTGGATCAAGTCCGATAGCTAAAAGCAAAGCGTACATCTCAAGTGTCTGTTTGCGGAGCTTTGCAGGGTCCTGACGAACTGTGATTGCGTGAAGGTCAGCGACAGCGTAAAGACAGTCGTTGTCAGCACTCATTGATGCCCAGTTTTTGAGAGCACCGAGATAGTTGCCGAGTGTAGGTACGCTTGTAGGCTGAATAGCACTGAGGACTCTTGCTTTCTTTTCTGTATTTTCCATAATGATACCTCCGATGTGTAACTGCAGACTATTTTAACACATTTAAACGGGATTGTAAATCATAAATATTTGTGATACAATACTTTTATTGATTGGAGTGATTATTTTGGCGAAATTTGACTGTGTTTTATTTGATTTTGACGGTACTGTTGCCGATACAAGTGAAGGAATTTATGAAGGTATACGCTACGGAATCAGAATGGAAGGAATGCCTCAGCCGAGTCCTGAGGATATGAAAACGTTTATCGGTCCTCCGCTTAATGAAGGCTTCCGCAATCACTTTCCTGATGCAAGTGATGAACAGATCGAAATGATGATTATTCATTACAGAGCAAAGTATTCTGTCAGCGGTTATTATAAATTCAAGCTCTACGACGGAATGGAAGAACTGCTCCTGACTCTGCGTGAAAACGGAATCAGAACGGGAATTGCAACTTCAAAACCCCAGGTGTTTATGGATCATATCGCAAAAACCTGCGATCTTGAAAAGTATTTTGATGTAATAGTGGGTGCAGAAGCGGACAAGCTTGATTCAGGTAAAAAAGAAATTATAGAGAAAGCATTCAATACACTCAAGCCTTTCGGCTGTGAAAAGCCGCTTATGGTAGGCGATACGAAGTATGACATCCTCGGAGCGAATAATGCAGGTGTGTCGAGTGTTGCGGTCACATTCGGTTTCGGAAGTGTCGATGAAATGATCGTCGCAGGTGCGAATTACGTTGTGAAGAATTGTGAAGAGATCAAAGATATTGTATTAGGATAAGCAAATCCCGCTTCAAAAACGAAGCGGGATCTTTTACATCTTTTTTCTGAATAATAGAAAATCAATTACAGCAGCAACCGTACATCCTACGGCATAACACGCTATGTCTGCCCAGGCAAAGGATGTGCCCATAACCGTGACGAGCAGGGGATTGTCCTGAACACCTAAAAGTTCAACGTAGTTAAAGTATTGACCGACCTCTATAAGCGTAGCGAAGATCATAACATAAACGCTCATCAGCTTGAATTTATCAGGAAAGATAACTCGTGCAAAACTCCACACAAGGACGGTTACTATCATATCTCCTACAAAAGGACGGATGAAGTCGTCGTGGAAATAAAGTGCAATCAGCACTTCTACAATAAACAGGGAAACGAAAGTGGCAAGAAAAATCAGCCTCTTTTTCATACTTACGGATTTCATAAAATCACTGCCTTCCATAACCTTAATATAGCATATATCTCTGACAGATGCAACAAAAAAGACGACGCTTTTAAACGTCGTCTTTTTACCGGATTCAGTTTTCAAGTGTGATCAGGTTAATACATTTAACGGGACATACTTCAGTACATTTGCCACAGCCCGTACACTTGCTGAAGTCTACCTTAGCACAGAAATTCTCAACCTTGACAGCATCGAATTCGCATGCCTTGACACACTTCATACAGCCGATACAGCCGAGTTCGCACTCTTTTCGGGTTATGTTGCCCTTATCCTTATTGGCACAAAGAACGACTGCCTTTGCCTCGTGGAGAGGCATCATCTTGATGATACCGTTGGGACAGGTTTTAAGACACATTTTACAAGCCTTACACATAGCAGGGTTTACACGTGCGACACCGTCGCAGATGTTGATTGCTTCGTAAGGACAAGCTCTGGCACAGTCGCCAAGACCGATGCATCCGTATATACATTCTTTAGGACCACCGAAAAGCTGCTTTGCCATCTGACAGGATTCAACACCGTTGTAAATCATCTTTGTCTTAGCTTTTTCACAGAATCCCTGACAGGTTACGACAGCGGCTGACGGAGCAACATTACCTGCAGAGAGACCTGCGATCTCGGCAATCTGTGCGGATACGTCATTGCCACCGGGTGCGCAGAGTGCAGTGTTTTTTGTAATGCCCTTTGAAAGAGCAGCAGCGTAGCCGTCACAGCCTGAGAAGCCACAGGCACCGCAGTTTGCACCCGGAAGACATTCACGGATAGCTTCAGCTTTTTCATCAACGGGAACAGCCATAACGATTGAAGCTACGGCAAGACCGAGACCTGCTATAAGACCGATGACAGAAACTATAAGAACAGCTAATAAAATTGAATTCATATTTCCGCCCTCCCTTATGCAAAGATGTTTTCAACGACTCCTGCAAAGCCGAGGAAAGAAAGTGAAACGAGTGAAGCTGCAATAAGGGTGATCGGAAGACCTTTAAGGAACTTCGGAATGTCGCAGGATTCAAGTCTTGAACGTACACCTGCAAACATAACCATTGCAACAAGGAAACCTACACCGCCGCCTATAGCACAGACGAGTGATTCTGCGAAGTTGTAGCCGTTATCAATGTTGAGAGTTACAACACCGAGAACTGCACAGTTCGTTGTGATAAGCGGAAGGTAAATTCCGAGTGAGTTATAAAGAGAAGGGATGTACTTTTTAAGCACGATTTCGACCATTTGAACAAGTGCTGCAATAACGAGGATGAATACAATCGTCTGGAGGTATTCAAGGTCATTTGCAACGAGAAGATACTTGTTGATAGGGTATGTAACTGCTGTGGCAAGTGCCATAACAAAGATAACGGCAAGTGACATACCTACAGCAGTATTTACTTTCTTTGAAACACCGAGGAACGGACAGATGCCGAGGAACTTTGCAAGAACGAAGTTCTGCGTGAGAATCATAGTAAGAAGGATGCTTAATAAACCTTTAGTAAGTTCCATTATGCTTCAACCTCCTTCTTTTCGCAAGACTCGTCGGTTGTTCTGATTGCGCAGGATTTAGCCATCGGACAATTTTCACAGCCTTTAAGTTCAGCTTTAGGTTTTCCTTTTGATTCAGCGAGCTTGTTTGCAAGAGCCATAACAAGACCGTAAGTAAAGAAGCCACCCGGAGCAAGAACAAAGATAAGCATCGGATTTTCGTTAAGGAACGGGATTGAGAATCCGTTGAAATCGTTTCCTATAAGTCCGCCGAGGCCGGCAAGAAATGTACCTGCACCGAGGATTTCACGGATAGTAGCCATAACGAAAAGTGCTGCCGTAAAGCCGATACCCATTCCGAGACCGTCTACAGCCGAAGCGAGTACACCGTTTTTACCTGCGAAAGCTTCAGCTCTGCCGAGAATGATACAGTTAACAACGATAAGCGGAAGATAAACACCGAGCTGTTCGTCAAGTACGGGAACGAATGCTTTTACGAGCATCTGCACGATAGTAACGAAAGATGCGATAACTACTATGTAAGCAGGGATACGCACCTTTGCGGGTATAACCTTTCTGAGTGCGGAAATAACGATATTTGAGCAGATGAGAACGATTGAAGCGGAAAGGCCCATACCGATTGCACCCGTAACAGAAGTTGAGGTTGCAAGCGTGGGACAGGTACCGAGAACGAGTCTGAGAACAGGGTTTTCGATAATAATACCTTTGGTAAGTTCTTTACCGAGAGATTTTTTTTCTGCCATCAGTTTGCACCTGCCTTTCCTGTGATTTTTGCGAAGTTTTCGAGAGCTTCATTTACTGCATCAGCGACTGCGTTTGATGAAATTGTAGCACCTGAGAGTGCATCAATTTCGTTGTTTGCAGCATTTGCTGAGTTTTTCACGATTGTGATTTTGTCACTCATACCTAAGAATTTATCTCTGAATTCAGGCTTCTGAGCGTTCATACCGAGACCGGGAGTGTCGTTTATATGAAGGAGTTTAATACCTGTGATTTTGCCTTCCATATCAACACCTGTCATAACGATGATTTCACCACCATAACTTTTTGCTGTTGAGGTGAAAACCATACCGATTTCATTACCGTCTTTGTCAAGACCAACAACATAGTCGATGCCGTTGTCTGATTTTTCTTCAAAAATTTCAGCAGTTTCGAGAACTTCATTTCTTGATTCTATTTCTGTCTGGATAGCGAGTTCATCAATGATCGGTGCTGTAACGTTATTAGCGAGTGCGAGGAGTGCCGTTGATACAAGGCAAATCACGAACAATGCTATAGTGGGGACGAGGATAGCTTTTTTCATTATTCCTTCGCCTCCTTTTCCTTCTTTTCCTTTTTGGGAGTACCGAAAGGCTTGGGAATGGTAATGTTTTCAATCAGCGGAACAAGAATATTCATAAGGATGATTGAATACGAAACACCTTCGGGAAGATTGCCGAAAATACGGATGATCGAGGTAATGAGACCACAACCGACAGCAAAGATAATCTTGCCTTTGAAAGTGATCGGTGATGTAGTGTAATCTGTTGCCATGAAAAATGCACCGAGCATAAGTCCACCGCCGAGAAGCTCATAAGCTACGAAGCAAAGGTCACCTTTTCCTGCAACGAGCATAAACAATGCAACAGTACCGATGTAAATGAGAGGAATTGTGGGAGAAATTACCTTACGGATGATCAGGTAAAGACCACCGACTATGATTGCGATTGCACAGGTTTCACCAAGGCAACCTGCTCTCCAACCGAGAAGCATTTCAGTAAGACTCGGAAGGTTTTCTGCACCTGAGGAAACCATGGTGTGTATAGATGCCAGCGGTGAAGCTGAGGTCATACCGTCAAGATTCTGTGACCATGTAAGCGGAGCTGTCCACGTTGACATTGCTACGGGGAAGGATGTAAGAAGAACGATACGTCCTGCAAGAGCAGGGTTGACGAAGTTCTGTCCGATACCGCCGAAGAACTGCTTTGCAACTACTATTGCTACTGCAGAGCCGATAGGCACCATCCACAGCGGAATACTTACAGGAAGGTTAAATGCGAGTAAAAGACCTGTGATAACTGCACTGAGATCACCGATAGTCTGGCTGCGTTTCATAACAAATCTTGAGAAGTACTCAAAAACAACACAGGTGCCGACAGCGATGCATTCAATCAGTAAAGCTCTCGGTCCGAAGAAAACGACAGAAGCTATAAGGGTAGGGACAAGTGCAATTATAACATCAAGCATAATGCTTCTGACGGTTTTGTGTGTACGGTCGTGCGGAGAAGCACTGACTACGAGTTTGTTATTCAAAGTCATTTTTTAGCACCTGCCTCTCTTACGAGTGATTTTGCAAGACGCATATGCTGAACAAGGGGCTTTTTTGCGGGGCAGGAATAAGCACAGCTGCCACATTCCATACAAACCATAACTCCGTCCTTGATCAACGCATCTGCATCCTTTGCTTTTGTATTTCTGACTATTCTTGTGGGAACGAGACTCAACGGACAGGCTGAAGCACAGCGACCGCAACGGATACAGTCAGTTTCTTTGAATACCTTAGCGTCCTCCTTAGAGAAGACAAGCAAAGCGTTGTTGCTTTTGGAAATCGGATGATCGAGATTAGTGATCGAAATACCCATCATCGGACCGCCTGCAACGATTTTAACCGGTTCCTCTTTGAAACCACCGCAGAAGTCGATAATATCGCTGATGCTTGTACCGATAGGCACACGGATATTTTTAGGTTCTTTGATTGCAAGTCCGTCGACTGTAAGCGAACGGCTTACAAGAGGCTTACCTGTTTTGAGGTAACGTGAGATAAACGCTGTGGATGCAACGTTCATAACCATACAGCCGATATCTGACGGGAGCTTGCCGGGAGGCAGCTGACGTCCTGTTGCGGACTGAATCATCATTTTCTCAGCACCCTGAGGATAGCGTGATTCGAGCTGCATTATCTTGATAGCACCGTTTGCGCTGCTGTCGCCGTCAACGATCTGTTCAAGAATTTTAAATGCTTCGGGTTTGTTATCTTCGACTGCGATGACGACGTTGGGAATTTCAAGAAATTCCATTATTGTTCTGATACCTGAATAGATATCCCACGAGTTTTCAATGCATTCACGGTAGTCAACCGTAATATACGGTTCACACTCTGCAGCGTTGACGACAAGAGTATCAATCTTCGAAGGTGCGTTGAGCTTGATATGTGTCGGGAAACCTGCACCGCCGAGTCCGACGAGACCTGATTCTCTGATTGCTTTTATGAAATCTTCTTTCGTCTCTACGTGCGGAGCTTTGATACCTTCATAAAGTCTCATTTCTCCGTCTGATTCTATGGTAACACCCTGAGCCATTGCACCACCGGGAAGTTTGACGTTTCCGATAGCTGTAACAGTACCTGAGACAGAAGCGTGTATAGGTGCGCTGACCGGTTTGTCGCTGTCACCGATTACCTGACCGACCGCAACTGTATCACCTACTTTTACTGTTGGTGTACAAGGTGCACCGATGTGTTGTTGCATAGGTAAAATAACCTGTTTGGGTTCCGGCATACGCACTACTTCAAGTTCAGCTGTATTTTTATGGTGAGCCACTTTAACACCGCCGCGGACTTTTTTTACTGCGTTGATTACACCGGGAATGTGAATCTTACCCATCTATTCAACCCCTTTCAATTATAAACGATTAAATGTTTTTTCTAAAGCAGGAAGTACCAGCTTCAGCGTTGTTCCCGTAACGAATCCTGTCGCAACGGCAAACAACATTAAGAACGGACCGTAACCTGTAACGAGTGCCCATGTCCCCGAAAGAAAACAGGCGATCGTAAGCTGTCCTATATTATGACAAACGGCACATATAATTCCGATGCCGATATATCCGAGTTTGATTTTCTTACTCCTGAGGAGAATACAGGCGGCAAGCGTACTGAGAAGTCCTCCTGCAGCACTCATAAGCATTGCGGTAGTACCTCGAGTGATTCCTGCGAAAACTGCTTTAATGATTGTGATACCGAAAGCATCTGCTACACCTGCAGAGGATGCAAGAAACATTGTAACGACATTTGCAAGACCGGGCTTTGCTCCGGGAGGAATGCCGGGCAGGGGAGGTATCAACGACTCAAGGAAGGATAATGAAAGTGCCAAAGCTCCCATAATTCCGAGAAAAGCCACCTTTTTTATTGTCGTTTTTTTTCTTTCCATAAAAACACCGTCAGTAAGTCATCATATCTGTTTTGTCAGTACCGTTGATTGTTATTACAACTCTCTCCGGCAGACAGGCTGATGTCTGCCCTTTTGCAGTAAGCCAACCGCTGTCTACACAGATTTTATCTCTGCACGTAGCTTCACTGAAGCAGATCGCACCTTTTTTTACAGAAATTACCGTACCTTTTTTAGGGGAAAAGGCGTAATCTCCTTCTACTTTGTCAAGGTTGATTTCTTCGGTTTGTTCACCGTCTACATAAACCGATGCTACGAGACTGTCATTATTAAACAGATTCGGTATAAAAAGCAGAAAACTTAAAAACAATACTGCGATAATTATAATGATATCTGCACGTCTGAAAAGTTTTCTCATTCTGCCACCACAAAGCTTTCATCTGTAAGAGTGAATTTGTCCTTGAGTCCGTCAGTAATACGCACGGTCTTGTCTTTGAAAATGAATACTGCCTGAGCGTTGTATTGGCTCAGAAGTTCAAGACTCTGCTGATATCCGCGGATGTAGCATGCGGTGGAAAGTGCATCGCTGAGCAGACCTGAGTCACAGACTACGGTTACACTCATCAGTCTGCTGTCTGCAGGATAACCTGTGGTCGCATCGAGAATATGATGATACTTTTTGTCATTCTCAACGAAAAACTTTTCATAGTTTCCCGAGGTTGAAACAAATGTCTCAGACAGCTCGAGACTGCCCATTGAATTCTGACTGTTTTCGGGGTTGGTTATGCCGATAGTGAAATCCTTTTTTCCGTAAAGAAGAAGGCTGCCACCGACGGAGATAACCGCAGAGTCTGTATTTGTCGAGCTGAGCAGAGTTTTGATTCTGTCACAAGCAGCACCTTTTCCGATTGCACCGAGGTCAAGAGACTGACCTTCTGCGATTGTAACGGTAGTGTCCGTTACTTTTACGTTAGAGTATGTGACAAAAGGAAGCCTTTCTTTTATCTCTTCATCGGAAGGTAAGCGTTGATTTTCACCGCCAAAGTCCCAGAGCTTTGTTATCTCTCCGACGGTAATGTCAAAGACACCCTCACATTTCTTTGAAACAGCCAACGAGTCCGCAATGATTTCAGCGGTTTCATAGGAAACGGAAACAGCTGTACCCGGGGCAGAATTAATTCTGTCTACATCAGAATTTTTTTCGTTTCGGGACAGAAGAGCTTTTTCTGTTTCGTCGATATTTTCAAGGACGAGCTGAGCGTTTTCTTCTCCGTCAGGACCAAAAAGCCGCAGAGTCACAACTGTACCCATAGCTACGGTTGTTGTGCTGTATTCAGAGGATTTACGAACGGCATCAAAAACAACGATGCCGACAATCAATGTAATACAAACCGTAACAGCAATCAACGCTCTTTTATTCAGATTTCTGAGCTTATCAATGACTTTCAAAAAATCACCCGATATAGTTTATTAAGGCTTAAGACACAATGATCTATTTTACTAAATTATATAACGAAATTGAACTTTATTCAATAGAAAAACGGTTAATTAAATATTTAACAAAGTCGTTGAATTTTCTTGTCAAAACAAAGAAAAAGCACCTGCTTTTGAAGCAAGTGCTTATTAGAGTTAATTATTGATTATAAGTACCAGATCCAACCGAAGAGGAGATAAACGATAATCCACTGAATAGTTGAATATGTAACTGTAACTTCGCAAGTAGCTGAAAGCTTTCCGTCAGCAGTTTTTGCTGTGATTGTAGCTGTGCCGACACCTGTAGCATAAACTGAACCTGTCTCATCTACTGTTGCAACGCTCTCGTCAGAAGACTCCCAGATGACTTCAGTAGAATATGCAGCTTCTTCGGGAAGGATGTTGACAAAAAGTCTTGTAGTCTGTCTGAAGTTCATACCGATTTCCTGCATACTCATTACAAGCTCTGTGGGATTTGTTACAAGTTTGGAAACAGCACGTTCTTCATCGATACCGCAAACGTCACAGATTCTTCTCTCTATGCCTTCCTTGCTGTGAGTAGGCTGCTCAACGATAGTCCAGTTACCCCAACGGTGACCTGTGGAGTAAAGGGTGACAGCACCGGGCTTCACGTCCTGACAAGCCGGACAGAACTGTCTGATATAGCCGTCTTCAGTACAAGTAGCGACTTTGATATCCTGAATGTAATTATGACCGTTTGATGGAAGTTTTGTTTCTTCGACAACGGTAGTACATACTGTACAGGTCTCTCTGATGTAGCCGTCTTCCGTACATGTGGGAGCAAGGATTTCTCTCTTGGTATCGCCGTGACCTGTAGCAGGGATGACAGTCTGATCAACTACCTTACCGCAGTCAATACAGATAACTTTATGATAACCGTCTTCAGTACAGGTTGCATCCTTATGCTCTTCCTTGGTGTTTTTGTGATTGATAGCAGGGATAATGGTTTCGCTTACTGTTTTACCACAGTCTTTACAGATAACCTTATCATAACCGTCTTCAGTACAAGTAGCATCCTTGTGCTCTGTTTCTGTGTTTTTGTGATTGATAGCGGGGATAGTGGTTTCTTCTATTGTTTCGCCACAATCTTCACATATAACCTTGTCATAACCTGCTTCTTCACAAGTAGCGTCTTTGTGCTCATTCTTAGTGTTTTGGTGATTAGTAGCAGGGATAGAAGTTTCTTCGATTATTTCACCGCAGTCATTGCAGATAACCTTGTTGTAACCTGCTTCAGTACAAGTAGCGTCTTTTTGCTCGTTCCTGGTGTTTTTATGACCGGTAGCGGGGATAGGAGTTTCTTCTACTGTTTCACCGCAGTCACCGCATATAACTTTGTCGTAACCGTCTTCAGTACAAGTAGCATCCTTGTGATCTGTTGTCATATTTGCATGGACGTGAATTTCAGGAATCTTGTTTTCAACCTTGACTGAATCGGTTATGTCAACGTCTTTACCGTCAACCTCAACAGCACAGTCAGAAACAGTAATTGAAAAATCATCTGCACTTAAAGACATATCGGTTGTCTTTGAGTAAGTGTATGTTGCGATTTCGTACACTGCTTCGAAAGCTTCAGTTCTTGCAATACTCATTTTGCCGTTTTCAGTGTTTGTGCTTGCAATTCCTCCGGTCGCAAAAACATCAGTATTAACCTGAATTTTTGTGAGCGTAAGCTCTTCACAAGCGGAAACAGTAACGCCGAGACCCTTGAAACTGTTCTTGGTAAGTTTGAGAACAACTACAGTTGTATCTTCTGTATTACTTACAAGTTCAAGAGCAAAAACGGGGGCTGCAGGAGTTTCGTTTGTGTCTTCTGCCGCCATAACGATGGCAGGTGCAGCTGTGAGAAACATCATAACTGCAAGAAAAACAGAAAGCACTTTTGTGAAAGTTTTGTTCATTATTCGTACCTCCATAGTGTATGAATTTATACATATAATATAATAGACTCTTTTGACTGAAAGGTCAAGATATCTTTTGACAAAAATAACACTCATAGTTTGTGGATTTTTGCATAAACACACAACAACTGCCCTGTTCTGACGATATTTTATGATTGAACGGATTTTTTCCTCCTTAATGAAAAAAATAATTTATATGATTTCTTGGGAGGTTTCTGCTTGATAAAAAGAATGATTGCTGTGGTTGCAGCTTTTTCTTTGCTTTATACGAGTATTTGTATAAGGTTGTATAAATTGGCTGTTTCTGGTACGGAAACGGCAAACACATCACAAAGACGTTATACCATAGACGTAAACGAGATACGGGGAGAAATTCTCGACTGTAACGGAGAAAGACTTGTCATGACTGAGTATGAAAACATTGCTGCTGCAAGACCCACTTACAAAGCATTGAAGGCTCTCGAAAATGTGCTTAATGAAAGTCAGTTTCTATCGGTTAAAGAAAGAATTCAGAACTCAAATGCTGTTACTATCGGGATAGGCAAATCGACTGTAGATGAAAATGAAGATATTATAGTTCTGAAAAAATATCAGCGTTATGCGGATTCGGGTTTTGCGGCACACACTTTAGGATATATAAATGGTGAGGGCAGAGGTGTGTACGGTATAGAAAAAAGCTTTGATAACATTCTTTATACGGGAAAGAATCTTTCGGTAAGCTTTATGTCAGATGTTCACGGACGTGTGCTCGGAGGTACGGAAATTCAGGTTAATAACAAGGATGTACGGACCGGCTCAGTTATGCTGACACTCGACAGCAGGATTCAGAATATAGTCGAAAAAGCTCTTGACGAAAACAGAGTGGTGTGCGGCGGAGCAGTAGTAGTTGAAAATGAAACAGGAGCAATAAGGGCAGCTGTATCACGACCGGGATTTGCCCCTGATAATGTTTCCGAGTATCTTGAAGATAAAAACTCACCGCTTCTCAACAGAACTCTGAATCCGTACAGTGTGGGTTCTGTTTTTAAGGTTGTGGTTGCAGCTGCTGCGATTGAAGGGAAATCAGAAGATTTTACCTATGAGTGTAAGGGTGAATGTGATATAGACGGGACTGTTTTCAGCTGTAATGATAAGACAGCACACGGTAAGCTTGATCTGACCAAAGCACTTGAATGCTCGTGCAATACTTTTTTTATTGAACTTGCAAGAAAGGTCGGTGCAGAAAAAATCCTTGAAGCAGCATCTTTGATGGGATTCGGTCAGGAAATACGGTTAGCTGAAGGTATGATTTCAAAAAGCGGGATGCTTCCGTCTGCATATGAACTCAGAAGCTCAGGCGAATTTGCAAACTTTTCTTTCGGTCAGGGCAGATTTTCTGCAACAATGCTTCAGCTGTGCAATATGATGAGCTGTGTAGCAGGAAAAGGTAAGTACTATGAACCGTATCTGATTGAGAAAGTGACGGGTGCTGACGGTAATACCGTTTTGTCACACAGGGTAGGATTTCCTGTTTATGTATTTTCCGAAAGGACAAGTGCTGAGCTGACATCCATGCTTGAGAGTGTCATTGAAAACGGAAATGCAGGAAAAGCAAAGCTTGAAAACGGGATTACTGCAGCAGGGAAAACGGCTACGGCGCAGACGGGCGTTTTTGACAGCAACGGAGTCGAACTGTGCAATACATGGTTCGCAGGATTTTTCTCGTCAGAATATTCGGGGTATTCCGTAGTAATTCTTAAAGAAGGCGGACGCTCCGGGGCAGAGGATTGTGCTCCGATTTTTAAGGATATCGCCGATGAAATAATAATGCTTGAAAAAAATTCTTAAAAAGTTAAAAAAATGCTTGATTTGCAATATACCTTGTGTTATAATTTATCGGCAATCATTACACACGTAGAGTGTTTTGAGCGAAGTGCATTAGAAAAATGTCCGCTTTTCAAGCTCTGCGGAGGCAAAAACTAAGGAGGAAAAATTTATGCCAGTAGTATCAATGAAGCAATTACTCGAAGCAGGTGTTCATTTCGGACACCAGACAAGAAGATGGAACCCGAAGATGGCTCAGTACATTTTCACAGAGCGTAACGGTATCTACATCATCGACCTTCAGAAGACAGTTGGTAAGCTTGA
>JAGBFD010000082.1 GCA_017936645.1 Clostridia bacterium
ACTGAAATTATATTTACAAGCAGTGCGACCCATACATTCGTTATTACATAGGCACAGACTTAAAAAACGACAGCAGGCGGAAAAACGAGAGCGAATGACTTTACGACAGAAAACACGATAAAACCTACGGAGAGAACGAGCGTGCCACCTGTTATTTTTTCAGCTATCTCGGGGATATTTGTCACCTTGATATTATATTTTTGCGTAAGGAAAATGCTGAACACTACCATAGCAATCATAAATATACCTGAAACAATCTGCAACACTTTTATAAGTTTATTGTAATTTTTCTCAGCCATAAAAATTCTCCTTTGCTTTACTATAAAATAAATTATAATAAAATATTTCGATTTAATCAATAAAAACAGCATATTTTGTCAAAAGATAAAATATTCCTGACTTTTTGAAAGTCTTGACTAATTATAATTGACTTTTTAAAATAAATAAGATAGAATGTTATATGTATATATGGCGAAAGTTCTCAATTAATCTTTATCAAGGAAAGGTGATAAAATGAAAACGTTAACAAAAAGACTGATTTCTTTTGCTCTTGCGGCTGTTCTTGTGCTGAGTACTTTTGTTTTCTCAGTATCAGCTTCGTCTGCGGTCATCGAAGTTTCAGTTGACAAAGAGAGCTGTCTGCAGGGCGAAAAAGTTGTAGCAACAGTTTATTTCCCAGCAGCATATGATAAGGCAGCTGCACTCGATATGGAGCTTACTTACGACAAGTCTAAGATTGAGCTTGTCAGCCTTGAAAAGGGTGTAGGTCTTGTGAATGCACTTGAATCTCAGCAGAACGGCAGTGTTTACTCTGAGGGCACGAAGACTGCAGGTAAGATCGTCTGGTCTCTTGCGGGTAGCAATAACTACGAATTCAGAGGTGTTTTTGCGGTAGTTACATTCAAAGTAAGACAGACCGCAGTTAACGGACAGACAAACATTGATCTTAAAGTCAAGAGTGCGTCAAACTCAGGTTACGTTGATATCACATCACAGGTTACAGCTAAGGGTGCAACAATTGAAATCGTACGTAATTCAGCGAATGACTTCGTGTATAAGCTTAACAATGACAGAACCGGTTACATAATCACAAAGTATAACTGTGCAACTGTAGCTGATCTTACTGTTCCTTCATATTACGAAGGTCTTCCGGTCGTCGGGATTGATAGTCAGGTTTTCTATAACCACGGAGAACTTGTTAATGTACATCTTCCTGAGCATCTGACATATATCGGCGACAGTGCTTTCTATGCTTGTACAAAGCTTCAGTCAGTATATATTCCCGATACTGTTGAGTCAATCGGTGAGTCAGCATTTTTTAACTGTACGTCTCTTATGAGCATTGACCTTCCTCTCGGTCTTAAGGAAATCAAGAAAAGTGCTTTTTACTCTTGCTATTTCATCGAGGAAGTAGAAATCCCGTTCTGTGTTACAAAGATCGGTAATACAGCTTTCTATAACTGTATATCACTCAGCAAGGTAAAGATTTCTAAGAATACTACTTCTATCGGCAACGGAGCTTTCAGTATGTGCAACGCAAACAAAGGTGTTGAGTTCACTACTGTAGAAGATAATACATATCTTAAAAACCTCGTTGCTACTGATTATGAGAACTCTACTATTAAAATCGTCAAGGATCTCTCTCTCGGGGAGGTTTCAAGCGTAGACGCTAAGGTCGAGTACACGGGTGCTCCGATTGCACCGGCAGTTTCAGTAACGCTTGATAACGGAGATTCCGTAGCAGAGGGTACAGACTACAAGGTAGTTTACGTAGAAAATGTAAGAATCGGTACAGCTAAGATTTATGTAGTAGGCACAAACGGCTATGGCGAAGGCTATGTGATTGACTTCGAAATTTTCTGTGAACACGCATCAGTCAATAAGACAATGAGTCAGAAACCGACGTGTACGACAGATGGTGTTTATAAATGCAGATGTAATCACTGCGGATACATCTTTGAAGAAGTTATTGAAGCAAAGGGACATCCTTCAGGTGAATGGGTATACGATAAACGTCCGACATACAAAGCTACGGGCATCAAGCATAAGGTATGCAGCGTCTGCGGAAAGTCATATGAACTCAACACGGTTGCAGAAAAAGTAGTGCCTGATGTCGATCTCGACGGAAAGGTTAACTCAGCTGATGCTCTCCTCATCCTTCAGACTGCTGTAGGTAAGGAAGTTTACATCGCTCCTCAGGGCTTGTTCAACGCTGACCCGAATGCTGACTCAAAGATTAATTCTTCCGATGCACTTATTGCACTTCAGATGTCGGTAGGTCTTATCTGATAATTTAATAATCCCAAAATGGAATGGCACTCTGAAAAAGTTTCAGAGTGCCATTTTTTCTATTGTACTATTTTGCTTTTTGTGGTAAAATACATTTATCTATTGCTAAAAGAAAGCAGAGGATTCGCAAATGAATTGGAAATTGCTCAAAAACGGTGTCGGCTACGGTGTCGGCGCAATAGGACTTGACCTCAGTTACGGTATGTTTTATTCGTACCTTTCAATCTATCTTGCAAAGGTGCTTGGAATCAGCCCATGGTTTCTTTTGATTATTACCCCTCTAGCAAGACTCTGGGACGGAATCAATGACCCGATGATGGGCTCAATCGTTGACCGTTGTAACAGTAAGATGGGTAAATACCGCCCGTGGATTCTCAGGGGTGCAATCCTTAATGCCGTTGTTTTGGCATTGCTTTTCAATAATCCCGGAATTCCGACAAATTCTCCGTGGATGCTTGTTTATGTTGCTGTTTTCTATGTGCTTTGGGGTATGACGAATACTCTTGCAGATATCCCTTATTGGTCAATGATTCCTTCAATGGCAACAGGTGAGAAGGACAGAAACCTTATCTCAACTGTAGCAAGAGCTTTTTCAGGACTTGGTCAGGGTGTTATTTCAATCCTTACACCTATTATGATCCCGCTTCTTGCAGGTGCTGCGAAGGACGACCTTGATAAGCTTCCTCAGGGTGTGCTTAAGGAAGGCTTCAGCAAGTGGTCTATGATTGCCGCAGTACTCCTTGTTGTCTTTTCTTTGATATGTGTAGCTGTCACAAAGGAGAAAAATATAATACATAATGACGAGAAGTTCTCTTTCAAAAATGCCCTGAAAGTCATAAAACAGAACGATCAGCTTCTTATCTTTATGCTTTTTGCTATGATCTCAAACGCAGGTTTCTATATGACATCAGGTATCAGTGCCTTCTACTTTGAAGAAGTCGGCGGCGGTCTTGCAAAACAGTCTACATTTAACCTTATGGGTACAGTAGGTTCGGTGCTCGGTATCCTTGTAGTGCCGATCTGCTCAAAGTTTATGAATAACCGTTCGATCTATAAGCTTTCTCTTCTCATGGCTGCAGCAGGTTATACGGGTATGGCGATCATCGGCTACGGTTTTGGTGGCAACGTGATCGGTCTCGGTCTTTGCTACATTGTAACTTCACTCGGAACAGCAAGTATGTTTGTTAACCAGACTGTTATGCTCGCAGACTGTGTTGACTACGGTGAATACAAGCTCGGCAAGAGAAATCAGAGCCTCACGTTCTCAATGAAGGGCTTCCTTCAGAAGATGGCATATACAATTCAGAGTATCATCATGTACGCTTCATTTGCACTTACAAACTATGACTTCAGCGGTGAAAATGCAGATACCGCAGTTGTAACTGATTCAGCAAAGAGTGCAATATCGTTTATGATGTTTATCGTACCTCCCGTAATGATGATTATCTCGCTCATTATATTCTCAACCAAATTCAAAATTCACGGTGAATTCAAGCAGAAGATCCTTGATGAAGTTGCAAAACGTCACGAAAACTGATTAATGACAGGAGCTGTTCATTTTGAAAAAGATCGTCTATTTCTCACACGGCCTGAGTGCCAACGGAATAGAAACCTTTCTCGTAAATGTCCTTGAAAAACTTGATAAAACAAAGTATGAAGCTACTGTCGTGATAGGCATTGATGAAGGAGTCGAATGTCTTCACGAGCAGAGAGTTCTCGATATGGGAGTCAGGGTTTACCGTGCAGGTGACCTTGACTCAATGAAGAAAAAATATGAGTACATAAAAAATGTAAAAGCTTTCCTGAAAAAAGAGCAGTTTGACACAGCTCATTCAAATATGGATCTGCTTAACGGAATAACTCTGTATCTTGCAAAAAAAGCAAAAATCAAAAAGCGTATCTGTCACGCACATAACTCAAAAAGTCAGTACAATCCTACGGGATCCTTGGTTTTCTTGAAAAAAGCAGTACAGAAAATGTATTGCTTACTGATGAGAAAAGCTATTCTCTGTTATTCCACACAGCTCATAGCGTGTTCGGAAGTAGCGAGTGATTATTTTTACGGAAAAAGAGAAGCGGAGTTAATTTATAACGGAATAAGAACGGAAAGCTTTATAATGCCTGAAAGCTTTGATAGGAACGGATATGCTCAGGAACTTGGCTTTAAGGGTGATGAAACTCACCGTCTTGTCAGTATTGGCAGACTTTCCATGCAGAAAAATCCGATTTTTGCACTCGAAATTATATCTGAGCTCAAGAAAATCAGAAACGACTTCACTTACGCATGGGTAGGATCAGGTGAGCTTGAAAATGACGTTAAGGCAAAAGTCAAAGAAATGAACCTTGAGGATGAGGTAATTCTTACGGGTGTGAGGACTGATATACCGCAGATTCTCGGCTGTTGTGATTGCTTTTTGATGCCGTCACTTTTTGAAGGGCTTCCGTTTTCTCTTGTAGAAGCACAGGCGGCAGGTCTCAAATGCGTTGTTTCGGATGTTGTGACTAAGACTGCGGATATAGGTCTTATAGAATATATTTCGCTCGAAAAATCAGCTAAGGAATGGGCTGAGAAGATAAATATAGTGCTTGATTCTCCGTCACGTGAAAAAGATACGGAAAAAGCGAAGTTGTTTGATATCTCAAACACGGTAAAACAGCTTGAAGAGATTTACGACAAATAATTACGTATGAAAGGAGTGGCATAATGAGCAGAAAAAAGTGGATAGTAAATAACTGCAACAAAGAAGTTGCAACTCTTATCGCAGAAGAGCTTAATCTCAGCCCGTATGCTGCTCTGATTGCTTCGGCACGCGGAGTAAATACCGTTGAAGATGCCGAAGAGTTCTTTGGAATCAGCGAGTTTGTACCGACGGACCCGTTTGATTTTCCGGATATGTATAAAGCCGTAAAAAGGATAAAAACAGCACTTGATAATTTTGAGAGAATCGCTGTCTACGGTGACTACGATGCTGACGGTGTTACCGCTACGGCTCTTCTTTATTCTTATCTTGAAATGCAGGGAGCTGATGTTGTCTTCGCTGTGCCGAACAGACACACGGAGGGATACGGACTCAGTTACGGTGCGATTGATAATATCAGCCGTATGGGTGCAAAGCTCATTATAACTGTAGATAACGGTATAAGTGCTGTCGAGGAAGCTGAGTACATCCGTCAGCTTGAGATGGATCTTATTATAACAGACCACCATCTGCCGTCAGATGTTATCCCTGATGCAGTTGCAGTTGTAGATCCGCATCGCGAGGATTGTATACTTGATTTCAAGGACTATGCAGGTGTAGGTGTAGCATATAAATTAATATGTGCACTTGAAGGTGAGGAAAATGACGTTACGGAATCTTTCCTTGATCTTGTGACCATAGGTACGATTGCCGATGTTATGCCGCTTAAAGGTGAAAACAGAAGCATTGTCAGAAGAGGAACACAGCTTATCAATGACTCTGACAGAGTCGGTATTCAGGTGCTCACGGAGGTCGCAGGGCTTGAAGGAAAGACAATAAAATCGGGTACCGTTGCTTTCGGTCTTGCTCCCCGTATCAATGCGGCAGGAAGAATAGGTACTGCTGACAGAGCGATAAGGCTTCTTCTGAGTGAAGATTATGACGAAGCGAACGCTCTTGCAAATGAAATAAATGATGATAATGTTTCACGTCAGCAGACGGAGCAGGAAATTCTTAATCAGGCGGTAGAGATAATAGAATCAAATCCTGAATGGAAATATGACCGTGTCCTTGTTGTCAGCGGTGAAAGCTGGCACGATGGAGTTATAGGTATTGTTGCTTCGCGTCTCGTTGAGAAGTACGGAAAGCCTGCGATAGTCATCACGGAAAGTGATGACGGCACAGCCAAAGGGTCGGGCAGAAGTGTTGATGGATTCAGTCTATATGATGCATTGTGTGCCTGTGCCGGGGTGCTTGATCATTTTGGCGGTCATACATTGGCTGCAGGTCTTGGATTAGATACAGAAAAGATTCCTGAGTTAAGATGTGCGATAAACAATTATGCTGACAGTCTGGATGCATTTTATCCCGTACAGAATATTGATTTCAAAATTAATCCTTCTTGTGTCAATACAGAGTTGCTTGATGTCATAGAGTCCCTTGAACCTTTCGGTGCGGGTAATCCACAGCCGATTTTCGGGCTTTACAATATGACTTTGACGGATATAACACCGATAGGCTCGGGAAAACATCTGCGACTGACTTTTAAAAGAGATGATACGTTACTGAACGCAGTACTTTTCAGAATGACACAGCTTGATTTCCCGTATGTTGCGGGTGATGTGCTTGATGTGGCGGCAACATTTGAACCGAACGAATATTTAGGACAGATAAGGCTTAATATATTAGTCAGGAATATAAAACTCCACGATATGGATGATGAGACACTTTTCAAAGAAAAAGAGAAGTTTGACGATATTATGAGCGATAGAAATACGGATTATATCTCAGCTTTACCTGACCGTGATTTTATCGCTATGGTGTATAAATTTATCAGAAGCAAAGGCAAATGGCGTTACGACAACGAAATTCTCTGCAAAAGACTCGGTCTGAATGCAGATGATTATGCTAAGGTGTGTGTTGCGGTTGAAGCACTTTCTGAGCTTGGCACACTTGTCCGTGACGGTGACGGCAATCTCACTTTGCCGCAGGAAAATGTCAAAGTGAATCTCAATGATGCACCTGTGCTCAGAAAAATCAAAGAGTAATAAGTAAAGGGTAAGAACAATGTCTGAAGAAAACGAAAAAAGATTACAGGAAATTCTGAATAATGAAGTAGCACTTGATGACTACATAGACGAGTCCGTGCTGGAGTCACAGAAAAGCAAAAAATCCGCAGACGGTTTGTTTGAGGATTTGATTTGTGCTGTCAATGAAACGATGGACCGTGAAGACATTGAGTATATAAAGAAAGCTTATGAAATAGCAAGGGAAGCTCATGAGGGGCAGTACCGTCGTTCGGGGGAACCGTATATCATCCACCCGGTTCAGGTTGCCAAGATTCTTTATGAACTCGGTATGGACAGCGAGTCAATGATCGCTGCCCTTCTGCACGATGTTGTTGAGGACACAGAGCTTACTAAGGAAGACGTGAAAAGAGACTTCGGCGAGGACGTTTCTGAGCTTGTCGAGGGTGTGACAAAGCTTGGAAAGGTGCCGCTTTTTACCAAGGAGGAACAGCAGGCGGAAAATGTGCGTAAGATGCTTATGGCGATGTCACATGACATCAGAGTTATAATCATCAAGCTCGCTGACCGTATTCATAATATGAGAACACTTGCTTTTATGAGACCGCATAAAAGACGCGAAAAAGCTCAGGAAACACTTGAAATTTACGCTCCTATTGCACACAGGCTCGGTATCCGCGGTGTAAAAGAAGAGCTTGAAGACCTTGCAATCAGTTACCTTGATCCTGTCGCTTACAAGGAAATTCAGAACTTGCTTGAACAGCAGCAGACGAAACGTAAGGAGTATCTTGACAGTATTCAGGAAAAAATCAATGACCGTATAAAACAGGTAGTGCCTAATTGCAGTATAACGGGAAGAGTGAAGAGTGTTCACGGAATTTACCGTAAGATGTATATGCAGGGTAAAGACTTTGATGAAATTTACGATATCTATGCAGTCAGGATTATCGTTGATGATGTAATCGACTGCTATAACTGTCTTGGTATCATTCACGATATGTTCAAGTCGATACCCGGCAGATTCAAGGATTATATATCTACCCCGAAAGCCAATATGTATCAGTCACTCCATACCACGGTTATAGGCGAAGGCGGAATTCCTTTTGAAGTGCAGATAAGAACGTGGGAAATGCATCGCACAGCGGAGTACGGTGTCGCTGCTCATTGGAAATATAAGCTTGGTATGAACGGTAAGCAGAAGTTTGAAGAGAAATTCTCGTGGATAAGACAGCTGCTTGAGTCTCAGACGGTTTCGGAAAACCCGGAGGACATTGTTCATACGATAAAAACTGATCTTGTACAGGAGGAAGTTTTTGTTTTCACACCTAAAGGTTCGGTCATCAGTCTTCCTGCAGGTGCAACGGTGGTTGACTTTGCTTACGCTATTCACTCAGCGGTCGGCAACAGAATGGTCGGCGCAAAGGTAGACGGACGTATCGTACCTATTGACTATGAAGTTAAAACGGGTGAAATTGTAGAGATTATTACTTCATCGCAGCAGGGTAAAGGTCCGAGCAGAGACTGGCTTAAATTTGTCAAAACAAGCGGTGCGAGAAATAAGATCCGTTCATGGTTCAAAAAAGAACGCCGCGACGAAAATATACTTGAAGGTAAGCTTGAGGTTGAGCGTGAATTCAGACGTAATTTCATACGGCTCAATGACGATGATTATGAAAAGTTCATCACGATGATTGCACAGCGTCAACGTTTTACGACTGCGGAAGATTTTTATGCGGCTATCGGCTACGGCGGTGTTTCGCTTAATAAGATGATGCCTCATATCAAAGACGAGTACGTTAAAATTTTCAAACAGCCCGAGACGGAGCAGGAAGACGTAATTAAGGTTACAAAACCTGCGCAGAAACGTTCAAAGAGCAAGGACGGTGTGATTATCGAAGGTATCGATAACTGCCTTATAAAGTTTTCAAAGTGCTGCAGTCCTCTGCCCGGTGATAATATCATAGGATTTATCACACGAGGCCATGGTGTGTCCATTCATAAGCGTGACTGCTCAAACGTGCCCAAGGTTATCGAACTTTCACCGGAACCTGAACGTTGGATAAGTGCAAGCTGGGACAGCGATGTCAAAGAGGAATTTACTGCCACTCTCAGTATAACCTGTCTTGACCGCGTCGGACTTATGGCTGACGTTTCGAAGGTCATTGCGGATATGCGTGTTATGATTTACGGAATCAATACTAAGAGTAAAAAGGACGGCAGAGCTTCAATCGAGCTGACTCTTGCTGTCAACGGCATTGAACACCTTCAGGGTGTAATGGCAAAGATACTGAAAATCAACGGAATTCTTGACGTTGAAAGAGCGTAAAAAAGGATTGATACAAATGAAAGCTGTTGTACAGCGAGTTTCGTCGTCAGGCGTAGCGGTTGACGGTGAAGTTATCGGAAAAATAGGTTGGGGCTACAATGTCCTTCTCGGAGTAGGACCCGATGATACGAAGCAACACGCAGACGTTCTCGCAGCAAAGATTGCAAAGCTTCGTGTTTTTGAAGACAGCGAAGGTAAGATGAATAAGTCTGTGCTTGATATTGACGGTGAGGTGCTTGTTATTTCTCAGTTTACACTCTGTGCGGATATAAAGAAGGGTAACCGACCGTCATTTACGACAGCCGCACCTCCGCAGATGGCTGAGGAACTCTACGAGTATTTCATTGAACGACTGAAGCTTGAAGGCATCAGAAACGTCGAACACGGCTCTTTCGGAGCGGATATGAAAGTAGATATTCAGAACGATGGTCCTGTAACGATACTTATGGACACCGATATCTGGGTAAAATAAATCAGAAGGATAATTAATATGCAGATTGAGACTTTGGTATTAGGTCCCGTGCAGGCTAACTGTTACATTGTGACCGATGAAAAAACAAATGAAACAGCAATAATTGACTGTGGTGAATATACAGCTTCACTTGAAGAAAAGCTTGTCGGTAAGAATCTTAAATATATCTTACTCACACACGGTCATTACGATCATATACTCGGAGTGTATGACCTGAAAAAAGCTCATCCTGAAGCTAAGATTGTTATACACAAGGATGAGGAATACAAACTTCTTGATGAGCTTCCGAGTTTTGCTCACGAAATGATGCCGGGTCTGCAGAAGTATGTGCCGGCAGACATCACCGTCGAAGAAGGAGATAAACTGAGCTTCGGTGAATCCGAATTTACGGTTTTGCATACGCCGGGTCACTCAAAGGGCGGAGTGTGCTACTACTTTGAGGACGAGCGAAAAATCTTTACGGGAGATACTCTTTTCTGCCTGACAGTAGGCAGAATGGATTTCTTTGACGGAAGCGAAGACGAAATGCTTGAGTCCATAACAAGACTTTATAATATGCCGGGTGATTATGATATATATCCCGGTCATAACCGTGCCACTACTATGGAATATGAAAAACGCAGAAACAGATATATGAGGCGATTCAAATGATTTTAAAGGTTGTAAACCATAAATTTCATTATGAAATGGAAAACATGTGCAGAGTTTTCTTTCCTTATGAATCCATACGTGTTATTCACGAAGGAGATGAGGGGGAAGACTCTTTCCTTGTGGTTACTTCTCTTTATGAAGCAGACGGTGAATATACAGTAAGTGTACGTCTTTCTCTTGAAGGTGTTACCGAAGCTGCTGAGTGTACCGAAACAAATTACGGTGACTGTGAAAGACAGATGGCTGTTTTGCTTTATAATATCCTTTGTAAGGTTACAGGCTACATACCGCAGTGGGGAATACTTACGGGTGTACGTCCTTCAAAACTTATGAATACACTAATGAATGATATGGGTGACGAAGACGCTATTGCTTACTTCAACGAAAAGCTTCTCGTTTCTCCTGATAAAACAAACCTTGCTTTCAGCGTGGCAAAGGCGGAAGAAAAGATAATGTCCTTGTCAGATGAGAAGTCTTTCAGTCTGTACGTTTCGATTCCGTTTTGTCCTACACGCTGTAATTACTGTTCGTTTGTCTCTCACTCTATAGCTCAGGCGAAAAAGCTTCTGCCTGAATATGTTGAGAAGCTTTGTGAGGAGATCCGCTATACCGCACAGATTGTAAAAAGTTTGGACCTCCGATTGGAGTCTGTTTATTGGGGAGGCGGTACACCGACCACGCTTAGTGCAGAACAGCTCGATAAAGTGTGTAAAGAGATCGAAGACAACTTTGATTTGTCTTTCTGCAGAGAGTATACGATCGAAGCGGGCAGAGCAGATACTGTCACAGCTGAAAAGCTTGACGTGATCAGAAATTACGGTGTTACCAGAATAAGCATCAATCCGCAGACTTTTAATGATGATGTCCTTGTGTCTATCGGCAGAAAGCATACGGTAAAAGATGTTATCGATATCTATGAAACTGCAAGGAGCAAGGGCTTTGACAATATAAATATGGACCTTATTGCAGGACTGACGGATGATAATTACGAAAGCTTCTGTCATTCTGTAGATAAAGCGATTGAGCTTAACGCAGAAAATATCACGCTACATACACTTGCACTCAAACGTTCCTCTACCATTGTGACGGGCGGAATTGATGTGCAGAGTGGTGACGTTGCAAACAAAATGCTCGTTTACGCACAGAAGAGGTTTTATGAAAACGGATACATCCCGTATTATATGTACAGACAGTCACGTTCGCTCGGTAATCTTGAAAATGTGGGCTGGTGCAAACCGGGATATGAGTGTCTTTATAATATCTTTATGATGGAAGAGTGCCATACAGTTCTTGCGGTAGGAGCAGGTGCTGTAATAAAACTCAAAGACCCGTTCAGCAGGAATATTGAAAGAATTTTTAACTATAAATATCCTTATGAGTACATTTCACGCTTTGATGAGTTGCTCCAAAGAAAAGCGAAAATCAAAGAGTTTTACAACGGGGTGTTGAATGATGGTTAATACACTTTCTCAGATTAATAAAATGGCAGATGAAGATGCCGGGAAATTTATAAGAAGATGTGAAGAAAGATTTGATAACTGTGTTAGTGATGTCGTGAGTGCTTTTCTTGCTGATTCTGATTACGACATAGTTTTACTTGCAGGACCAAGTTCGTCAGGAAAGACTACAACTGCGGGAATTATTGCTGATAAAATCCGTTTAAGCGGCAGAAATGCATATATAGTTTCACTTGATGATTTTTATCTTAACAGAGCAGATATCCCTGTCAATGAGCAAGGACTCAAAGATTACGAAAATGTAACTGCTCTTGATATTGATCTTATTCACAAAAGTTTCGGTGATCTTATCAGAAAAAGGAAGGCGGAGCTTCCAATTTTTGATTTTACTACAGGTTGCAGAAGTGAAAAAACAAAACACATCGAGCTTGAAAAGGATGATGTGATTGTAGTGGAAGGTTTGCACGCACTGAATCCCGTTATCACTGATGGGCTTGATGAGTCACATCTTTACAGAATTTATATCAGCGTATCATCGAGAGTTTTTGCTGACGACGGCAAGATTCTTATGAATAAAAGAAATCTCAGACTTGTCCGCAGGATGATACGTGACTACGAACACAGAAATTCATCGGTAGAGAATACTTTGTTTATGTGGCAGGGAGTGCTCGACGGAGAGGATAAATTTCTTTTTCCGTTTGAAAGCTTTGCTGATGTGAAGATTAATTCTTTTCATGCGTATGAGCCTTGTCTGTTCAGAAACGAGGCAATCTCTCTCTTGAACGAAGTGTCAGAAAAAAGTGAGTACTATGAAAAAGCTGAGGAGTTAATGTCTGCTTTGAGCCTTTTTAATGAAATAGATACATCACTTTTGCCTGAAAAATCATTGCTTAATGAATTTGTTACTGTATAATTCAATAAAATAATTGCTAAATTAACAAATATATGGTAAAATACATTTTATGATCAGGAGGTGCATCGATGTCAAAGGAAAAAGCTAAGTCACAGTCGTTGCTGAACGGTGCTTTTGTACTGGTTGTTGCAACGGTGTTGGTTAAGGTAATTGGTGCATTGTTTAAAATTCCGCTGTCAATGCTCATTGGTGAAGTAGGCAGAGGTTACTTTAATACAGCGTACGAGATTTACACACCACTCTATTCAATTTCAATGGCAGGTCTTCCGATAGCTGTTTCGAGGATGGTCGCAAAGGAGCGTTCTCTGGGACATTACCGTGACGTAAGGCTGATAAGACGCGTTGCTACAAGGATATTCCTCATAACTGGTGCGGTAGGTACCGTGCTGATGTTTGCAATAGCGTATCCTTATACGAAGTTTGTCGTAGGTTATACTGAAAATATTTATTGCGTTCTTGCTATCGCTCCGTCGATATTCTTCTGCTGCTGTATGTCCACGTTCCGTGGTTATTACGAAGGAATGCAGAATATGATTCCGACCGCAGTTTCTCAGGTGATTGAGGCTCTGAGCAAACTTTTTATCGGTCTGGGTGTTACTTATGTTTTTCTGAGTTCTCAACTTAAAAGGTTTGAAAACGGCGAAGCTGTTATGGGAACAATTTATGACAATAAGGCAGATGCCCTTGCAGCACTCTATCCATATGCCGCAGCTACGGCTGTGTTAGGTGTTACGATAGGTACTGTACTCGGATTTATCTTCCTTGCGATAAGACATAAGATTAAGGGTGACGGTATTACAAAGTCAGATCTTATGAACTCCCCCAAACCGGAAGACAGCAAGACTGTAGCAAAGATACTTGTGAAAACTGCACTTCCTATGGCTGTAGGCTCTCTTATTCTTAATGTTACTAATCTCATTGACTCAGCTACTATTCAGAACAGACTTGCTTATGCTGTCGAGAAAGCACCTGAGGTTATCAAGGAGATTTATTCTGCTCAGCTTATCAAAGAGGGTATAGCTGACGGTCAGATAGTCAAGTATCTTTACGGTGTTTACGGTGAAACTCTTGACTTTAAAAACCTTGTACCGACTATAACTATGACTCTTGGTATCAGTGCTATTCCGATTATTTCGGCAGCCTGGGCAAGGCATGAAAGTAAGGTCATAAAGACTACTGTCGAGTCCGTTATCCGTGTCACGATGCTCATTTCATTGCCGGTCGGTTTCGGACTTGCGGCAGTTTCGTACAATCTTCTGAATATGTTCTACGGTGCTTCTGCAGCGACTATAGGTTCACCCATACTTACCGTATACGGTATATCGGTTTTCCTTTTTGCCGTTTCATCACCGATAACGAATATGCTTCAGGCTCTGGGCAGAACGGATATCCCTCTGAAGTCACTTTGCGTAGGCGCTGTGGTTAAAATCATACTCAACTATATTCTTATAGGAAATCCTGAGATAAACATCAATGGTGCACCTATCGGCTCTATCGCTTGTTATGTTATTGTCGTAGGTATTAACCTTTTCAGCATCATCAAAATTTCAGGTGTCAGAATCAATCTCGCTTCTGTATTCATCAAGCCGTTTATCTGTTCTGCGATTTCTGCTTTGGCGGCTTTTGCGACAGTAAAGGTATTCTCAAAGGTTTTTGCAAGCTTCGGCGACCCTGAAAGTATGGTCAACGGAAACACTATTGCACTTGTTATTGCGGTAGCTGCTGCAGTACTCGTTTATGTGGTTGCACTTCTTTTCCTCAAGGCTCTTTCACGTGATGATCTTGAAATGATACCTAAAGGTGAAAAAATTGCAAAAAAGCTTGAAAAACTTGGCTTTTTAGGTTAAAATGGTAATGTTATGATAAATGACTTTGTTTTTAAAGAGAAATATAATGTTTATGACCTCGTTGAGGTTATAAGGGCTTTACGATCTGAGGGCGGTTGCCCATGGGATATTGAGCAGACTCACGAGAGCATCAGGAAGAATCTTATCGAAGAGACCTACGAGACTATTGAGGCTATCAATAAGGGCGATGCTGATATGCTTCGTGAAGAGCTTGGAGATGTGCTTATGCAGGTCATTTTTCACGCTCAGATCGAGGATGAAAAAGGCGTGTTCAATATCGATGACGTTGCAGATGAAAACTGCAGGAAGATGATCGAGCGTCATCCGCATGTTTTCGGTGAAGTCAATGTCAATTCAGTCGATGATGTTCTTACAAATTGGGATGCAATCAAGAGAAAAACGAAGGGTCAGAAGACTACTTCTCAGGCTATTGATTCTATTCCTCGTGAGCTTCCCGCACTTATGAGAGCGGATAAAGTTCAGTCAAAGGCATCAAAGGTCGGTTTTGACTGGTCTGAAGTAGGTGGTGCACTTGACAGGCTCAGTGAGGAGATAGATGAACTCAGAGAGGCTATCGCAAGCGGCGATGGCAGTAAGATAAGCGATGAGCTCGGAGACGTTCTTTTCTCTGCAGTAAATGTTTCACGTTTTGTGAAAGTTGATGCCGAAGAGGCACTTACTTCATCTACAGATAAGTTCATAGGCAGGTTTAAGAAAGTCGAAAAACTTGCTGCTGAACGCAGTATTGATATGAAGTCATCATCACTTGAAGTGCTTGATGAACTCTGGGATGAAGCTAAAAAAAGCATGTGATATACTTTTATGTATTTCATAGGATAAATCAAAAATTAATTTTTTGGAGGAATTACAATGAATAAGACAGAATTTATCAATGCAGTTGCTGCTAAGGGCGAAATGGACAAGAAGGCTGCTGAAAAGGCAGTTAACGCTGTTTTCGGCACAGTAGCAGACGCTCTTAAAGCAGGCGATAAGATTCAGCTTGTTGGCTTCGGTACATTCGAAGTAAGAGAGCGTGCAGAGAAGCAGGGTCGCAACCCGAAGACAGGCGAGACAATGACAGTTCCCGCATCTAAGGTTCCTGCATTCAAGGCCGGTAAGGCTCTTAAGGACGCTGTTAAATAAGTCTATTCGGTTTATTCTCTAAACGGCAGGGCGAAAGTCCTGCCGTCGGTTTTATATTTATCAGGAGACAGAAGTTATGCGACTTGACAAGTATCTTAAAGTTTCAAGAGTTATAAAAAGAAGAACGGTTGCGAACGAAGTGTGTGACGCAAAACACGTTACGGTTAACGGTAAGATCGCACGTGCATCCTATGATGTTAAAGAAGGCGACATTATCGAAATCACGATGGGTGCCAATACCACCCGTATTCAGGTAACGAAAGTCGTCGAGCACGCAACCAAAGACGATGCAGGTCTTATGTATAAGGTACTGTAATAAATATTTTTTCACCTCATACAATGAATATGGGGTGATTTTTTTATGCCTGAAAACATGATGCATGACCTCATAATTGAGTCGAGGAAAAAAGTAACTATGACAGGAATCGTCGATGTGGAGAGCTTTGACGAGGAAACTATCATCGCACAAAGTAATTGCGGAGAGATTTATATAAAAGGCAATTCACTTAAAATCAGCCGTCTGTCAGTAGAAAGCGGGGATATGACCGTTGAAGGTCAGATAGACAGCGTTGCGTACTCCGAAGGCAGACATACAGGCGGATTTTTCTCAAAGGTGTTCAGATAATGAATTATATGCCAACTCTCGCACAGCAGGTTGTGTGCTTTATGTATTCGGCAGGACTCGGCTTCACTCTCGGAATAATCTACGATTTATTCAGAATGTTATTTTATCTTCTTACAGGAAGTGATAAAAAGTTTTTGCTGCTCAGAGATATAATTTATTTGTTTACGGTTCTTGCAGCGACATTTATTTTTTTACTTGTAACATGTGACGGAGAGTTGATTTTGTATGTTTTTTTGGCACAAGGGTTAGGTGTGTATGTTTATTTTTACTCGCTGAGCGGTATAATTTATCCTCCTCTCAGACGGTTTGTAAACGTCATAAAAAGACTTTTGATGCGGATTAGTGCCCGATTAACTGCAATAAAGACACGTTTTTGCACATTAACAGAAAAAATATTTAAAAACTTGCATAAAACAACAAAAAAAGACTTGCATATTCGACATAACATAGTGTATAATTTTTTCGTGAGTTTATGCTCAGGCAGATTAGTTTTAAAGAATAGGGGTGACGAAGATGGTAGCGAAAGTGAAAAAGCAGAGACGTAGTTTTATTGTAATTTTTTCAGCGATAGTTCTCTGTGCTTGTCTTGCCATTTCGTTGATTTCCAAAGTTAATGCTATAAATGATAAAAAAGAAGAGATTGCTGCAGTTGAGAGTGTCAGAGCGGAAATGGAAGCTGAGAATAAGGCTTACTATGACAAGATCAACGATGGTGATAAAGATGAGTACGTTGAGGAAATCGCAAGAGACAAATTGGGCTATGTTATGCCCGGTGAGAGAGTCTATCAGGACGTCTCTGTAAATGATTGACGTGTTCAATTTTTCTTGGAGGGGTACGCATTAGTATGCAGTTAGAAGTCGGC
>JAGBFD010000083.1 GCA_017936645.1 Clostridia bacterium
ATGACAAATACGTCGATGATTGTAAAGACCATGAATTTAATTCAGAGTATTTGAAGATTGTTCTTGATGATATGACAGCTGAGGCGAATGTGGACGTGCTTTTTCACGCTGTTGTTTACGACGTGAAAACCGACGGCAGAAGAATGTCTTCTGTCGACATTACGGCTAAAGCACAGAAAATAACCGTCGATGCGGATTTTTTCATTGATGCGACGGGCGACGGTGAACTGTTTTATCTTGCAGGCTGTGATTATCAGTTGGGTCGGGAAAGCGACAGTCTCTGCCAACCGATGACAACGTGCTTCAGAATGAGCGGTGTCGACCTTGACCTGTTTACGGAGGAAAGACCGGCTCTTCAGCAGCTCTATAAAGAAAAGCAGGCGAGAGGAGAAATCAAAAATCCGCGTGAAAATATACTTGTTTTCTTTGGTGTAGGGGAGGACGTGTTGCATTTTAACTCGACACGTGTTGTAATGCTTGACCCGACCAATCCTTTTGACGTAAGCAAGGCTGAAGTTATCGCAAGAAAGCAGATTCATGAGCTCATCAGCTTTTTGAAAGAGAATTCCAAGGCGTTTGATGAAAGTGCCCTGATATCTGTTGCAATCGATATCGGTATCAGGGAGAGCAGAAAACTCAAGGGAGTCCATATTCTTACGGGAGATGAACTCATCAACTGTACAAGATTTGAAGACTCAATAGCTCTCGGCAATTATGACATTGACATTCACAGTCCAACCGGCACAGGCACAAGCCACAGATATTTCGCTGACGGAGAGTATTATACGATACCTTACCGTTCGCTTTTGCCTAAGGAATATGACAATCTTCTCGTTGCAGGTCGTTGTATTTCTGCGACACACGAGGCACAGGCATCAGTCAGAATAATGCCTATCTGCTGTTGTCTTGGTGAAGCTGCAGGAACGGCTGTCGCTATTGCTCACAAGTCGGATGCTGATGTTCATTCTGTTGATGTACATTTGCTGCAGCAAACGCTTAAAGATAACGGAGCTGTGCTGTAACTCAATGATAATTAATTACCTGAAAACCGATCCGAAAATCCCCGGAAAACTCTTTTTACAGCTTCTGATAATGGCTGTATATAATGAAGTCAATGAAGAAAAACACAGCGTCAGAAACGCAACGGGGAGGGCTTCTATGGAGAAAGGTTATTGAAACTTTAAGTGCATTTACGGTGATTACCATTGAAATTCACGTTTGTACCCGGTTAAGTACCGTTGGTACAACAATCGACTGTTTTTAAGGAAAAATGTGATACAATAAATTCGGGCAAATATTATGGCTCAGTATCACAAATAAATTATTTTTGGAGGTTTTATTATGAAAAAAGGTTTAAAAAAGATTCTTGCGGTAGTTCTTACTCTTTCGGTACTTCTTTGCACAGGTGCTTCACTTACAGCCAATGCTTACTACATTGAATATCCGGAAAGCGGTGAGCTTGAAATCACAGGTATTTACTACGGTGCACCCGGTGAAATCACCCCGTTTGATGTAAGCTGTCCCGATGTAGATTTTGAGTACTACTACCCGATAGTTCTTGATGCGGATATCGGTGACTGTGCATACGATGATAACGGCGATTGCATCGGTTTTGAAGGTTATCAGACAGGTGTTACACTTATCAATATCGTTTTCTGCGATGAAAACGATGAAATCGTAGCTGATCAGTACAATGTTTTCGTAGTTTCTGACGGTGAGGATATGGGCGAACTTACATACGCTACAGCTTACAACATTGATGCAGATTACAAAGAAGAAGGCGAGATCTCTCTCTATCTCGATTATGAATCAGAGGAAATGCCGTACTACTGTGTGCTTGTAGATGACTCTGACTCTCCGATTTACCTTGATGATGAGTACTACTATGCAGATGAAGTAGGATCAGGCTCTGCGATTGTTTACGTAATTGATGCTGAGGCAAATGTATTCGCTACCTGCATCGAAGTAGACGTAAATTACACATTCCTTCAGTGGATTATCAGAATCGTTCTTTTCGGCTGGCTTTGGTATTAATACCTGATTATTAAAACGTGATACTGAACCCGAATCTTCAAGAGACCGTGCAAACGGTCTCTTTTTGCTTTTTGGGCATAAAATGCATATTGCAAATGAGTCGGGTTTATGTTAAAATGATTTTGCGACACAAGTTAATAATGGAACGTTTATGAGTTTGTATTTTTATAAAGGTAAAAATGCATGCTCTATTTCAGCATACTCGTAGACGTTGCCGAAACTTGTGTCGCAGCAATCGGAGTTGTGCATTTTTCGTGCGTAGCTTCGGCTGCGCACTTTTTATTTTGGAGGTAAAAAATGGAAAACAGAAGCATTAAATCCGTATGTCCCAAATGCGGAAACCAACTTGAATCAAACACAAAATTCTGTGCTGAATGCGGAGCACAGGTGTCTCAGCAGACAAGACCGATTGTACCTAAGCAACCACTTCCGCAGATGCAGCAGCCCGTTGTATCTCAGCAACCGGTGGTAAATAATGCACCGCAAGGTAAAAAATCAGCAAACGGTAAGAAAATAGCTGTTATAGCAGTCGCTGTAGTTCTTGTTGTTGCAATTGTGCTGACAGGCGTTTTTGTGATACCGGGTATTATCGGCAAAAACGGCGGTTCCGGACAGATTGGCGGATCTTCATCAGGTAGTGCAGATGACACTAATGATTCGGTGCAGAACACTAAAACAATCCTTATGGTCAGTAAAATGACAACCATAGATGATGGTGAAATTGCTAATTACAGATTGTTTAATTATTACGATAACGGACTTTTAAATATGGAGAAAGTTTACAACGATGAAGATGATTTTCTTAGCAAAATAGTTTATGAATATGATGAAAGCCACAGAAAAATAAAAGCTGAATTGATTGATTACAACGGTACTGTCAGAGACTCTTCGGATTACAAGTATGATGCTTATGGTAATGATATCGGTAACGATGAGTGTGAATATGATTCGAACAATAATATCATAAAGAGAACAAAGCGTAATACTGTTAACGGCAATATCAGCATAGCAACTGAATATGAGTATGATACAAACGGTAATGTTGTCAAGGAAAAAAGGTATTCGTATTCAATAGATTACCAAGAAGGATCTTCAAAGCCTGTTGATCCTACGGTTGTAGAATATAAATATGATGATGACGGAAAGCTGACAGAAGAGCTTTCATATCTAGACGATGGTGAGGTAGAGAACTGGACCAAAACTGTATATAAATATAACTCGGACGGTAAAATTACAGAACAAATAGAGTATGCTTGTTACAAAAATTCAGAGTTTGAAGAAAATCGTGTGGTCTGCGAATATAATGCAGACGGTAATTTTACCCGTGTGGTTGTATATGGCTATGACAGCAAGTATGTAGATGAAGAACGGGAAGAAAAAGTCAGAGTAGAAGAAATTGAATGGCAGTACGTATATTCTTATGACGGAAACGGCAACATTACCAAGTATGCGCTTTATGAAGGCGAAAAAGTTAAAAATGAATTTTATTTTGAATATTCTGAACAAACCTTTTCTTCACTTTTAGACGAAAAAATTATCAAGGCAAATCAGAAAGAAATTTTAGATGTAACAGCGCCGACTTACTTAGATATTTATTAAAATAATTAAAGTATTCAACAGAAAACGGAGATATGGCACTGACCATATCTCCGTTTTTTATATCTGTTCAGTTTTCCACACTTCACCGTCAAGATTTTTCCATTCGAGCTTGTCACCGTCAAGAAGAATGTATCCGTGTTCGCTGTTTTCCTTCGGGATTGATACCGAACCCGGATTCACGTATGTGAAGTTATCCGTAATCTCAAAAGCGGGTACGTGAGTGTGACCGTTGAGAAGAATATCGCCCTTCCTGAGCTTCGGGGGATTTGCAGGGTTGAAGTTGTGTCCGTGTGTCGCAAAAATCATTCTGTCTCCCGTGTAAAGGATCGCGTATTCAGCGAGTACGGGGAAGTCAAGAACCATCCGGTCAACCTCCGTGTCACAGTTGCCTCTTACGCAGAGAAGCTTATCTGCAAGCGGATTGAGCATGGCGATTACCTCTTTGGGTGCGTACTCTTTCGGAAGGTCATTTCGCGGACCGTGATAAAGAATGTCACCTAAAAGCAGGAGTCTGTCTGCTTTCTCTTTTTCAAAAGCATCAAGCATCTTTCTGCAATAGTATGCAGAACCGTGTATATCAGATGCGATCATTATTTTCATTGTAAACCCTACCTTACCGCATATTCGGCAATTCGCTCAATGCATTTGCCGTCACATGCACTCATATATTTTTTTCTGAAATCAGCTATCTTTTCCTGCTGACAGCTGTTGCTGAGGATTGAAGCTATTATTTCTTCGTTGGTTCTGACAATTCTGCCGGGAACAAAATCTTTGTATTCAAAGTAAAAGCTTCTGTCACGGTTGTATTTGTCAAGGTCATAAGCGTAAAAAATCATCGGTTTGTTGAGTAAAGCGTATTCAAATATAAGCGATGAATAGTCAGCGATAAGATAGTCAGCAGCACAAAGTGCCGTTTCTATCGCGAGTGAAGATGAGGCATCGAAAACAAAATCACCGTATTCCTTTTTCTGCTCGTCAGACAGTCTGTATTTCTTAGCCGTGAACGGATGAAGCTTCAGTACAAGAGCGTAGTCTTTGCCGAGAGTTTCTTTGAGAAGCTTGTAGTCAAGCGGTTGATCGTTGTATGATTCTTCGGGTGAGTTGCCTCTGAATGTGGGTGCATAAAGAACGATCTTTCTTTTACCGATCTGAGGGAATTCTTTCAGGACGTCAGCACGACAGCTGTTAACAAACTGTTTGTCGAAAAATACATCTGTTCTCGGTGTGCCGAAGGGCTTGATTATACGCTCGTCACAGCCGAATGCCTCAGCATAGCAGGGGATTACACTCTCAGCAGAAACAATAACGTCCGTGTAAGTGTTGTGCATAGGAAAGCGGAGCATATCTTCACGGCTGCCGCCCCACGCAAGGTCGAGCGTGGAATAACCCCATTTTTTAAAAGCACCGCAAGCGTGCCACAATTGTATAACCTTGGTTCCCTCGTTCGGCTCGTGTGCGTAGAGCGGATCAAAGTTATCAGTAACAAATACACATTTGCACCGTGCATAATACTTCTGAAAAGTGATGTCAAAAAGTATACGCTTGAGTGCACTTTGCGGAGCTTGCATAACCTTGCAGTTGTAGCCTTTGTTTGAGAGATACTCGTAAAGGCCTGTCAGATTGTCAGGCATCTGAGTGTAATTTTTACTGAAAGCAAAAAGGATAAGCTTTTCGTCTATTGGCTTTAATGAAAAAAGCTTGAAGGCGAGCGGCCATACGATGAAAAAGAAAAACTTTCGCCTGAGTATATTTATAAAGAATATGAGCTTTGCCATATTATCCCTCCGTTACAGTTGTGAAAAAGACAAAGAGGCTGTCTGCTGACAGCCTCTGTATCATCATGTGCATTAAACGGCACGTGTTACCTTACCTGAACGTAAACAACGTGTGCAAGCATATACCTTGCGCGGAGAACCGTCAACAACTGCCTTAACACGCTTAATGTTCGGCTTCCATGTTCTGTTTGAACGTCTGTGTGAGTGAGAAACCTGAATACCGAAAGAAACACCTTTGCCGCAGAATTCGCATTTTGCCATAAGTCGGCACCTCCTTTTTTAGTTACGAATACTAAACAACATTTCGTATAATAACAGATATTTATAAAAAAATCAACCTTTTTTCGAAACAAATTTTATTTTATTTTAAAAATTTTTAGAAAAATAGTATTGCTTTTTTGTTTTACATAATGTATAATACATTCATCGAACATTTGTACGGTCACGGAGGTATAATTATGGCGGATAAACAGAAGGCTTTGGAAACTGCGATCGCTCAGCTTGAAAAGCAGTACGGTAAAGGTACCGTTATGAGACTTGGTCAGAATGCAGGTATGACTGTAGAGGCTATTTCGACGGGATCTTTGTCCCTTGACGTTGCTACGGGTATCGGAGGACTTCCGAAAGGCAGAATTATAGAAATATACGGACCTGAATCGTCAGGTAAGACCACACTTGCTCTTCATGCTGTAGCTGAGGCTCAGAAGGCAGGCGGTGAGGCTGCATTTATTGATGCTGAGCATGCACTTGATCCTGTATATGC
This sequence comes from Clostridia bacterium, assembly GCA_017936645.1. Taxonomy (GTDB): domain Bacteria; phylum Bacillota; class Clostridia; order Oscillospirales; family Acutalibacteraceae; genus CAG-488. Next base: position 6,172 of record JAGBFD010000083.1, read on the forward strand.
TGCAAACCTCGGAGTGGATGTTGATTCACTTCTCGTTGCACAGCCCGATAACGGTGAACAGGCTTTGGAAATTGCTGAGGCACTCGTGCGTTCAGGTGCTATTGATATAGTAGTTGTTGACTCCGTTGCTGCTCTTGTCCCGAGATCTGAAATTGAGGGTGAGATGGGTGACTCTCACGTTGGTCAGCATGCGAGACTTATGTCGCAGGCTTTGAGAAAACTTGCAGGTGCTATCAATAAATCAAACACTATCATTATATTTATCAACCAGCTTCGTGAAAAGATCGGTGTTATGTACGGTAATCCTGAAACTACCACGGGTGGTCGTGCTCTTAAATTCTACGCTTCAATGCGAATGGATGTACGCCGAGTAGAGTCACTCAAAGCTTCAGGTAATGAGTTTATCGGTGCAAGAACTAAAGTAAAAATAGTAAAGAATAAGGTTGCTCCGCCGTTCAAAGAGGCAGAGTTTGATATTATGTTTGGCGAAGGAATCTCAAAAGTCGGCGAAATTCTCGATATAGCTGTTGCTCTTGATATAGTGAATAAGAGCGGTGCATGGTTCTCATACGGAGAAACGAGACTCGGACAGGGTAGAGATAACGTAAAGGAACTCATCAAAAATGACCCTGAGCTTATGGCTGAACTCGAACAGAAGATCAGAGATAATATGGATAAGCTTACACAGATGGGCAAGGCGTCAAATAAAAAGACAGCAAAACCCGTAGCTCCGGTTGCTCCCGCAGCACCTGCTGCTCCCGTGACCAAGGCATCTGCAAAGGCTAAGCTTGATATTGCGGTTGATGACTGATGAAAATTGCTGCGAAACAGGGAAAAGGTAAAAAAATACATATTCATATCGACGGTGAATACCTGCTTACGGTTGATGAAGATTTCTGGTTTTCATCCGGATTCATTTCAGGTGACGAAATTGACGACGGGGACCTTGCTGCCTTTAAGGAGGCGGCAGGCTCCCGCCTTGCTTTTAACAGCGCAATGTTCAGTCTTGATCTGCGTGACCACTCTGAGAGAGAACTCAGAAACAAGCTTCTGAGAAAATTTGACGAAGCTTCAGTAAATTCAGCGATAGAAAAACTGATTGACTTGGGACTTGTCAATGACCGTCGCTATGCAGAAATGCTTGTCCGTGAGCTGTATGAAAGAAAAAAGTACGGAAAAAACCGTGTCAGAAGTGAGCTTTACAAGCGTGGAATTGACTCGGTAATTATAAACGAAGTCATCGAAGAGTACGAAAATGAATTCGAAACAGATAATGTTAAAACAATAGTTGATATTATCAGAAAAAAATATTATAATAAATTAGTTGACGAGAAATCACGTCAGAAAGTAGTGGCGGCACTCGTGCGACTCGGATACTCTTTTTCAGATATACGTCAGGCAATGAGCGATTTTTCGTCGGATGAATTTTATGAAGAATACTAAGGTGATTTTATGAGTTATCAGATAGGATTGATTTCACTCGGCTGTCCCAAAAATCAGGTGGATGCCGAGCGTATGCTTGCTCTTATGGATGAAGCAGGTCACACAATTGTTGATTATGTTGACGGTTGTGATGTTGTAATTATCAATACCTGCGGTTTTATCGACGATGCCAAAAAAGAAGCTATTGAAAATATTCTCGACACGGTTGAGCTGAAAAAAGAGGGCATTGTCAAGAAAATTATCGTTACCGGTTGTCTTGCACAGCGTCATAAAGAAGAGATTGCCAAGGAGATACCTGAGGTCGATGCAGTAATCGGCATCGGTGCAAACGGTGATATCCTTAAAGTTATAGATGACGTCATGTCAGGTGAAGATCTGATCGAAAGCTTTCCTCCGCAGTCAGAGCTTCCTCTTGACGGTCAGAGAATACTCACCACTCCTGAGCATTGGGCATATCTTAAAATTGCGGACGGTTGCTCAAACAGATGTACATACTGCACTATCCCGTCTATTAGAGGGGATATGCGAAGCCGCAAGATGGAGAGTATACTCGAAGAGGCAAAGCAGCTTGCCGAAGTAGGCGTAAAGGAACTTGTTGTTATCGCTCAGGATACTACAGGCTACGGTCTTGATATTTACGGTGAACTCAGGCTTCCCGAACTGCTTAATAAGCTGTGTGAGGTTGACGGAATCGAGTGGATAAGACTTCTTTACTGCTACCCGGACAGAATCACGGACGAGCTTATTGAAACCATCAGGGATCAGGAGAAGATTGTAAATTACATTGATCTTCCTCTTCAGCACGCCAGCGACAAAATTCTGAAGGCGATGAACAGAAGAGGAACTAATGAGGATATCAGAAATACAATCGAAAAGCTCAGAACAGAAATTCCTGACGTTGTGATCAGAACAACGTTTATTGTCGGATTCCCCGGTGAAGATGACGAGGCTTTTGAAGAACTTGCTGAGTTTGTCAATGAGATTGAATTTGACCGTCTTGGCTGCTTCTCTTTCTCACCGCAGGAAGGCACTCCGGCTTATGATATGGATGGACAGATTGAAGAAGATGTTAAATTGAATCGCGGCGATGTGATCATGCAGGATCAGTTCACGATTATGGAAGAAAAAAACAACGAAAAGATAGGTAATACATATAAAACGATCGTTGAAGAATACGATTCATACTCTGACAGCTATATAGGCAGAACTTATATGGATGCACCGGAAATCGATTCGGTTGTTAAATTTACCAGCTCAAAAGATCTTGAAATCGGCGATTTTGCTGATGTAACGATTTTTGACTATGATGAATACGATTTGCTCGGTGAGGTCAGATAAATGAATACTCCTAATAAAATTACGGTCATCCGAATGTTTATTGCACCGCTTTTCCTGGTGATTTATCTTTTGAATTATGAGCATAAAATGCTCGTTTCGGCAATAATATTTGCTGTAGGTGCAGTTACTGATGCTATCGACGGAAGACTTGCCCGTAAGAATAATATTGTTACTAATTTCGGTAAATTCCTTGATCCCATAGCGGATAAAATGCTGGTAACAGCAGGATTTCTTGCTCTTATGGATGACGGACTTTGCAATATCTGGATCGTAATGTTTATGCTTACACGTGAATTTGCCGTAACGTCGGTAAGACTGATCGCCGCTGCGCAGGGAGTTGTAATACCTGCAAATATTGGTGGTAAAATAAAGACAGTATTCCAGATGGTTTCGCTTGTTGCTATTATGATAATAGGCGAAGTCAGTACGATGTTTGAGTTGAATCTGCCGTTAGCAATCATCTCAAATGTTTTACTTGGTATAACTGCATTTATATCTGTTGTTTCAGGTCTGGTTTATATTTTAGACAGCAGAAAAGTAATTGATTTTAAAAGTTAAGTGAGGTGTGGATATGGTTATTTCATCCGCAAGACTTATGAGAAGAGCCTCTAATGAAGGCTACGCTATCCCTGCATTCAATATTGATAATCTTGAGTCTGCCATGGCAGTATCTGAGATTATGCATGAAATGCGACTTCCTGTCATCGTGCAGATGATTCCGCGTACACTCAACTACGGCGGAGTTGCTATCTATCCTGCTATGATGCGTGAGCTTATGGCGGATTGCCCTGTTGATTATGCCTTGCATCTTGATCACGGAAACAGCCTTGCACTTGCGCAGAGATGTATTGCAAGCGGTTTTTCGTCAGTTATGTATGACGGAAGTGCAATGAGCTTCGAGGATAATGTAAAGTACACAAAGGAAGTTACTGATTTCGCACTCCCGATGGATGTTTCTGTTGAGGGTGAGCTCGGCACGATCGGTGGAAAGGAAGAAGGCGACACTGACCTTGAAGCATCGTATACGAGTGTGAGCGAAGCAGAGGAATTCGTTCGCCGTACAAATGTAAGTACGCTCGCAATAGGCGTGGGTACTGCACACGGAATCTATAAGGGTGAGCCTAAAATCAACGTGCAGAGGATAAAGGAAATACATGAAGCCGTTGATACTCCTCTGGTACTTCATGGTGCTTCAGGTCTTTCTGATGAGGTGCTCCGCGACTGTATCGCTGCAGGTATCAGCAAGATTAATTTTGCAACGGAGCTTCGTCAGGCATATACAAACGGTATAAAAGCAGAGTTTGCAAAAGATCCGGAAGTATTTGATCCGAAGATCTATATGCGCGGTGCTGTTGATAATATCAAGGATGTATTAAGAGCTAAAATCAATATCTGCTACGGTTTATAATTAAAACAAAAAATTACGGTCTGCATCAAGCAAACCGTAATTTTTTTATTTCCTGTTTCCGTCTTTGTCAAAATTCTTTCGCAGGGCGGCTTCTGTCGGGAATATCAGTATAACGAGCAGAATTGTCTGGATAAGCGTTATCACAGTGGCGAAAGAATATACCGTATTTTCACCCTTGCCGAGTGCAAGGAACATTGCTGCTATTGAAACAGGCAGCATTATAATTCCTGATCTGAACCAGAGTTTACCCATATGCTTATGGGCAAATTTCCAGGTGTCTTCATTTTTCATCGATAATGCCGTGCGATAGCCGAAAAGATTGTTGATTTTTTTTGGTGCTTTTCTTGAAAAGCATCCGCCAGATATGATCATAATAAGAGGAATCAGAGAAGCTGTTGTACACATTAAGATCCATAATGTCATAAAATCATCTCCGATTTATCTAGGCTTGTATTTCTGAATCATTTCATTCTTCATATCCCAAAGAGCCTGAGACATATCGACGTAATAGTTGTGCGGATTTTCGAATCTTTTAACCTCGTCCCAGAGAGTATCAACCTGCTCCGCACAGTAGTTTCTTATGTCCTCAATAGCAGGATAGTCATAAACGCACTTACCGTCTATGAAAAGTGGCTGAAGCAGGGGACGTGCGATGAAATTGTCGACTGTTTTTCTCTTCCAGGTGACGTCAGGGTCGAAAAGCTCGTACGGCTGTGAGTCATCAATAGTTTCACCTTCAAGAGTGATGAGGTCAGCAAGAGCTTTTCCTGTTTCCTTATCGTAAAGACGCCAGAGCTTTTTGGCACCGGGCGTCGTAACCTTTGCCACGTTTTCGCTGAGCTTAATTTTGGGCTTCATTTCACCGTCACTTTCGACGGCAACGAGCTTGTAAACACCACCGAAAACAGGAGTGGATGATGCTGTGATAAGTCTTTCACCGACTCCGAATGAGTCAACCGCAGCACCTTGTCGGAGCATATCTCTGATAATATACTCGTCGAGCGAGTTCGAAGCGATGATTTTGACATCCTCAAATCCTGCTTCGTCAAGCATTTTTCTTGCCTTTACGGAAAGATAAGTGATGTCGCCGCTGTCGATTCGTATGCCCTTCGGTCTGAAGCCTTTAGGGAGAACTTCTCTTCTGAATGCTTCTATTGCGTTAGGCACGCCTGACTTGAGCACGTCGTAAGTGTCTACGAGCAGAGTGCAGCTGTCCGGATAAGCTTTTGCATAAGCACAGAAAGCATCAAGCTCTGTGTCGAAAAGCTGAACCCAGCTGTGTGCCATTGTGCCGAGTGCAGGTACGCCGAACTCACGGTCAGAAATTGTACATGCAGTTCCGGTACATCCGCCGATATAGGACGCTCTCGCTCCGTAAACGGCACCGTCAAAGCCCTGTGCACGTCGTGAACCGAATTCCATTATAGTTCTGCCTTGTGCAGCTCGCACAAGTCGGTTTGCTTTTGTTGCGATAAGGCTCTGATGATTGATAGCGAGCAAAAGCATCGTCTCGATAAACTGAGCCTGAATAGCAGGTCCTTTTACTGTAACGATCGGCTCGCGTGGGAAGATGGGTGTGCCTTCGGGAACACAGTAAATATCACACTTGAAATCAAAATTTCTGAGGTAGTCAAGGAAATCTTCTCCGAATCCGCGATTTCTCAGGTATTCGATGTCTTCATCGGTAAATTTGAGATTTTCAAGATACTGAGAAAGCTGCTCAACACCTGCCATAATTGCAAAACCACCGTTATCAGGTATGGTTCTGAAAAACATATCAAACTGAGTTATGGCATCACCTTTGCCGTTGAGAAAGTATCCGTTCGCCATGGTCAACTCATAGAAATCAGTAAGCATCGTAAGGTTACGTTTCTTTAAATCATTCATTCAAAGCACCGCTTTCAACATTATTTCGTTGATTATAGCACAGAGAAATTAATTTTACAATACATGACAAAATGTGAAAGATGTCTAAATATTAATATTTTATGATACAAAATCATAAAATTGTCTAAATTTGCCTGTAAAAAATGCAATGTTATGGTTAATTCTCTGAAAATTTATCCAAAAATAAAGTTACTATTGAGAAATTTAAACTAAAGTGCTAAAATGTATATGTAAGTTTTGTTCATATTAGAGGTGAGTTTAAATGAGGACAAGAAAACAAGAGCTTGGTGATATGAATATAATAGGCGCCAAGGTTGAAAAACAAAGAAAAGCAATCGGAATGAAGCAGAAAGACCTCCTTGCACAGCTTCAGGTCAGCGGAATTGATCTCAATGCATCAGGTCTTTCAAAGCTTGAGGGTCAGCTCAGAGGAGTAACTGACTATGAGTTGAAAGCAATCGCACTTGCACTTGACGTAAGTGTTAACTGGTTGCTTGGCATCGATGAATAATATATATGATAATTAACGGCTGCTCAGAGAAGCGGCCGTTCTTTTATATTGACAAATAATATCCGGTTATAGTAAAATTATAGTTGCAAATTTGAACCAAGGAGAGTTTTTATGGCAGTTTTTAAACCGTTCAAAGCAGTTAGACCTGTTCCCGAAAAAGCTGAAGCTGTTGCCGCATTACCTTATGATGTAATGAACAGCGAGGAAGCAAGAGAAATGGTAAAAGGTAATCCTTATTCTTTTCTTCATATAGATAAAGCTGAGGTCGACCTTGACAAGAGTGTAGATCTTTACGACGAAAAGGTATATCTCAAAGCAAGAGAAAATCTCGATAAGCTTGTAACTGAAGGCACCTGTAAAATGGACGATACTCCGTGCATCTACATCTACCGTCAGATAATGAACGGCAGAAGTCAGACGGGTCTTGTCGGCTGTACTGCAATTGATGACTATATCAATAATGTGATTAAAAAGCATGAGCTTACACGAGCAGATAAAGAGGCGGACAGAATCAACCACGTAGACTACTGTGACGCCAATACAGGTCCGATATTCCTCACTTACCGTGAAGATGAATTTATAAACAATCTTGTTGAAAAGTGGAAGGAAGATCATGATCCTGTCTATGATTTTGTTTCTGAAGGTGTGAGCAATACAGTATGGGTGATTGACTGTCCTGAAACGATTGCGACTCTTACCGAAAAATTTGCGGCGATTGATTATCTGTACATCGCAGACGGTCACCACAGAGCTGCTTCAGCTGTCAGAGTGGGTAAGATGCGCCGTGAACAGAATCCGTCATATACAGGCGATGAAGAGTTCAATTTCTTCCTTGCGGTGCTTTTCCCGCGTAACGAGCTTGAAATTATGGACTACAACCGTGTAATGAAGGATCTCAACGGCAATACAAGTGAAGAATTCATTGCAAAAATCAGCGAAGTATTCGACGTTGAAAGCATAGGCAGTGAGGCATATAAACCTGAAGCGAAGCATACGTTCGGAATGCTTCTTGACGGCACGTGGTACAAGCTTACGGCAAAGCAGGGTACGTACGACCCGAACGATCCCGTAGATCAGCTTGATGTTTCAATTCTGCAGAAAAATGTGATCGCTCCCATTTTCGGCATTGACGATCCCCGTACTGATAAGAGAATCGATTTCATCGGCGGAATCCGCGGTTTGTCTGAGCTTGAAAGAAGAGTTAATACAGATATGAAGATTGCTTTCTCAATGTATCCTACAACTCTTGATGATCTTATGGACATTGCTGATGCAGGTCAGATAATGCCGCCGAAATCAACGTGGTTCGAACCTAAGCTTATGAGCGGTTTGTTTATTCACAAGTTGTCATAATAAAAATTACAGCGTATCTATGTTTTACCATAAATACGCTGTTTTTTTATTTGTTCTGTTTTAAGTCTGCAAGTGATTGTTCGACGGATAAGCTGTGGCGTTCCTGCATGGAAACGATCCAATCATCAAGTATCTGTGAGGCTCTTTTGATGTCGCTTACACAGACCGATGAGGCTCCGTTAAGCAGAACTTCACAGTATTTTTCTTCAGAATCTGTGGCGGAGATGATGAACGGAATCCCAAAATCGTTAAGGGTTTTAACTGTTTCGGGTGTTGCATCTTCTGCCGATATCACCAGTCCGCTTGCTCCGTATTCAGAAATGCATTCAGGTGCGGAAAACGTACCGTCGGCAATTGCGGATTTGTCCTCGTCAGTGAGCTCATAGTCAAGCAGGAAGGGAAGGATAGTGCCGTCTGAATTAATCAGACCGTAATGCTCCTCGTCAATACCTGTTATAAATGTCCTGCCGACCATATTGTGCTTTACCGCGATACTGTTGAGCTTGTTCATTTCAGATAGCTGAACTATATTCAGGTAAATGAGTATATCCTTGTATTTGTCTGAGTTCATCTGCACGAAAAGCTCTTCAAGAGTGGTCGCAGATCCGCTTTCTCCGTAGTCGTCGGTGATTACAGGCGTGCCGTCTTTGCGGAAACAAAGGTCGACTATGACACCGTCAGCTCCAAGTCTTACTGCCTCTTTTACACCTGCTACAGAGTTTGACTTGCCGTCGATCTCGGCACAGCGGGAAATCAGAACGATATTATCGACGTTTCCGAGATCCTGAGAGAGGTAACCTCTTATCCTGCTGTCCTCGACAGCGTTTCTGATCAGCGGTACTGAGATCGCAACTGCTGCAAGCAGAGCCAGAACACTCAGGCAGATGATAAGAATAAGACGTTTCTTATTTTTCAAGCAAAGCCCTCCTGTAAAGCTCAGCTGTTGTTTTGTTCATTTCATCCATATGCTCTTCGATTTCTCTGACGAGCTTGAACTGAGTGCGGCATCTTACAAGGTTGTGCTCGGGATAAGCTGTCTTGAAGTATACGTCACCGTTAAGGAAATCGGTGAGGAAACGCACACCGCATTCGAGTGTCATGAGCTTTGCTGAAAATGCGAGATTGTCCACTTCGTTCTGTGTCAATGACTCAGCAGCCTCGGAAAGGAAACCTTCTGCATATGCATTGTAAAGACTTACGTCAAGGTTAAACTTGTCAAGATCTTTTTCGTCTTCATCTGCAGTAACTGCACCTGAACGAATACCGTCACCGAAATCGTAAAGAGAAAGACCGGGCATAATCGTATCAAGATCGATGACACAGAAAGCCTCGTTTGTGATCTTATCGAAAAGTACGTTGTTGATCTTGGTGTCGTTGTGTGTTACACGAACGGGAAGCTCACCGGTTTTGATCATATCGGTAAGCTTTGAAGCATCGGCGGCTCTTGAGAGGGCGAATTCGATTTCTTCCTTTGCTTCGTCAAGTCTTCCGGAAAGATTGTTCTCTATTGCTTCGCGAAATGCTTCATAACGTGCGGGAGTGTTATGAAAGTCAGGGATTGTTTCAAAAAGATTGTCGATGGGGTAGTCAGAAAGTCTTTTCTGGAATATACCGAAAGCCTTTGCTGAACGGTACAGTTTTACGGGATCATCGACTGTATCGTATGTAAGACAGTTTCCTATGTAGTTATAAGCTCTCCAGCAAGCACCTTCATCGTCGCTGTAATACGGTGCATTGTCCTTTGTGTAAAGGAAGGTGAGTGTTTCTCTTTCAGGATTTCCGCCGTCAAGGATAATTTTGTTTCGCAGAAAACTTGTTACGTTCATTACGTTTGACATAAGCTCATCAGGCTTTTTGAAAACGTTAGGATTGATAAGCTGTAAAATATACTCGTACGTAACGTTTGAGTCAGAGCAGGTTACGAGGAAAGTACTGTTGATATGGCCTGAGCCTGTAGGTTTGATTTCGACTAATTCACCCTTAAAGGGGAAGTTTGAAACGATTTTTAAGATTTTTTCGTCATTTGTGTAGTTCATAAAAACACCTCATAATAAATACATACAAAAATATTATATAATTATTTCCATTTTTAGTCAATATATTTATTTGTCACTATGTGTTGAAATTTGATTACGTATATGATATAATATCTCCAAATGACTTGGAGGTAAAAAAGATGTTTAATAAAAACAGCTTAATCAGAGCGATTGCCGTGATTGGCGTTATTACAATGATGGCTCTCGTTGTTTTACCGGGATGTAGCTTTATCGGCAAGGCTGATGTTCCCGAAGAGCAGAGCACTAACGACCCGTTTGCTCTTGATGATACTGTAAATGTAGGCGACACAGGACTTGAGCAGTGCTGTCCTATCTGTCAGTCTGTTAATTTCAAAGGACCCGATGAGATGGGTTACTTCGTCTGCAACGATTGCGGTGCTCAGTGGGCAGAAAATGAACAGAACATTGAAGTTACAATGCCTGACGGAAGCGTAACTCAGCTTGATCCCTCAGCAGGACTCAGACCGAACGGCGGTTCATCAGGCGGTTCGGGTAGCGGCTCATCAGGCGGATCAAATAACGGCTCCGGCAACGGTTCTTCCGGTGGATCAAATAATGGCTCAGGTAACGGTTCAGGCAACTCAGGCGGTAGCTTCACACCGACACCGACTACAGGCACTACAAAGAGCCTTCAGCAGCAGATCGATGAGATCAAGGACCGTTGGGGCGACGTAATCAAACCGACAATCGATGCTGACGGTAACATTACTGTTGAAAGTGTTGATGGTTCAGACACAGGTCTTTTCGGCTTTAAGTACTCAACTAAGGATAAGTGCTTCATCACAGCTGAGAACGCATGGCAGAGAAACTTCGGTTATAATGAAACATACGATGCTTCTGCTCCTGTTATCGCTATTACATACGACACTATCCGTGTATACTTTGACTACGACGGACTTGAGTGGATGATTCAGTACTGGAAGGGTCAGTACGGTCTCGTTCTTGTCGGTGCGGAGATCGGTGTTTATAACCGTGCCGCAGGTTCCTCAGCAAGTACACACTTCAACTGTGCAGATGACGAAACAAAGCTTCTTCAGAGTATGGACGTTTACAGACGTGCACCTGACTCAGCTAAGTATAATAAGATCTTCTCAAGAAGCCCGTCATTCACATGGTGGTGCACAGGCTTTATCCCGGGAACTCTTGCTGCAGGACAGTACAATGTTGAAGCAGAGGCTACAAGAGAGCTTAAGGTTGACTCCAAGATTACACTCAAGACTCCTGAAATGGCTCAGGCATTCATAGAGGGTCTCAGACAGGTTGACCATATCTACCATAATGCTCCGATGACGAAGCCTACATTCAAGTTTACTGAAATGGCTTCTGTCGCAGAGTATGAGTCAAGCTCAAAGAACGGTAAGTTTGTTCTCGAAGAGGACGGCGTTACTGTAAGAGTTTGCTGGAGATAAGAGGGTTTTGCCATGAAAAAAGTAACGGCTTTACTTCTCGCTGTTATGATGCTTTTTGCTTGTGTATCGTGCGGTGAAAAAGAGCCTGAGGTCGTATCTACAATTCAGGCGACCTACAGCGTAAAGAGTCTGGAAGGAGAGTTCATCGTTGAGGTTCAGGATCTTGGCGGTGTATATTCCGAGCTTTATGATAAGGACGGAATTTATATCAGATTCAAGAACGGTGAGAAGATATACGATGCCGAAGGTAATGAGATTTCACGTGATGACCTAATCGTAGGCGATACTCTGGAGATTCATTACAACGGTAAGTTAAAGGACAAAAATCCCAAGACTATCGAGGCGTATAAGATAGTAAAAGTCATATAAATCAACACGGCTTGTACAGAGCGAATCTGTGCAAGCCGTGTATTTTTTATTTTTCAGATGAATTCAGGGGTTGAAAGGTAACGTCCGCCGCCGTCAGGGAAGATAACAACGATTTTTTTGCCGTTCATCCCGTCCCGCTTTGCGACCTCGACAGCGGCACTGAGTGCGGCACCCGATGAAATGCCGATGAAGATTCCTTCACACTTTGCGACTTCTGCGGCAAAGGAGTAAGCCTGAGCATCAGTTACTGTCATAATTTCATCGATAAGGTTTGTGTCAAGAATTTCAGGTACGAAATTCGCTCCTATACCTTGGATTTTATGAGCACCTGCTGTACCTTGAGTTATTAGCGGTGATGATGCAGGTTCGATTCCGATGATTTTTATGTCATCCTTTCTGCTTTTCAGAAATTTTGCGTTACCCGTTATCGTACCGCCTGTACCGATTCCTGCGACAAAAGTGTCTATCTCACCGTCGAGATCATCCCAGATTTCAGGTGCAGTTGTTTTGATGTGTGCCGTAGGATTGGCAGGGTTCGTAAACTGACCTGCGATGATACTGCCGGGTGTGCTGCTTCTGATTTCTTCAGCCTTTTCGATGCAGGCCGCCATGCCTTTGCTGCCTTCGGTAAGTATGAGCTCAGCACCGTATGCGGTCATCATCTTTTTTCTTTCTTCACTCATAGTGTCGGGCATAATGATGATACAGCGGTATCCTCTTGAAGCCGCTATTGCGGCAAGACCTATGCCGGTGTTACCGCTTGTAGGCTCGATTATAACAGATCCTTTTTTTAGTGTACCGTCAGCCTCGGCAGAGTTTATCATCTCAAGTGCGACTCTGTCCTTTATGCTTCCTGCAGGGTTGAAAAATTCAAGCTTTGCGTAAATTTCCGCTTTGAGATCATGCATTTTTTCAAAATTATTGAGTCTCATCAGCGGTGTTTTTCCTACGAGTTCAGAAAAATTATTATATACTTTCATTAAGAAAACCTGCTTTTATCAAAATTTTAATAAAATTGTAACACCTTACCCTGATTTGTCAAGTATAATGTATGTACAAACAAAGTAATAAGTAGTATTATATACTACAATATATTTTTAGTAACGGAAGTAATCATATGTACGGTTTGATAGAAAAATATAAAAAATTTATGGCAGGCAGAAACGGTTTTGACAGACTGACACCGTTTACGTTTTTGGCTTACCTTTTGATAAACGGACTTAAAATGTTTTTCGCCTTTTCAAAGGTTGCTTTTTTCATTATGTGGGCGATAGCACTTGTTTTTCTTGGTGTTACAATCTACCGTTTTCTTTCTAAAAATGTAGAAAAAAGAAGAGCTGAGGTGTCAAGGTTCAGCGTTTTTCTGTTCAAGATAGATTTTGAAGGATTTTTATTCAGAATGAGGAAGAAATTCAAAAGGATGGCTGTAAGATTGTCTCAGATTAAAACGCACCGTTTCCGGACCTGTCCGGGATGTAAGGAACATCTTCGTCTTAGTAAGAAACGCGGCGTCAGACGTATTACTTGTCCTAAATGCGGTAAGAAATTCAAAAGATTTATATTGTTTTAGTTCAGCATAAAAGTGAGGGGAAGACGTGTTAGGTTACATTAAAGCACATAAGCCTGAGATGAAGTTTAAAGACTATGAGCTTTACAAGGGAGTGTATTGTACACTTTGCAAGGCTTTGGGCAAGCGTTACGGCTTTGTTGCACGCTTTATCCTTTCCTATGATTTTACTTTTTTTGCTATGGTAAGAATGGCGGTTCGTTCACAATGTCCCGGTTTTACAAAGTCGCACTGTTCATTTAATCCTGCAAAACCGTGCCTTGACTGTAACCGCGACAATGAGGACATTTCCTATACTGCAGATGTTACGATTCTGATGATGTACCACAAGCTTGCAGATAATATACAGGACAGCAGATTTTTAAAACGCTTTCTTTGCAGACTGATGCTGCCTTATGCAAAGCATCTTTATAAAAAAGCGTGTCAAAGGGTCGGCAGTATCAGCGAAGTCCTCGAAAAGCAGATGGCACGTCAGCTTGAAATCGAAAAAAGAAACGGTTCGCTTGACGAGGCGGCTGATCCGAGTGCGGTAATGCTGTCTGAGCTGCTCGTACATAACATTGAGTGCGAGGATATCGATGCTTTGAAAAAGTTCGGTTATATGATAGGTCGATGGGTGTATATCACAGATGCGGTAAATGACTGTGAAGATGATATAAAGGAAGGTAGCTTTAATCCGCTGAAAAAACGCTTTGAGGACGAATCTTTTACTCAGTACTGTGAGGAAATGATGAATCTCACCATAGGCGAAGCTATAATGAACTATAAAAGATTGAAAATTTTCAGATTTAATGATATATTAGAAAATGTGCTTTATGACGGAGTTTACTCTGTGACACAGAAGGTGTTGGAAAAGGGGGAAACAGAGAATGGGAAATCCTTATGAGGTCCTGGGGCTGAGTCCTGATGCGAGTCTTGATGACGTGAAGCGTGCATACAGAGATCTGGCACGTTTATATAATAATGATTTTCAGAAAATGGATGAACTTAATGCGGCGTATGATGCCATCGTTATGAATTTAGGCAGTAAGCAAAAAAGTACTTCGTACGCTGATGCAGGTACAGACTATTCATATGCTTCAGCGGATAATTATACAGGTGATTCTAAATTTGGCGATATAAGAGCCAAGCTCAACGGTGGCAGGATCGATGATGCAGAAATGCTGCTCGACGGAATACCTTATAAGCAAAGAGATGCGGAATGGTTTTATCTCAAGGGTACGATTCAGCACCGTCGCGGTTGGCTTGAAAGTGCAGCTGAAAGCTTCGAAAGAGCCCACCGTATGGATCCCGAAAATCCCGAATATAAAGCGGCATTTAAACAGCTTAACAGGGAGAAGAAGGGCGATTACCGTCGTGAACACACGACTTCTTCAGCAGGAGGCTGCTGTAATCCTTGCGGATGTGACGGATGTGATATATGTACAGGTTTGTGTTGTGCAGACTGCTGCTGTGAGTGTCTGGGCGGCGATCTGATTCGTTGCTGTTAAGAGGGAGTGCTATGAATAATACTTTAAAAACTGCACTCGGAGCTATGTGCATTGCACTCTCGACTGCTGTAATGCTGGCATCGTCGCTTCTTCCTTATTTTACTTATGCTTTGCCGGGTATGGCGGCGTTGATGGTTTTGTTTATGAGTGCTGAGTGTGACCGCAAGTGGGGCTTTGCCGTTTATGCCGGCACGGCAATAATCAGTGCACTTATCGTACCGGGTAAAGAGGCGGTCGGGATCTATATAGCGGTATTGGGATACTACCCGCTGTTGAAACCGTTCTTTGATAAACCCAAAAAATGGATTTCAATTATAATTAAAATTTTGTTTTTTATCGTCGTTATAATTGCAACGTACTGTGTGATGATGTTTGTTTTCGGCATTTCCACAGAACTGCTCGAAGAAAGTGAAAGATATTTCCTTCCTGTTGTGTTAGTTCTCGGAACAGTAGCGTTTATGATGTATGACAAGGCTCTTCTGATGCTTGAGATAGCCTATTACAGAAAGTGGCAGAGGACAGTAAGAAAGATTTTCAAAAAAAGATAAAGGCACTCGATCAGAGTGCCTTAAATGATGTGAGGGGTAAAAATGTCGGATTCAATCAAGAATTTCACACGTACAAAACGAGCTTGCTATTATACATATCTCGCTATGTCGTCGATCTTCAGTCTGCCACCATTACTTTTTGTAACATTCCGTGAAATGTACGGTATTTCATATACATTGCTCGGTACGCTTGTTCTGATCAATTTCTGTACTCAGCTTGTAATCGACCTTGTTTTTACGTTTTTTTCAAAATATTTCAATATAAAACTGACGATTAAAATAATGCCGTTATTGACGTCACTCGGACTTACGTTATATGCGCTCGTACCGACGTTTTTTCCGCAGTATGCATATGCCGGTTTTGTAGCAGGAACGGTTATTTTTTCCGTTGCGGCAGGTCTTTGTGAGGTTCTTCTGAGTCCTCTTGTTGCGGCAATTCCGTCGAAAACTCCTGAAAAAGATATGAGTATGCTTCATTCACTCTATGCTTACGGTGTGGTAACTGTTGTACTTGTCAGTACTTTATTTCTTAAGGTTTTCGGCACTCAGAACTGGATGTATCTTACTCTTTTCTGGGCAGTATTACCGATCGTTTCCTTTGTTCTTTTCAGTACATCACCGATGCCTGAAATGAATCTCTCAGAGGAAAATTCGTCAGTAAAGAAAAAGAAACGTCCGTCAGCTATGTGGCTTTGCGTGCTTTGTATTTTCTTCGGAAGTGCGGCAGAAAATGCTATGACAAACTGGATTTCGGGATATATGGAGAATGCTCTCCGAATTCCTAAAGCTGTCGGAGATATTCTCGGAATGGCTGTTTTTGCAATTCTTCTGGGATTAGGTCGCACAGCTTACGCAAAGCACGGAAAAAATATATCAAACGTACTTCTCGCAGGAATGGCGGGTGCATTTGTCTGCTATCTTACAGCAGGACTTGTTCCGAATGCGATAGTAGCTACACTTGCCTGCGTGCTGACAGGTCTTTGTACATCAATGCTCTGGCCGGGTACACTTATTCTGATGGAAGAAAAATTTCCGGCTCCGGGTGTTGCTGCTTATGCACTTATGGCTGCGGGCGGAGATCTCGGCGGTTCAATTGCACCGCAGTTGCTCGGCGCCGTGGTAGATAAAGTTTCCGTAAGCGGATGGGCAGCTTCTTTTGCACCGAATCTTTCGATCACAACAGAACAGCTCGGTATGAAAGTCGGAATGCTTACAGCATCAGCTTTTCCGTTTTTCGGAGTATTGATTCTGATACTTATCAAAAGATATTCACAAAAGAGTAAAGCGAGAGGTTAATCCTCTCGCTTTATTGTTTCGATTAAGTTTTGGTAGTGTTCGGTTAAGTCGGGGTTAGTACAGTTTTTAATTTCAAAAGCTTTGTCAATCAGATCAGGGATTTCTTCAAGCGTATCTGCAAAATAATAGCCGTCAATATTTTTAAATATTTTATAAAACTCTCTGAGCTTGTGATTGAAAGTACTAAGCATAACACAAGGTGTACCCGTAACGATTGAAAAGATAGCACCGTGGAGTTTGTCTGTCAGGACAACGTCACTTCCGGCATAAAGCTCTACCTGACTTTTTACAAGTGAGTAACGGTTTTCCTTGGTAACCTTTTCTTTTGTCGTGTGATTGTTGAATGTGAGTTTATATTTCTCTGAGAGCTTCTGAGTAACAGCCTTCTTTTCTTCAGGTTGATATTTTGCCTCTTTACCTGCACGGAATAAAACCATAATGTCAGATTCAGGATTGTTTTTCTTCACAAAACGGCCGTTAAGGTAAAGTACCATGTCGGGACAGAATATAACGGTGTTTTTTGTGTAAACATCATTTGCAAGCGAATAACTCATTCGGTCACGGAAGGCGAGGATCAAATCGGGGTGAGAAGAATATATTTCTTTGCTTATTTCAGCCTGTTTTCTGCCGTCGGCATCGTCGCTGAAATAGTATGTCTGCGGGAAGAGAACAATACGGTTGTTCCTGAAGGTTTTGATAATTTCACGTCGGTACATCTCATGGAAGGAGTACATGTTTCCATGGTTTCCTCCGCCCTGCAGGAAAATTATATCGTCCGGTCCGAGCATGGCTTTTATTCGTTTGTATGTAAGAGGATTGCTGATTTCTTCTTCGGTGATTTCTACGATATCGGCATCAAAATTGTCTTTCAGAAAAAGATTCTGCGCCTCTGAGATAGCAAAGTCACCGTAATTACCGTGTTCAGCGACTCCGATGACAAAGAATTTCTTTTTTTTGCTGTTATAAAACAGACTCAGAAGAATGATTTTTATTCTGAGGATGAGGTTTCCGAAGCGGTAACTCAGGAAGTTTTTTATCAAAGACATATTACACCTCGTCAGTATTGTTTGGATGATTGAATGGTATCACAGATGCAGTTGTTTGTCAATTTTTATGATTCACATCTACTTGAATTAATTAGTATTTTATGATATGGTAATTAAAGAATATCCGTGAAAGGTGTGGAAGGTGTGAGCAACTCGAAAAATATTCCCTGTTGTACGATTAAGTTTAACGATTCGCCCGGCAATACGCATATATCACAGATTCTCGCAGGATATAAGCTTCTTGAAGATAAAAAGCTTCTGAAAATCCAAAAAACCGTACCTTATGCATCTTTCAGAGCAGACGGAAATTACGAGCATAACAGTATTGTTGAAGTTGAAATATGCGATAAGAAGATTGCATATGATATGGCTGACGGTTATCAGAGCATCCACAGAAAGGATCGGTTTGATGCTCAGCTTGAAAATCTTGATTTCTACTTTAAGAGAAGCTATGATTCTGCGTTTCATAAACAGATGAGTAACAAACATAAAGTGAAATTGAAGTGAACCCCAAAGTTTAGACAAAAATAAATATTAAATTGCATGCGAATGAGTTC
>JAGBFD010000084.1 GCA_017936645.1 Clostridia bacterium
ATTATCGGTGCTACGGGTATGGTAGGTCAGAGATTTGCTTCTCTTCTTGAAAACCACCCATGGTTTGAAGTTGTACTTGTTGCTGCAAGTCCTCGTTCAGCTGGCAAGACATACAAGGAGGCTGTCGGCAGCCGTTGGTGCATGGACACTCCGATGCCTGAAAGTATGGCTGACCTTGTTGTATATGATGCAACTGCTGACGTTGAAAAGATCGCAAAGCTTGTTGACTTCGTATTCTGTGCAGTTGATATGAAGAAGGATGAAATCAAGGCTCTTGAAGAGAGATATGCTAAGGCTGAGTGTCCCGTTGTTTCAAACAACAGTGCACACAGAGGTACTCCCGACGTTCCGATGGTAGTGCCTGAGCTTAATGCTGACCACATCGAGGTTATCGCTTCTCAGAAGAAGCGTCTCGGCACAAACCGCGGTTTCATCGCTGTTAAGTCAAACTGCTCACTTCAGAGCTACGTTCCTGCTGTTTATCCTCTTGATAAAGCAGGTTACAAGGTTGACGATGTTCTTGTTTGCACATACCAGGCTATTTCAGGTGCAGGTAAGACATTTGAGACGTGGCCTGAAATGATCGATAACGTTATTCCTTTCATCGGCGGTGAAGAGGAAAAGAGCGAGCAGGAGCCTCTCAAGATCTGGGGTAAGATCGAAGGCGACGAGATCGTTAATGCTGTTGAGCCTCACTTCACAGCTCAGTGCATCCGTGTTCCTGTTTCAAACGGACACCTCGGTGCAGTATTTATGAAATTTGCTGATAAGATTCCTTCAAAAGAAGAAATTCTCAGCGTATGGGAAAACTTCAAGGGCGTTCCTCAGGAGCTTGCACTTCCGAGTGCACCGAAGAAGTTCCTCAACTACTTTGTTGAAGACAATATGCCACAGACAAAGCTTCAGCGTGACCTCGAAGGCGGTATGGCTGTAAGTATCGGCAGACTCCGTGAAGATACACAGTACGACTATAAGTTTGTATGTCTTTCACACAACACTCTCCGCGGTGCTGCAGGCGGTGCTGTTCTTCTTGCTGAGCTTCTTGCTGCAAAGGGCTACATGGACTGATAAATCTTTATAACGTTAAAAGCCGTATCGAAGTTTAAAACTCGGTACGGCTTCATTTTTTTACAGGAGTATGATAGATTTGAAACAAACTGTATTCACAGGCTCGGCATGTGCGATCATCACACCGTTTGGTGCCGACGGTAAGGTAGATTACAGGATGTTGAAAAAACAGGTTGATTTTCAGATTGAAAACGGTACAGATGCCATAGTTGTATGCGGTACTACAGGTGAAAGTTCGGTGCTTAATGCACGAGAACATCGACAGGTAATAAAATCAGTTGTAAAATACGTAGAAAAAAGAGTTCCGGTAATTGCAGGTACGGGCAGCAACTCAACCGAAAACGCAGTCAGACGTTCGCATTCTGCTGAAATTGCGGGTGCCGATGCATTGCTGATAGTCACTCCGTACTATAACAAATGCTCTCAGTCAGGTCTTATAGAGCATTATGAATTTATATCACACCGTACAGAGCTTCCGATAATTGTTTACAATGTGCCGTCACGAACGGGTGTCGATATACACCCTGAAACATATAAAGAGCTTAGCAAAATTAAAAATATAGTAGCGACCAAAGAAGCTAACGGCAACATTTCTTCACTGATGAAAACGATAAAGCTTTGCGGTGATGAACTCGATATTTACTGCGGAAATGATGATCAGACTGCCGCGTTTATGGCAATGGGAGCGAAGGGTGTTGTTTCAGTCCTTGCCAATATCGCACCTGACAGGATGCACGAGTTGGCTTCACTTGCTCTTGAAGGTAAAACAGCGAAAAGCGTTGCGATGCAGATTGAGCTGCTCGACCTTGCCAATGTACTTTTCTGTGATGTGAATCCGATTCCCGTAAAGTATGCGATGCAGTTAATGGGTCTTGACAGCGGTGTTTACCGTCTGCCTCTGAACGATACAAGTCAAACAAATAAAATAAGAATAGAGGATAGTCTCAGAAAGCATGGATTGATTTCTTAACGTTCCTCAGCCTCTTAGGATTCAAGTACCTGACCAGTAAAAAAGACACCGTACGGTGTCTTTTTGTTGCGAAAGAGCGACTAAAAGTAGTATATGTGGGGTAAGAAAGACTAAAAGTAGTATGAATTTTCTATTTGTTTGCCATCTTTCGGCTTAACTGATAAAAATAATCATTATATGTGTAGTAGTCATCACTTTGATAAACAAAATCTTCACAAAAGTCGAGAGAAGCAACCGCTCGTTCTTCATAGGGATCCGTTTGATCAAACAAGTCGAGCATGTCTTCCTTGCTTGTAATTGTTATGTCTTTTGTGCAAAAAAGTTCGTTCTCTTTATTTCCGTAAGGACACATATTGCCGTGTCGGCAGGTCATACAGCAAGCCAGCTTAACATCA
>JAGBFD010000085.1 GCA_017936645.1 Clostridia bacterium
AAATATCACGATGTCATATAACATATTGTATTACCCTTTCCAAGAAAATGATGTCGATAAATTCGGGTTTGTCGGGATGATTTACATATGAGTTCAAGTTGAGCAAAGCCTCCCTTGCCTAAAGGGAGGTGGATTTTGCAAAGCAAAAGACGGAGGGATACTTCGTGAAAAGCTTGATTTTTCATAGTTTTTTGTAAAAATATCCCCCAGTCACGACTTCGTCGTACCAGCCCCCTTTAGGCAAGGGGGCCTGATATCTGCAACATTGAAGATCCCGACAAACCCGAATTTGTTTAACAAAAAAGACCACCGCAAGGGTGGTCCTGATATTAAAATGATTTACTTAGCGCCTACTGCTATCTGGAGAATAAAAAGTGCATCTGATGAATTGATTTTTTTGTCTGTGTTTAAATCTGCTCTCTCACTTTCTTCTGAAGCCAGCATCTTTATTTTCACAGCGTGCTGCAATACCATAAAAGCATCCGTGCTATTTGTTTTTCCGTCTCTGTTAATATCACCTTTACAGCAAACAGTAGCGTTAGCGATGCTTTCATTTTTCTCGCCTATTTCAATGGCGTTCCACTGAGTTATTGTGCCATCATAGTATATCTTTTCAAGCTTTGAAGCCTTTTCAAACGTACAGACACCGATAGATTCCACAGTATCGGGAATATGCACTTCTGTAAGATTCTCGCAACACCACGTGTAATCATCGGAATACGGAAAGGCTCCGCTGAAAGCGTTGTTACCTATACGGGTTATACCCTTTTCAATTACAACCTTTTTGATTGAAGGAGCGTAATTGCCTGCCCAATTATAATAATTGTGAATATCTTCCATTTCACCCTTACCCTTGATTGTAAGTGTACCATCGGTGTCTAGTGTCCATTTAACATCGCCTTCGGGGTTATTCCCGTACGCACCGCTTGCCACAACCGCCGCCGAAGCTATAAACACAGCAACATTCATCACACAAATAAGTGCAAGCAACACTGCGAAACTTTTCTTCAACACCTTTTTCATAACTGTCATCCTTTCTTTTTGCAATCACCTTCTCAGGTAACTGTCCGTTTGCATTATATTGTAATAGAAAGACAGCAAAAATCTCTCAGGGTTGACCTGAAATGCCGTTTTAGCGACCTGAAATGCCGTTCCCCTGCTTAATTCCACAAATAAAAGGCAACTCAATGAGCTGCCTTTTGTCAATTCAATATTGTATTTTTATAAAATCATACATTTCTCTTGTGTTTTCTGCTGCGGTATGGATTGTAACAAGAGATCCCATTGTTTTGGTCTGGGCTGCAACGTGGTAATATGTGCCGTTGTAGAAGCTGCACTTATTCTCACTCGGATGAGCGTGTCCCATTGAAACAAGTCCTACACATCCTGCGTTTTTAAAAACATCGTCGAGAGGTTTATTCTTCGGGATATTGTACTTCTCTTCCATTTCATCAAGCTTCGAATATCCGTCGGCATAAGCCTCACCGTACAAGCCTGCTTCTGCAAATGCAGGTGTGTTCTCGTGGATAAAGACGCTCATTGAGATATCGCCGTAATTTTCAAGCTTTTTGTTCATCTCGTCCTCGCACCATTTAACCTGATCCGCGTGAACGTAGCCGTAGATGTGTTCTTCGTCCTCATCGTCATAATCCATTGTATCCATAAATACAAGCGAGTGGACAACCGTTTCACCGTTTTTGATATCTATTGTATACTGTGCGCCGCCCGAAATGTCTTTGACATCGGCACAAAGGCAATAATCAAACTGCGAAAGATATGCCGTAACATCGGCTGATGTGCCGTGAGCGATACCGTCATTATTACCGGGGATATATGCCCAGTACTGCTCCATTTCATCAAACATAGTGCCGACGGTATCAAGGACATGTTCCTTATTGAATGCGCCCGATTCACCGTCGTCAATCATATCGCCGAGCATTACAACGAGATCCGGGTTGTATTCAGCAACCTGAGCTTTCATCGTTTCCATTACGGAAATATCACCATAAGAAAGACCTGTTGTGAAATGAGTGTCCGTAAACTGAAGAATTGTGAAGTCGCCGTTTTCATCGGTTGAAAGAACCGGCATTTCTTTTCCTGCCGCAACAGTTTCGCTGTAACCCGTAATATCACCTTTGTTTGCAAGCTGACTGATTGATCTGTCCGTTGTGAAGAAATTAAAAATCGCTGTGAGCGTTGCAAGGAAAATTGCGAAAAAAGCTTTCATATTCCCACTTCCTTATTTAATAAAATTCTCAATCGGAGAAACATCGAGAAGATCGAAGTTTTTGATAAACTCATAGAAATCCTTTGCGATTTTCATAACGCCGCCCTCTTCATTACTTTCGATGTTGAGAGGCATAATCGGATCGTGAACACTAAGGCGGAGAAGAAGCCAGCCGTTGCCGTTTGCAGAATCAGCTGAGATACGCATACCCTCTCTGTTATCGTCGGCAAGCTTCCAGCCTTCCCTGCCGTTATAATACTTTTCGAGCTCAGCGATGACATTCTCACCGTACTGCTTGAAATCGTCGCATTTTATTGCAAAGCGAAGCTCTTTTTCTTCGGCAGGCTGCTGAAGCGGAGCAAGAATATCCTGAAGTGCATTTCCTGTTTTATCCCTTGCGATAAGGATAACGATTTTTGTCATAAGATATGCACCGTCATCAAGATAGTAGTTCTCTTTGAATGCTGCATGACCTGACGTTTCGATAGCAAGAGGACAGAACGTGCCGTTATTGTTAAGCTCAATCTGCTTATTAATTACGTTTTTATATCCCCTCTTGAAGCGGTAATGCTCACCGCCTATTGACTCAATGTAAGTCTTGAGTCCGTCCGATGTGACCGAGTCCGTTACAATCACACCGCTGTCGTGACCTTCAAGAGCGATATATGAAGCGAGTGCTACAAGACGGTTACGGTTGATCTCCTCACCGTCTCGGTCGACACATCCTGCACGGTCAACGTCTGTATCGAAGATTATTCCGAAATCAGCCTTGCTGTTTATCACAGCTGAGCAGATTGACTTCATAGCATCAGGATTTTCAGGATTCGGAATATGATTCGGAAACATTCCGTCAGGTTCAAGGAACTGACTTCCCTCAATATCTGCACCGAGAGGTTTAAGGACGTTTTCGGCATAGAATCCGCCAATGCCGTTACCTGCATCAACGATGATTTTAAATCCGTCAAGCGGTTTTTCATAATTTTCAGCATTTACACCTTTCCTGATCATATCACGAAGGTGTGCGGCATATTCGGACATATAATCTACATCTGAAATCTTTGAAGCATCAGCAACAAGAGCTTCTGTTGTAATGCTTTCTGCTTTTTCAAGAAGTGTTGCGATGTCGCTTCCCTCAAGACCTCCGTCAGGAGTGAAGAATTTCAGTCCGTTTCTCTCCCACGGATGATGACTTGCCGTTATCTGCACTGCACCGTCACAGTTAAGATCGAGTGTAGACATAAACATTGCCGGTGTTGATGCAAGACCGCAGTTTTTAACTTTTACGCCAAGTGCGGAAAGTGTGTCGCTGACAGCCTTGACTATTCTCGGACCCGATACACGGGAATCTCTGCCGACGGAAACGCTCAGATCTGCAATCTCCTTACCTCTTTTTGCAGATAACCATTCTGCAAAAGCAACTGTTATCTTTGAAACTACTTCATCGCCGAGATAAAGCTTTTCTTCACAGTATTCTACAGCACCGTATCCTCTTATATCCGTGCCGCTTTTAAAACCCATTAAACTCATAACATCGCCCTTTCATCTGAAACTGATTTTAAGAATTTATATATACCTTCAAAGCCTTTGTATATTTCCTTAAGCTCATCTATAAGAGCTTCATTTTCAAGTGTTTTAAAATCCGTCCTCTGTGCAATGAAGTGCATATTTCTGATATGGTAGTAAGGCTCGATTTCGGGTATCGGATTACCCGGCTTAGGTTTTTTGTAAAACTCTGGAGAGTACATCGCCCCTACCCTTTCAGCATCCTCGACAGCTTTTAAAAACTCCTGCGGACGCTCAATCAGAGCTTTTCTGTAAAGTTCAAGATAAGTAGCATCCACCCAGAACATACCAACACCGTATGACCAGAAATTCTGAGTAACCTCAAACCACATACACGGATAATTCTGCCATTCGTGCTTATTTCGCATAAACATTATCCAGAGATTATCACGGTAGAGATGCTTATCCTTTGAATAACGTGTATCACGGAAGAAACGGGACACCATTTTAACGGGATCAGTCATCACTTTATCGTCAATCTCGTAAATCTGCGGAACGATCTCCGCAGCGATCTGCCTCATCGGAACCGTAAAGCCTTCCTTTAATTCCTGCTTGTGCTCTTCGTAAAACATACGGCTGTTTTCAAATCTGTTCTGTGCCGCGAGGAAAAGCGTTTCAGGTTTTATTCCGTTGTATGCCAATTAAATCAATCCTCTTTCTGCCATTTTCTGTGCCGCAAGCATTATGCCCATTTTCGCACTGTGGAAGTTAAGTCCGCCCTGCATCCACGCTGCATAGGGCTCACGCAAAGGTGCATCAGCTGAAAGCTCAATCGAAGCTCCGCCTATGAAAGCGCCTGCAGCCATAATGACTTTATTGTCATAACCGGGCATATCCCACGGTTCGGGAGTTACGAATGCATCGATCGGTGCACCTGACTGCATACCCTGACAGAATGCAATAAGATTTTCTTCATTGCGAAGAAGGACACTCTGCACGATGTCAAAACGGGGATCTTTTGAAGTAGGTGTAGTCTCAAATCCGAACTGTTCAAAGAGTCCCGCTGTGAAATACGCTGCTTTGATCGCTTCGCCGACCGTGTGCGGTGCGAAGAAAATACCCATAAACAATTCACGGCTCATTCCGAGAGTTGCACCGACCTCTCTGCCGAGACCCGGTGTAGTCAGTCGGTATGAGATCTTTTCAACCAGATCGGCACGTCCGGCAACATATCCGCCTGTACGTGCAAGTCCGCCACCTGCATTTTTGATAAGTGATCCTGCGATTATATCAGCTCCGACCTGAGTCGGCTCAACAGTCTGAGTGAACTCACCGTAGCAGTTATCCACCATAATATCTGCATCGCTGTTAGCTTTAACAACTTTTGCGATCTCGCCTATTTCCTCGCAGGAAAGACTCGGACGAAGAGAATATCCTCTTGAACGCTGTATGTATACGAGCTTGATTTTTTCTTTTGTAACAGCTTCCTTTATGGCTTCAAGGTCAGGTTTACCGTCCTTCAGATCAACCTGCTTATAGATTATTCTGTAATCAGCAAGTGAACCGTCACCCTTACCGTTTATGCCGATAACTGAATGAATTGTGTCATACGGTGTACCCGTTACACAGAGCATTACGTCGCCCGGACGAAGCATACCGTAGAGTGCAACTGCGAGGGTATGCGTACCGCAGGTGAAGTTGTGGCGTACAAGGGCATCTTCCGCACCCACGATATCGGCAAAAACCTTATCGATAACTTCACGTCCTCTGTCGCCGTAGCCGTAACCTGTGCTTTCGGCAAACATACTTTCACTTACATGATTATTGATAAAAGCAGAAAGAACCTTCTGCTGATTGTATTCTGCTATTTCATCTGTAGTTTTAAACTGCGGCTCTATGACTTCGAGTGCTTTTTTTGCCGCTTCTTTTACCTTCGGATCTATTCTAAAAAAGTTTTGTTCCATCTGTAATTAAACTCCATTCGTCTTTCACTGTGAACCCTATTGATTTATAAAATTCTACTATACTGTCATTTTTGCAAAGAAGCTCTGTCCTTCTGCCGTCTGCAAGCTCTCGGTTTGCAAGACGTGTCACGAGAGCTCCCGCTATCCCCCTGCCCCTGTAGCAGGGAGAGGTTGCGACTGCACCGAGCAGAGCCGCCTTGTCCGTACGGAAAAGCACCATCGCACAGCCTGCAGCTTTACCGTCAACCTCGGCCAATAATGGCTCTGCCGTGTTACGGTTTATACGAAAAGTAGTATCTGAAAGCCACGGCAGATAGTCACCGACACCTGTCAGATTCTCTGCTTTTATAATTTCATACATTTCTTTTAACTCAAAGTGTTTTTTTAACGCAACTTCACGTTCATCAGTTTTGTTTTCAAAACGGACAACATATCCGCTGAGCACCTCGTCTGCAGTAAAGCTTTTTGCCGTCTCACGGTTACACTGAATCGTGGTGAATCCCACTATTTTCACAAACTGCAGAAGCTCTTCACAATCTGCATTATAGACACAAAGAGTCATATCACCGTCAACTCTGCTGATAGCCGCTGTAACATTTCCGTCCTCATCTGTCTGCATCCAGAACTTTACAAAATCATAGTCTGTTGAATAGCAATTGAAATATGCTTTGATCCTCGTGCCGAAGACATCTCTGTCGCAGAAAGAGAGAAACGCTTCATCGCCTTTTTCAACGCACTTAACCATTTGCAAACTCCTCAGCAAGTACTCTTATGAGCTTTGCACTTTCTTCGATATCATCTTTTTTGAGCACACACGACGGTGAATGAAGGTATCTGCACGGAAGCGAAACTGCAATAGTTTTTACTCCACCCGCTGTTTTATGAATGGCACCTGCATTGTTACCGCCTGCAACAGTTGCCTTCACCTGTGCTTTTATGCCGTGCTTTTGTGCAAGGTCAAAGGCTTTGTCAAAAAGCTCTTTAGGATAGATTGTACGTCTGTCCATAAAGGATATAACTCCGCCCTCTCCCAACGAGCACACCTTCTTACTTTCAGGCACATCCGCAAGGTCAGCAGCAGTCGTCGTTTCCACTACTATGGCATAGTCGGGCTGTACTTTATAAAACGCAGTCTGTGCTATACCGAATCCTACTTCTTCACCTGCTGCAAAATTAAAATACATATCATACGGAAGGTCAGACTTTATCATATCGATGAGTATTGCACAACCTGCTCTGTCGTCAAGTGCTCTTCCTTTGATAAATCCGTCACCGAATTCGACAAATTCAGAATTAAAACAAGCATAATCGCCGAGTGAAACAACAGCCTGTGCTTCTTCAGCGTTGTCTGCACCGATGTCAATGTACATAGTCGAAGGCATATTAAGCTTTTCCGATGCAGGCACCATATGTGTTGCCTTTACACCTATGACACCGTTTACCCTGCTCTCTCCCACCGTAACAGGTCTGCCGAGCATAACACGCTTGTCTATCCCTCCGACACAGTCAAAGTCAAGAGTACCGTCAGAATTGATATGAGTTATCATCATACCGACCTCATCCATATGAGCGTCAAGCATAACTTTATTTTTGGGTGTATTCTTACCTTTTTTAAAAACTATAAGGTTTCCGAGAGGATCTGTCTCTATGCCGTCCGCATATCCCGAAACGGCATTTTTTATATATTCTCTTACTGCATTTTCTCTGCCTGAAACACCGTCAAGCAATGAAAGTTCTTTTATGGTCTCAAGCATTGATTCCGCCTCCCAAAATATACTCTGCGATAAGTCTTGCACAGTTTTCAACGTCATTTACACTGACAATTTCAACTCCCGTGTGCATATTTCTCAAAGGAATTGATACAAGACCCGTTTTGATTCCACCCCTTGAAAGTGCAATGTGATCGGCATTTGTTCCCGTCGAATCGCTCATAAGCTCAAGCTGATACGGTATTTCCTTTTCTTTTGCAACAGCTTCAAGACGTCTGCTTATATCGTAACAAAGCACGGGTGAAAAACCTATCATCGGACCTTTGTCAAGCTTTCCGCATTTTTTAGAAGGCATATCCGGTGCATCCGCAAAGCTTACGTCTACGCTGATACACTCATCGGCTTCAAGAAGGAAACTTCCGTTGACGGCACCCGTACCGCCTGTCTCCTCCTGTCCCGAAAAGAGAAGCTTTACAGTCGGATGATTCGCACTCTGAGCTACAAGCTCTGCAGCTCTTATAATAACGGCACATCCGGCCCTGTCATCGAGTGCCGCACATGAGATTCTTCCGTTAAGAAGCTCAGACACCGGTGTTTTTACGGTAACTCTGTCACCCTGAGAAATAAGCTTCCGGGCATCTTCTTTGCTGAGTCCCGTGTCAATGAGCATATCGTCAAAATCCTTGGCTTTTCCTGCATCGTCCGCAGTCTGAAGGTGCGGAGGTGTAGAGGTTATAACACCGTAAACTGCCTCCTTGCCCCATACGGTAACATCCTGAGCCGCAAGTACACGTGCATCCATCCCTCCGCATCGTGCAACGCGAAGGAACCCACCGTCCTCAATCGCTGTGACGATAAGACCGATCCTGTCCATATGAGCATCAAGAAGAAATGTTTTTCCGCTTCCTTCGAGAGTTGCGACCACATTACCTGTTCTGTCGTTTTCTGCGGTCATTGCAGACGGCAACCATTCTTTTATTTTATCAGATATATCCCACTCGGCACCGGGCGTACCGTTCGCCTGTGAGAGTTCAACTATCATCTTTTTGAGTTCTGACATAAACCTGCTTCCCTTCGGACATAAAAATATACAATATTATACCCTTAAACAATAAAATGTGCAATATGTTGATTTTCTTTTTTAAATAAGTTATAATGACAGCAGATTAAAATTTCCGGGAGGTATCCGTATGAGTGAAAACAAATATCAGGTAATCGACCCTGATAACGATAAATATAAGCTCACGGCACAAGACATTCTGAACGATAAGAAGGCACAGAAAAAGAAAAAAAGAAGAAAAAAAATCCTTATT
This sequence comes from Clostridia bacterium, assembly GCA_017936645.1. Classification (GTDB taxonomy): domain Bacteria; phylum Bacillota; class Clostridia; order Oscillospirales; family Acutalibacteraceae; genus CAG-488. The sequence continues at coordinate 8,717 of JAGBFD010000085.1, forward strand.
GCTTTTCTTTCAATCTTTCTTGTTTTTGCGATTATTATAGGTTCGGGAGCATATATCCTTAATGACTATATGAATAAGATGAATTACGGTGACAGTTCGGGTGAAGTCAATCCTGAGATCGACAAAGAAGAAAGTCTTGAGTTTGAAGAACAGGGCGATGCCGATGAGGACATAAGAGCAAACCTTGATGACAATATGCTCTGGTATCACGAGGACGTGTACAACGTTCTTCTGGTGGGTATAGACTACGGTGACAAGAAAAACGGAGAGTTTTCAAATTATCTGAACCGTTCAGACTCAATGATACTCCTTTCAATCAACAAGAAGGACAATGTCATCAATATGGTTTCGCTTTCACGTGCAGCTTATGTTTCCATACCCGGCCACGGTAACAGACGACTCAATGCTGCTCACGCATACGGCGGAGCAAAACTTCTCATAGAAACGATCGAAAAAAACTACAAAATCAGAATCGATAAGTACGTAACGATCAACTTTGAAGGTTTCCAGAGTGTAGTTGATACTCTCGGCGGTGTGCCTATCACAATGACAGCTGAAGAAGCACGTAACGTTCTCGGAAAATCACAAGCAGGAACTTACACCCTCGACGGTGAAGATGCAATGGCTTACGTAAGACTCCGTTCAATCGACTCTGACCGTAAGAGAACAGGCAGACAGAGAAATATGCTCAATGCTATGGCAACCAAGCTTCGCGGTGCTTCCTTTTCACAGTTACTTGCTCTGCTTGATACATTCCTTCCGCTTGTTACTACAAACTTCACTAAAACCGAACTCGTTGAACAGATGACAAAAGTACCCGGCTATCTTAGTATGCCAATCCACGAGGACATCATTCCGTACAGTGCACTTCCTCTTACGCTTCGCAACGGAACGGAAGTTCTCATCCTCGACTGGGAGGCTACTAACGCTCATACTCACGACCTGCTCTATCCCGGAATGGTACCGCAGACTGTTAAAAACTGAACAGCTAAAAAATCCGTGTTGGTTTTCCAATGAAATAGTATAATGATGGTAGACACAAAAAAGTGTCTGCCATCATTTTTTATGATAAGATAAAGAAAAGGAGCTGAAAGAAATGGGAAGACCAAAAGGCGGAACAAACAGAA
>JAGBFD010000086.1 GCA_017936645.1 Clostridia bacterium
GGCGGTATCACACAGCACATCGGTGCTTACAGAGTTGACCTCAACGGTCAGAAGATTACATTCCTTGACACTCCGGGTCACGCTGCTTTCACATCAATGCGTGCACGTGGTGCTCAGGCTACGGATATCGCAGTTCTCGTTGTTGCTGCTGATGACGGTATCATGCCGCAGACTATCGAAGCTATCAACCACGCTAAGGCAGCAGGTGTTCAGATCATCGTCGCTATCAATAAGATGGATAAGCAGGATGTAAATCCTGACAGAATTATGCAGCAGCTCACAGAGCACAGCCTTGTTCCTGAAGAGTGGGGCGGTGATGTTATCTGCGTTCCTGTTTCTGCAAAGACACACATGGGTATCGATACTCTTCTCGAAAATATTCTTCTCGTTGCTGAAATGCAGGAGCTTAAAGCTAACCCGAACAGAGCAGCGAAGGGTATTGTTATCGAAGCTCGTCTTGACAAGGGTCGCGGTCCCGTTGCTACTCTTCTCGTTCAGAAGGGTACACTTAATTCGGGAGATATTATTGTCGCAGGTACCGCTGTCGGTCGTGTCCGCGTTATGACGGACGATAAGGGCAGAAAAGTTAAGGCTGCAGGTCCGTCTGTTCCCGTTGAGATCACAGGTCTTGCTGAAGTTCCGCAGGCTGGTGATATCTTTGACGCAGTAAGCGATGAGCGTCTTGCACGTGAGCTTGTAGAGCAAAGAAAGAGCGAAGCTAAGGAAGAACAGTTCAAGAGTATGCAGAAGGTTACTCTTGATAACCTCTTTGATTCTCTCAAGGAAGGCGAGATGAAAGATCTCAACGTCATCGTTAAGGCTGACGTTCAGGGTTCTGCAGAAGCTGTTAAGCAGAGTCTCGAAAAGCTTACAAATGAAGAAGTACGTGTACGCGTTATTCATAATGGCGTAGGTGCTCCGAGTGAGTCTGATGTTATGCTTGCGAATGCATCAAACGCTATTATCGTCGGCTTTAATGTCCGTCCTGACCCTGTGGCTGTACAGCTTGCAGAACGTGACGGTGTTGAGATGAGAATGTACCGTATCATCTATGATTGCATTGAGGAAATTCAGGCAGCTATCAAGGGTATGCTTGCTCCGAAGTTCCGTGAGGTAGAGCAGGGCCGTTGTGAGGTCAGAAATGTTATCAGCATCTCCTCGGTAGGCAAGATTGCAGGTTGTTACGTTCTTGACGGCAAGATCACACGAAACTCAAAAATCCGTGTTGTTCGAGACGGTATCGTACTTGCTGATGATGAAATTTCATCACTTCGCAGATTCAAGGATGACGTTAAGGAAGTCGCATCAAACTACGAATGCGGTATCGGCCTTAACAAATTCTCCGATATCAAGGAAGGCGACATTTTCGAAGCATATATCATCGAAGAATACAGAGATTAATAAGAGGTATTTATGGCCGGATACAGAATTGACAGAATATCCGAGGATATTAAACGCGAGATAATTGCGGTAATCCGCGAGCTTAAAGATCCGAGGGTAATGGACAAAATGATAACCGTTGTACGTGTTGAGGTCAGCTCGGATGCCTCGTATGCCAAAGCATACGTAAGTGCTCTTGAGGGTCTTGATACAGCCAAAGAGGCGGTAAAAGGTCTCAAAAATGCAACGGGATATATCCGCCGTGAGGTCGGCAAACGTCTGCATCTCAGAAAAACGCCCGAATTATTGTTCATTGCGGACGATTCGATCGAACACGGTATGAATATAGTTAAAATTATGGATGACTTGAGGACTGAGGAAGAATGATTATTGATCTGAAAACAGCAGTAGAGTTCCTGAAAAATAATGACGATTTCCTGATTCTTACACATTCGAGTCCCGACGGAGACACACTCGGTTGCGGCTTTGCGTTGTGTGAAGCATTGCAACTGGCGGGTAAAAATGCAGTAGTACGTTGCGGCGACAAAATACCTGCGAAGTACTCCTATATGGGTTCGATTTGTGAAGACGATATCGAATATGAAAATATAATTGCAGTAGATGTTGCTGATGCGAAGCTTCTGGGTACTGATTTTGAAGCACGCTTTGGTGACAAGGTAAAGCTTTGCATTGACCATCACGGTTCGAACAGACTTTATGCTGAAAAGACACTTCTTGATGCATCTGCAGCAGCCGCTTGCGAGATTATTCTTGAAGTAATAAAAGAACTGGGTGTATCGGTTACAAAAACTATCGCTGACTGCATTTTTACGGGACTTTCAACTGATACAGGCTGTTTCAGATATGCAAATGTTACTCCGAGGACGCTGCATATGGCGGCCGAGATGATCGAATCGGGAGCCGAACACAGCAAAATCAATGTCATAATGTTTGAAACAAAAACAAGAACTTACGTTGCACTTGAGCGTCTTGCACTTGAGTCTATGAAAATGTATCTTGACGGTAAATGTGCTTTTATCACAATCACTCAGGATATGTATCGCAGAAGCGGATCTGACGAAAGCGAAGTCGATGCAATTGCCTCGATACCCAGACAGATTGAGGGTGTAGTGGTCGGTGTAACGATGCGCGAAAAGAAAGACGGAACATTCAAAGTGTCTTTGCGTACACATGAAGGTGTCGATGCTTCAGAAGTCTGTGCGATGCTTGGCGGCGGCGGTCATCCGAGAGCTGCAGGCTGTACCGTAAGCGGAAACGTAAATACGGCAAGAAATCTCGTTATTTCCTGCATTGAAAAATACCTTCAGGAAGAAGTTAACGGTTGAAAGTTTTCTTTAAACCGTTGACAACGGTGATTTCCGGTGATATAATAAGTCCAAATTTAAAATTAAACCGATGATGCGGAGATAACGGCGCAGATGCCTTTACAGAGAGCCTGCGATGCTGGAAATCAGGCAAGAAACACTTCGTCAAATGGACCGCGGAGGGTGCAGTCAAATGCATAATGCAAAGTATTCTGCAACGTCAGCCATACGTTAGTTGGCAGGGATATGTCAGTATCCTGAAAGTGCACGGTATACCGTGAAACAAGGTGGCACCGCGGATAAGTTTTTATTCGTCCTTGACAGATTAACCGATTCTGTCAAGGACGTTTTGTTTTTGTCAGAAAAACTATTTTTCAGGAGGTAAGGATTATGGTATTGCTTACAAAACGATGGCGCAGTGCAGTCTGAAAACGAATACAATATTATAATCTTAACCTATGGAGGAAATTATTATGAAATTTAACGGTATTGATTTTGATACTTACTTTAACAATTATCCTGATGCAAACGGCTATTTCGGCAAGTATGGCGGAGTTTATGTTGA
>JAGBFD010000087.1 GCA_017936645.1 Clostridia bacterium
GAATAATCAGGCTCACCGTGACGGATTATGTAAAGAATCATTTTCGCACCTTCCTTTAGTGATCTGTCTGGATATCCCCTGTATGAAAAGTCCTGAGGGTATTTTATTTTTTCTTTTTAGCTTTGTCCTTTTTGCCGTCGAAGATTTTCGCTACTGCTTTCGGATACTGTTCGGGAGATCTGAACGAAGCTGAAGCTTTTTTGAAACCGTCAACGTACTTTTTGACGCTGAATCCGCTTGTGAGAATCTTTTTGTCAACGGTGATCTTATAATCCTTACCGTCAGCCTTGTAAAAAACCCGGTATCCATCCATTTTCGGAACAAAATGCACATCAGAAAGCTCTGACGTTTTTTCAAGCACCTTTTGAATTTCAACGATAAAATTGGTCATCACTACAGCATCACTGTATTCTGCAGCAGTAACCTGTGCCGTGTTTTTTCCTTTTTTCTCTTTTGGTGCTTTTGTCTTAGCCATAAAATCACCTCAAATTATTTAGTAAGTATATCCGTTTCGATGTATCTGACACCGAGGTCATACATCATTTTCGCATCTTCAAGGGTATTGACTGTCCAGTACGATGCATTGATTCCGCGGTCAAGAGCAAGCTTAACAGAACGCTTATCGTTCTGATCAAAGTTTGCAGAGAGCCACACTTTGTCAGAGATTGATCTTGCTTCTTCAATATTTTCCTCTGTAATCCTGTCAACGAGATACCAGAGTTCGATTTTATCGTTCAGCTTATAAATTTCTTTTAACTGCTGCAGATCAAATGAAATGACAATTGCACTTTCCACAAGTCCTTTTTTCTCAACGGCTTCAACGACTTCGTGAAGTGTGTCATACGTTTCTGCCTTGATTTCAATCTGCGGTCTTGTGTCTGAACCGACAAAAACATCAAGAAACTCATCAAGAGTCGGAATCCTTAGATTGTCATATGCCCAGAAGTTTGCACCACCCTTGAAGCTGTACTTTCTTACTTCGTCGAAAGTTGCATCCTTAATCGCACCATATTCACAAAACCACTTGTCAACCGTATCGTTGTGAAGAAGTACCCATACGCCGTCCTTTGTACGCTGGATGTCACACTCTGCTGAATAATATCCGAGCCTTACAGCTTCCTCATATGCCGGAATGGTATTTTCGGGAGCGATGGCTGTAACACCACGGTGAGCTGTAATATAAATCGGATCTTCCGGAGTGTCTATACCCTTACCTGCGATAGAGACGACCTCTGTCGGTCTGTCAAAAAGCTTCGCAATATGTATAAACGGTAAAAACTTGCACTTAAAAACAGGTGCTAAAACATTAGTTATCAGCTTGTTGTACTTCGCATTCATTGTAATCATTCTTTCTTTTCAGGATGTAAAAATCATATCATATTAAAATTTTGATGTCAATGTGAAAACAAAAAAGTGAGTGTCGAAAGACACTCACTTAATTGATTATTTGAACTTTCTTTTACGAGCAGCCTCAGACTTCTTCTTACGCTTAACTGACGGCTTCTCATAGTGTTCTCTTTTACGAACTTCCTGAATAACGCCGTCTCTTGAAGTCTGTCTCTTA
>JAGBFD010000088.1 GCA_017936645.1 Clostridia bacterium
TGATTGTATGCTTTTCAATATTCATATCAAACTATCTCGTATACCGTATTTTCAAATTCTACCTTGTCACCCGGATGAAGTTTTTTACCTCTCTGGGTACAGATCTCATTATTAACCTTAATTTCACCGTCCTGAATGACGATTTTTGCGTGACCACCCGACTGAACAGCATCGCAAAGCTTCAGAAATGAATCAAGACGGATGAAATCTGTCTGAATACTCTTCTTAACGACAGGTTTTTCTTTTATTTTTAATCTTATTTTTCTTTTATCAATCATTTTTCTTCAACCTCACAGGAAGAACGAGGAAAATAAAGCTTTCACCCTCAGTCGGAAGTATAAGAATAGGGGAGAGAGCACCGTTGAGAAGGATCTTAACTCTGTCTGTATTACATGCTTTGAGTGCATCTAAGAGATAACGGTTATTAAATCCGATTTCAACTCTGTTTCCTTCTATATCTGCAGAAACCTTATCATTGGCTGTGCCGAGTGCTGCTATACTTGAAATTCTGATAAAATCAGTATCAAAAACGCAGTTTATAAGGCTCTTTGTTCTGTCTGTGATGATAAGAGAAGTTCTTTCGATACTGTCGATAAGGCTTCTTGTATCTACTTCAACTGTTGTAGCCACAGACTGTGGAATAGTTGATCTGTAGTTGAGAAATTCACCCTCAAGAAGTCTTGAAATAATGCTGTAACCATTTACTTCAAAGATGATATGACGGCTGCCGAGTCCAATAGAAACTCTTCCTTCCTCGTCGTCATTATCATCAACGGAAAGCTTGAATATTTCAGACATAGTCTTTGCGGGAACTATAAATGAGATATCCTCGCCGTGATAGTCGATTTTTTCCGTACGGATAGCCATTCTGAAGCCGTCGACAGCTATGAGCTTGATCTCACCGTCAGAGATTTCAAATCTGATACCTGTATAAACTACCTTTGCATCGGTAACAGCGACAGCGAAAATAGTCTGCTTTACCATCTCTGAAAGCATTTTTCTGTTCACATCGATTGTGAAGCTACCCTGTACTGTAGGAAGTTCAGGATAATCATCAGCAGAGATGCCCATAATTTCATATTTTATATCACCGCTGCGGATAGTAGCAAAGTTTCTTTCGTCACAGTCGATTGTAACTGTCTGGTTAGGAATTCTGCGAAGAATTTCACAAAGAACCTTTGCATTTAGTACGATAGAGCCTGCTTCTTCCACCTTAGCGTAAATTGTTGTGTTTATTCCTATTTCGAGGTCATAACCCGTAAGGTTGAGTTCACTGTTTACAGCTTTTATAAGTATACCTTCAGTACCGGGGATAGTTGACTTTGCAGATACGGCTCTCTGGACGTTCTGACAAGCTGTGGAGAGTGATGATGTTTCGCAAACGAATTTCATTTTAATTCCTCCTGATAAGGAAATTTTTCTTTGAACTAAATAATATATTATATATATATTTAAGTAGTAGTAGTAGGGGCTGTGAAAAGTGTGGAAAACTTTTTACAGCCTTTAGTATCAACGTTTTTTCTTAAAAATTTTTAACATCTGAAGTGTTAAAAATCTGTGGAAAAATTTGTTAAATAAAAGTCAGTGTTGAAAGTGTGGAAAGATGTTGAAAGAATGTTAAAGAAAGTGTGGAAACTTTACTTTGGCAGAGCGATAAAGTTTTTATAAAATCTGCCTTCCTTCAAGTGCTCTTGTGAGGGTGACTTCGTCGGCATATTCGAGGTCTGCACCGACAGGTACACCGTAAGCGAGTCGTGAAACTCTGATTCCCATAGGTTTTATAAGACGGGAGATGTACATAGCCGTCGCTTCACCTTCAACTGTAGGATTGGTCGCCATTATAATCTCCTGAACTTCATCATTATTTAGTCTTTTTAAAAGCTCTTTGATTGTAATTTCATCAGGGCCTATTCCGTTCATAGGGGAGATAGAACCGTGAAGGACGTGGTAAAGACCGTTGTATTCACGTGTTCTTTCAATAGCAATTACGTCTTTTGAGCTTTCGACTACGCAGATTGTGGAAAAATCTCTCTTTTCATCAAGGCAGATGCTACATACATCTGAGTCAGTAAGGTCACAGCAGACTGAGCAACGGTGAATTTTTTCGTGAGCCAACAGGATAGTATCGGCAAATTTTTTAGCTTCGGTATCTGTCATACTGAGAATGTGAAAAGCTAATTTCTGCGCACTCTTATGACCGATACCAGGAAGACGTTCAAACTGCTCTATAAGGTTGGCAAGAGGTACTACGTTTCGTGCCATCAGAAAAGTCCCGGGATTGAAAGACCGCCCTTAGCCTTTTCCATTCCCTGTTCCATAGCGTCATTAGCCTTTTTGATGCTTTCGTTGAGAGCTGAGATGAGAAGGTCTTCAAGCATCTCTATATCTTCAGGGTCAACTACTTCAGGCTTCATCTTAACAGAAAGTACTTCGTGTGAACCGTTTACTGTAACTTCTACGGCACCGCCGCCTACAGAAGAAGTAAACTCACTTGCTTCTACTTCAGCCTGCATCTTCTGCATATCTTCCTGCATTTTCTGAATCTGCTTCATCATGTTGCCCTGGCCGCCTGCATTAGGAATTCTTGCTTTCATTTTTCATTATCCTTTCATATCAAAGAGTATTATCTGTCATCTTTCTGAATGCCGTATATAAAAACGGGAAGAAACGAAAGACAGAAATAAATAATTTATTTTTAAGAGAGATATCTGAACATTTCAGATAAACTTTAGAATATTTTTTGAAATAATTCTTTATAGGTTTTTTGAATTTTTTCTCATTCTCGGTTCCTTTTATATTGAAACGATAGGAAAGAAGAAGTTTCATACCTCTTTCAAGGTAAAAAGAAGAAGTAAGAGAATTTTTCAAAGTCCTGAATTTTTCATAAGCTATAAAACGTGTCTCAATAAGATCAAACCATTTTTCGTGCCACACCTCTGTATAGCTTACACTTTCAAGATTAGTGTAATAGCAGTAAAGAGGGCAGTCGACGAGAAAAATTTTATCAGTCTTAGTCCAGATGTCAGCACAGAAAACGGTATCCTCACCGATTTTATATGCTAAAAATTTTTCACTTTTTTTAATCAGCTTTTTACTGATTAATTTCATACACGCTGAGGTGAGTGTGAGCTCGTTTTTTGCAACGAAATCCATATCATAAAAATTAATGAATTCTTCAGCAAAACATTCTCTGCAATTATATTCAAAATTTTTAATATTAAATTCCGAAGTTTTTTCGTAACGGCATACGGAAATTTCGCAGTTATTTTCATTGATTGAGCGAAGTAAAAATTCATACATCTGCGGCTGGATAAAATCATCCGAGTCAATAAAACCTATATAGTCACCGCTTGCCTTTTCTAAACCGAAATTTCTTGCGGATGATACACCTTTTGAAGGATTTTTAAAAGGTTTTATTCTGCTGTCTTTTTCCGCGTAGCTTTTAATTATTTCAAAAGTAGAGTCTGTACTCTTATCATCAACGCAGATGACTTCAAAATTTTCATAAGTCTGGTTAAGAATACTGTCAAGACAACGGGCTATATTTTTTTCCTCGTTAAATGACGGAACAATTATGCTTATTATTGGTGTTTTTTCACCGTTCATAATTACACGTCCTTAAAGATTATTTATCTTATTCACAAGATCTGCAAGAGGGTCGTTTGTCTTTGTATTTCCTTCCTCGGATTTGTAGATTCCGAGCCTGTATTTTTTACCCGTAACTTCATATACTGCGATTTTGATAGCTTTAGCGTGGTTATCCTGACGGATAAACTGTGAAAATATCGGATTATCACATTTTATAAGAAGAAATTCGCCTCTTATATAAGCAGAGGAAACTCCGAGTATACCTAAAAGAGGCTTGTCCGTAACGTTAAGCTTTTCAAGCACTTCTCCCCAACCCGTGAAAAGCACATCCTCGTCTGCCGATACAACTGTCTGCTGAGCAGGTGTAGGAGGAGGCGGGGGAGGAGCAGGTCTTTCTTCAGGCTCAGATTCCGCTTTTACTTCAGGTTTTTCTCTGACAGCGGGAGCTTCCTGCTTCTCAACGGGTGCAGAAACTGTGACTTTTCCGTCCTTTAAAGCACTTTCAAGGCGTTCGACACGTGCCATTATAGCCGAAATGTCGCCTGAGATATCGGGGATACAAAGCTTTACGGCACACATCTCCATCTGAGTGCGTTTATTTGTGGAGTTTTTAAGAAGTGTCGCACACTCCTCAAGAGTAGTGATATAATAAAGAATCTTGAAAAGAGTAGTCTTTTCAGCCTGTTTTTTGTAAAGCTCAAGGTCAATATCCGTACAGACTATAAGCTGTTGAGGATTTCTGACCGTTTTGATTATCATAATATTGCGAAAATGATTTATAAGCTCAGAGCAAAGTCTTTCCATATCACACGAATCACCGTGAAGCTTTGAAATGAGAGAAAGCACCTCAGAAGGATTGTTCTGACTGATATTATCTGCAAATTCAAAAAGGTAATCTTTACCTGCAAGACCTGCAGCGTTACTTACAACATCTGATGTGACGTGGTCTGAGATACCTGAGCATCTGTCAAGGATAGAAAGAGCATCACGCATTGCACCGTCAGCAATTCTTGCTATGAGCAGAGCCGCATCTTCATCTACTTTTATATTCTCTTCTGCTGCTACGTACATAAGACGTGAAGTGATATTTTCAGGAGTTATTCTGTGAAAATCAAATCTCTGACAGCGTGAGAGAATGGTTGCGGGAAGCTTGTGAACTTCAGTAGTTGCAAGAATGAATTTAACGTGTGCAGGAGGTTCTTCGAGAGTCTTGAGAAGTGCATTGAAAGCACCGATGGAAAGCATATGAACCTCGTCAATGATGTAAACTCGATACTTGGTGTGTACGGGAGTGTAGTTTACTTCATCACGCAGGTCACGGATATTTTCAACGCTGTTGTTACTCGCTGCGTCGATTTCCACTACGTCGAGGATTGAACCGTCATCGAGTCCTTTACAGACGGCACATTCGTTACACGGATTGCCGTCGACAGGGTTAAGGCAGTTTGCAGCCTTTGCGAGAATTTTTGCACAGGTAGTCTTGCCGGTACCTCTCGAACCTGTGAAAAGGTAAGCGTGAGAAACTTTGCCTGACTCTACTTCGTGAGCAAGTGTGGAAGTAATATGCTCCTGACCTACAACGTCTGCAAAAGTCTGCGGTCGCCACTTACGGTAAAGTACTCTGTACAAAAAATCACCCCTTCAGAAGTTTTATATAAAAATAAAAAAGCATTATCTCAGTCATATGGTGCGCAGGCCGTACTGTGTCGCACGGTGTTAACCTCTTAATGCTGCTCGGTTCCCCGCCTGACATGGTTCGTGGTACCCCGTCGCACAGGACCAACACACCACATGACTGAAATAA
>JAGBFD010000089.1 GCA_017936645.1 Clostridia bacterium
ACCTTCGCCCTGCTTTGTAACCTTAAGATCAAGGTCACTTGCCATTGCGCTTCTGCCCAATGAGAACCAAGCGAAAGATGCAGTCGTTATAACGATAGCAGAAAGAAGAAGCATAGCGATCGATGCAAGAAATGCACGGTTTTTCTGACTCTTCTTAAACATGTCCTTTTCTTTACCTCCTTCTTAGATTTTATGTACGGTAATCCGTCATAATATATATCTCAAATGTGTCTGAGACCTGAAAACAAAACCTTTGCCGCTGTCTTATACTTGTGCTGACGATCCGTCACTACCGTCTGCTTCTTCGCACAAGAACTTCATCGACATTTTGATTTCGCCTTCAAGGATCTTATTAACACATTCAGGATCCCAACCTTCGAGCCAGACGACAACTGTATATTTGTCGACATCGCCTGCTCTGAACATTTCAACTTCGTTTTGCATGATCTTTGTGTTTGAAACGAAGTTTTTGTCAACGGAATAAACGCTCTCACCGTTATCGTTGAGATTTTCTTCAAGTTTATCCGTAGTACCCTTCTGCGGCTTTGCGTAAATCGTAGGCTCTCCGTTGTGGAAAATCATTACGCGCATTGCCTCGTCTACACCGAGCGAAACAGCATCTATGAGAATTTCTGCTTCGTAGTCCACATCAACGGTACCTGCATTCTTTACATAGAATGTATATGCAAGGAAGCTCTGACCGTTTGTATTGTTGTGTGAACCGTCGATGTCATCGAGGTCATCGGGAAGCCACTCAAGAGTGGTGTCGAGCATATCAACACATTTTTCACCCGTAAGGAAACGTGAAGACTGGCTGAAGTCCGGTGTCTCCGAAAGGATGATGCCCATGTTGTACGCATCCTTATCCATTGTAACCGTGAAGTCACCTGCTTTGTTCACGTATGACGAACAGGCAAACATCAGGGAAAGGAAAAGCAACATTAAAACAAGGATGATTGTAAGGATACGGATTAAAGCTTCTCTTTTCTTGACTTTTTTCGATTCGGATTTTACGCCGTATTTACCCATTGCGTCGTATTCCTGCGGAACTTCAACACCGGGCGGCGAAGCATTTTTCTTTTTCTTAGCCAAGCTTATCCTCTCCTTAACTTATTTGCTTATCTTTGATAAACTCTCCGAAGTACGGACCGCTGAAACGGTCAGCACCCATCTTATTGATTAAATCAAAGACTTCCTTTGTTTCGATTCCGTTAACGATAACCTGTGTATCAATCTTCTTGCAGAAATCGATGATACCCTGAACCGTATTCTGAACCTTTTCGTTGTAAAGTATATCTTCAATCATACTCTCGTGAATGCCGATGTAATCAAGATCATAGTGAGCAAGATTTGAAAGTGAAGTGTATTCAAGGCCGAGGTCGTCGATTGAAACTCTGAATTCAAGCTCGCGCAAAGCGTCGATTGTTTCCTTGACTCTGTCCTTAACAGCTTCAAGAATACTCTCCGTAATATTGAAGCAGAAACTGTCGGGAGAAATTCCGTACTTGTCAACGATCTTTTTGACCTGAGTTGCAAAATTTTTCTTCGTAAGTGATTTAACCGATACCCAGATGATAACACTGTTCATATCAACCTCACGCTCAGCACAGCGCTTGATTGCTTCGCAGGCTTCTTCAACCGCCCAG
>JAGBFD010000090.1 GCA_017936645.1 Clostridia bacterium
CAATCACAGGATCACTTCAGACCCGTAACTACGAAGACAAAAACGGCAACAAGAGAACAGCAACGGAAGTTATCGTAGACCAGGCAAGTTTCTGCGGATCAAAGGCAGAGACAGGCACATCAGGCTACTCAGTTCCGTCTGCTATGCCTGCAGCACCCTCATTTGCAACCGGTTCAGAAGGTGACTTTGAGGAGATCGCAGGTGACGATGATTTGCCGTTCTGAGCAAATCGTCTTTCTAAATAAATTAGGAGGTATTTCGAAATGGCTTATGATAAGAACAACGGCCGTCCGAACAGAAAGGGCCGTAAAAAGGTTTGTTCATTCTGCGTTGAAAAAGTAGAAGCAATCGACTACAAGGATATCAACAAGCTCAACAAGTACACTTCAGACAGAGGTAAGATCCTTCCCCGTCGTGTAACAGGTACTTGTGCTAAGCATCAGAGAGAGCTCACAACAGCTATCAAGCGTGCTCGTCACGTAGCTCTTATGCCTTACACAGCTGACTGATTGAATTAACGATCATCGCACCGCTGTTTCTTCGGATTCTGCGGTGTTTTTGTTTTGTTTGGCCATACTATCTTCTCGCTGTATTAATTGACATTTACTTCGTTTTTTTGTATAATTTTTGTATTATATTCAGGAGAGGTATTATATGTTTGAAAGTATTAAATCAGGTTTCTTTACAGCGTTGGAGTGGTTTGAAAATGCTGTCGGAGTAACCAACACAGCACTTTACACATACATTCTCATCATTCTGCTTATTCTGACAGGATTGTATTTTACCGTAAGGACACGCTTTGCACCGTTTCGTCTTTTCGGTGAGCAGATACGTGCAGTCATGGAAAAACCGTCTGACGGAAAGAACGTTTCGTCATTCCAGGCTCTTATGGTTTCTACTGCATCACGTGTCGGTACAGGCAACATCGTCGGTGTTTCGACGGCAATCTGCCTTGGCGGCTTCGGTTCGGTATTCTGGATGTGGATTATAGCGATCATCGGCAGTGCATCAGCATTTATCGAAAGTACACTTGCACAGATTTACAAGAAAAAAGGTCCCGACGGATGCTACGGAGGACCTGCATATTACATTCAGGGCGGTCTTAAAAGCAAGCCTCTCGCGATTATTTTTTCAGTACTGCTTATCGCTACTTACGGTATCGGATTCAATATGCTCGCTTCCTACAATCTGCAGTCGACCTTCTCTGCCTACAGTTTTTACGACGCAAAAACGACACCGTGGATAATCGGTGCTGTCGTTGCGGCTCTTGTGGCTCTCTGCCTTTTCGGAGGCGGCAAAAGAATCGTCAGAATTACAAGCTTTCTTGTTCCGATTATGGGTGTTGCGTACATCCTTGTCGCTGTAATTGTTTCTGTGATGAATATTAAACTGCTTCCGTCTGTTTTTACTCGCATCTTTACAGAAGCTTTTGATTTTCAGTCAATTTTCGGTGGATTTACAGGTTCGTGCGTTATGTTCGGTATCAAACGAGGACTTTTCAGTAATGAAGCAGGTGTAGGCTCCGCTCCGAACGCCTCAGCTTCGGCCGACGTAAGCCACCCCGCAAAGCAGGGACTCGTTCAGGTTCTTTCAGTTTTCATCGACACAATTCTTATCTGCTCCGCAACAGCCTTCCTTTGTATGTGTTCAGGTGTTGAGCCTACCGAAAAGCTTTCAGGTGCACCGTACGTTCAGGCTGCTTTGAGTGCAGCTTTCGGCAAAGCAGGTCCGATATTTATAACCGTTGCGATGATTCTTTTTGCGTTCACCACACTTTTAGGCAATCTTTACTATGTCGACAAGGGTATCGCATTCATCAACGGTAAAATCCCCGGTAAAAAGTTTACTGCTTTTTACCGTATAGTTGCATCATTGCTCATACTTCTCGGTGCAGGACTCAACGCATCTCTCCTCTGGGACATTTCCGACGTACTTATGGGTGCTATGACAATCATCAATATTCCTGTTATATTTATCCTCGGCAAATATGCAATCCGTGCTCTCAAGGATTACGAGTCACAGAAAAAAGCAGGTAGGGTGCCTGTATTCAAAGCAAAGGATATCGATCTCCCGCACGAGGTTGATTATTGGAGATAAAAAATCGGAGAGATTTAAATGGCGAAGAAAAAAACGGCAAAAAATTTCACTCCTGAAGAAAAGCGGCGTTCAAGAAAATACCGTTTCTTGTTAGGGATTTTTATTGTTCTCAATCTCGCATTTTTCTTAACTTACGATTGGTTGGCAACCTTTCTTGTCACCTCTTTTTTAAAAACGGAATACTTGTACATCTATTTCGACTTTTCTGTTCCGTTCGTTCTGTTTTGTATCTTTTTTCTGCTTAATTTTCTTTTTGCAGCTCAGTTGTTTGAAAGTGTTGGCAAAGGAGTTTCATCCTTTGCGGACTTTATTGCACAGAAAAAGCATAAAAACCTGATTCTTATTATCTGCATTTTTATAACTTCTTTTTGTTTGCTGATAAGCTATGTGTGTACTTTGCATTGCAGGGTTGTCGCTGATGATACAGGTGTTACGGAAAGCTTCCTGATAAAAAAAGATGAGACTCTTTTCACTTATGACTCTGCCGACAGCGTCAGGGTTTATGTTGTTGAAGAATCCCTTCGCTATGGAGCTCTGCACCACGTTTACGTTGACGTCTCTGATGATAACGAAACTCACACCTTCTATTCTGAGGGTTTTGGTCAGGATCATAAAAGGATTCTGGAGTTTTTGGAAAACTTCGACAAGGAAATAATCACAGCCGATGACACAGATATGGAAGAAATTTTAACGACGAGCGAAGAACAGCAACGTCTTCTTGAACAAATCTTCAACGAATACAGCTAAACGAAAGCAGAGAGAAATCTCTGCTTTATTTATTCACAAATAACTCTTTTATTTTTCATAAATATGGTGTATAATGCAATTAATCTTTAATAAGGAGAAATATTATGAAAAACATACTTGTAACCGGTGGCGCAGGTTTCATCGGAAGTAATTTCATTTACTATATGCAGCGTAAGCACCCCGACTACCGTCTTGTGTGCCTTGACGCCCTTACCTATGCGGGTAATCTTTATACTCTTGACGATGCAAGAGGCGATAATTTCCGCTTCGTTCTCGGTGACATCTGCGACCGTAAACTCGTTTTCGACCTTTGTGAAGAGGAAAAGTTTGATGTAATTATCAACTTTGCGGCTGAAAGTCATGTTGACCGTTCAA
>JAGBFD010000011.1 GCA_017936645.1 Clostridia bacterium
ACACATGAGTTTGTTGTACCTAAGTCGATACCGATAATCTTTGCCATAATAATATTCCTCCAATTAAATTAGTTTGCCACTGCTACCATAGCAGGACGGATAATCTTGTCGCCGAGCTTATAGCCCTTGACGATAACTGTTGTGATTGTATTCTCGCCTACCGAATCGTCTTCAGTATGCATTACTGCATTGTGGAAATTGGGGTCAAACTCTTCCCCTACCTCACCGAATGATTCGATGCCGAGGCTTTTAAACACGTCGCTGAACTGTTTGAATGTCATTTCAACGCCCTTTTTGTAATCCTCGAATGTTCCGTCAGGATTTGCAAAAATTCTGTCAAAGTTGTCAGCTACGGGTAAAAGTGCGTTTATAACAGAAGCTTTACAATCTGCGTAAAGTGCTTCCTTTTCTCTTTGTGAACGCTTACGGAAATTATCGTACTCTGCAGCCATTCTAAGAAGCTGATCATTTTTTTCATCAAGCTGCTGTTTAAGCTTTTCTTCCTCAGAAGGTTCTGCAACTTCAGCCTCTTTTACTTCCTGCTCAAGTACTTCTTCCTCAGCATTTTTCTTTTTCTTATCTTTTGCCAATCTGTTTCATTCCTTTCAGTCTTCGTTGAGTGTCTGTGTAAGCAGCTCACCAACTAAATCAGTAAGATATCTTACACTCGGTATAAGACTCGCATAATCTATTCTCGTCGGTCCGATTATGCCGATCGAGCCGCGATTGTCACTGTCAATGTTGTAGTGTGCCATTATAACACTTGAATTTTCAAGCTGTTTGAATTGGTTTTCACCGCCGATTTTGACATCAAGATCCTCTTTACTGTTTGCAAGAAGCTGACTTATCGGCTCACCTCTGCGAAGGAAATCCATAAGCTCATAAGCTGTCGTTCCGTATTCTTCACGGTAACGAAGGATGTTTGACTGACCGCCAAGCATAACCATCGTCCTCGTCGCTTCCTGTGCAAGCTCGGAAACCGCTGATACAAACGGGATCATCGTCAGTGCATCCATACCCATAGAAGCTACAAGCGTCTGAAGCGTGGCCGTGTCAATGTCATCAAGAGGCACACCGATGAAGGAAGACTTCACAATGTTGTAAAACTTTTCAATCATCGAAGAATTGAGGTCGACGTCACTTCTGCAGACCTTACTTTTGATCACGCCTGTCGACGTCAGCAAAACAATCATACCGGTTCTCGTACCTACGGGAACGAATTCGATACGTCTGATAGTCGCATTTTCGCCCGAGGGAGTCGTAGAAACTGCCGCACACTCTGTCATATCGGCAAGAAATTCACTTGCCTTTGCAAGAATAGCTTCAGGACTCACATTTTTAATGGACATCCCCGCTTCGATCTGTCTTTTTACAGACTCATCGAGCTGCCGCACCCCCATAAGACGGTCTACATAGTACCTGTAGCCTTCATTGGTCGGGATTCTGCCTGCCGAAGTGTGTGGCTGCTCAAGGTAACCGAGTGCAGCAAGCTCCGCCATCTCATTTCTGATAGTCGCACTCGAAACTGAAATATCGAGTGCATTAAGGAGAGTTTTGGAACCTACAGGCTCGCCCGTCCTGATATAATGCTCTACAACAGCAGCGAGTATCTTTTCTTTTCTCTGACTGAGTTCCATTCTCTCACCGCCTTTTAGCACCGTTAGCACTCTTTAGTTGTGAGTGCTAACTACATTTATAACTATACAACTCATCGGGCGATTTGTCAACAGTTTATTTATGAATTCTTTGTTAACTTTGCATTTATTTTCTGTTTTTTACAGTATTTCACATTTGTATCCGTTTAAACATTTTATTGTTGAATAAAAGTTGCGTGTATGTTAAAATGTAATATATATATGCTCAGAGGTGGCAGTATGTACATTGTTATAGGTGCAAACGGCTTTTTAGGTTCATACGTAACGGATGCTCTCGTCAGAAATACTGACGGGAAGATAATCGCTACCTATCACAGCAAAGAAGAGTCTCTTTTCCCTGACCGTGTGAAATGGACAAGATTCGACGTAGCCGACACAGAGGACTTAAAAAAGCTCGTCAGTCTTGCAGGGGATATATCTGAGTGCAGTATTTTCTATTTTTCCGCATGTCACAATCTCGATCTTGTAAAAAGAGAACCCGATTTTGCAAAAAGCATCAATATCATCGCCCTCAGAAATTTTCTCGAAGCGTTCAAGGATGCAAAAAGCCTTTGGTTTTCATCCACAGACTGCGTTTACGGAGAAAACACTCCGGAAATAACCAAATTCAAAGAAACTGATCCGACATCACCCGTCAGCGAATACGGCTGGCAGAAGCTCGAAGCTGAAAAAATCGTCAGAAGCTACGGCTTCAACGTAGTCCGTCTCCCCTTTATGACAGGTCCGTCGCTCCTCGCAAACAAAAAGCACTTCTATGACAACATCGTTGAAAAAACCTTGCAAGGGCAGGATTTCACTCTCGCAGACGGTCTTTGGCGTTCGGCTCTTGATTACAGAAGCGTTGCCGATATACTCACAAAACTCAATTCAATGGCCAACATTCCGCAGACGCTCAATCTCTGCGGTGATGAATCACTCAGTAAGTACGATATCGGAGTTATGATTGCAAAAAAACACAATCTGCCGATGAAACATATTATAAAAACACCCGAAGCTGAAATTATGAAGATTTTTTACGAAACACGTACTTCATCCACGGCTATGGACAACTCCCTTCTCAAAAACCTTCTTGGCGTAAAAGAGATTAAAATAAGTTGGTGAAAAAATGAAAGCTGTTATTATGGCAGGCGGTTTTGGCAAGAGACTTGCCGGATTTTACAGCGACAGACCGAAACCTATGGTTGAAATCTGTGGCAAACCCGTACTTGAATATCAGATAGAAAACCTGCGTCACTCAGGCATTACAGATATCATAATAGTCGTTCATCATATGAAAGAGTCTATTATAAATTACTTCGGTGACGGCTCATACTTTGGTGTGAAAATAAGCTACTACGAAGAAAAAACACCCCTCGGAACTGCAGGTGCCCTTTTCAGAATCAAAGAACAGCTCAGTGAAAACTTTCTGCTTATCAACGGAGATCTTATCTTCAGCGTTGACTTCGGCAGGATGATAGATTTTCATATTAAAAATAAGGCTCTTGCCACACTTTTTGTCCATCCTAATTCACATCCCTATGATAGTGAACTTGTAGTGTGCGACGAAAACAACATTGTCACAGATTGGTTCAAGTGTGACGGCTACGGAAATTACAAAAATCGCGTTAACGCAGGTATACATATCCTTTCAAGAGAGATTCTCTACCTTACTCACGGTGAAGGCAAGCTCAACCTTCGTGCAGATGTAATCGAGCCGATCATCAGCACAGGAAGAGTATACGCCTATTCTTCGGCAGAATATGTCAAAGATATGGGTACGGCTGACAGACTGCGGCACGTAACTGCTGACGTAGAAAACAATATAGTGTCAGCAAGGAGAGCCGATAAAAAACAAAAAGTGATTTTCCTTGACCGTGACGGCACGATCAACAAATACAAAGGTTACATAACCTCTCCCAAACAGCTTGAGCTGATAAACGGTGCCGCGGATGCTATCAGAAAAATCAATCGCAGCGGATACCTTGCAATCATTATCACAAACCAGCCCTCTATAGCCATGGGAAGGATGAGCTATGCCGTGCTTGACGAAATTCACGCAAAGCTCGACTCCTTACTTGGCGAAAACGGAGCTTACATTGACGCACTCTATTTCTGCCCTCACCACCCTGACAAAGGATTTACAGGTGAAAAAACAGAACTGAAAATCAAATGTGACTGTCGTAAACCGTCTGGCGGAATGATACGCAAAGCCGCTGAGGACTATAACATTGACCTTTCAAAATCATTTATGGTCGGTGACTCTGAAAAGGACGTGCTCGCAGGACTTGATGCGGGGTGTACACCTGTTTTCCTCACAGGAGGCTGTGACGGCAGCACAGATATCCCGAATATAAGAAAATATAAAAATCTCGCAGATTTCATAAAGGATGAGTTAAAGTAAATGTTTACAACAAGAACACCGTTCAGAATGTCTTTCCTCGGTGGAGGAACTGATTTTCCTGCATACTTCAATGAGTATGGCGGGTGTGTTCTGTCTGCAACATTTAACAAATACTCCTACGTTACCGTAAGAGAATTGCCTGCACTTTTTGACTATAAAAATCAGTTCACATATTCTAAAATCGAACGTTTCAACTCCCCTGATGAGTTGGAGCATCCGCTTGTCAGAGAAGCACTCAAGTACATCGACATCGACCGTGTGCAGATTGCATATGATGCTGACCTTCCTGCACGTTCAGGAATAGGTTCAAGTTCTTCCTTTGCAGTAGGTCTTCTGAACGAGCTTCACCTGCTCAAAGGGGAGAAGCTGAGTAAAATGGAGCTTGCAAAAGAGGCTATTTACCTTGAAAGAGTTCTTTGCAATGAGGCAGGCGGTGTGCAGGATCAGCTTGCAGTCGCTTTTGGCGGGCTGAACAAGATCACTTTTGATGCCGACGGTTACAAAATTCTTCCCGTCGATATTTCACATAAAAAGAAAAAAGAATTCAATGAAAATCTCCTGCTTGTCTTTACGGGTTTTTCGCATTTTTCGGGCGAAGTTTCCGTAACCCAGCAGAACAATATTCCTCACAAGCTCTCAGAGCTTAACGAAATGAAATCACTCGTCGCTGAAGGAGAGAGGATCCTCGTTTCAGGCAACGACCTTGACGATTTTGGCAGGCTTCTCGACTACACATGGAAGCTCAAAAGAACTCTTTCTGACCGCATAAGCACAGAAGAGATCGACAGTATCTATGACTCGGCAATCAAAGCCGGAGCACTCGGTGGAAAGATCCTCGGTGCAGGAAGCGGTGGCTTTATGCTTCTTTATGTCACTAAGGACAAAAGAGAAAGTGTCAAAAAAATATTTGATCCATCAAGGATAATACCGTTTGAATTTGAAGATGACGGCACGAAACTTATTTACGGCGGAGGCAGATGACTATGAAAATTACAATTACAGGCGGTGCAGGATACATCGGCAGCGTTCTTGTGCCTGAGTTACTCAGACTCGGTCACGAGGTAAGCGTGCTTGACAACTTTTACTTTGACCAGACAGCTCTGCTCGACTGCTGTCACGACAAAAACTTCCGCATCGTACGCGGTGATGCTCGTGACCGTGAAACAGTTGAAAAGTTTATCGACGGTGCTGATTTCATACTTCCGCTTGCGGCTCTCGTCGGCTTCCCCTTGTGTGACTATGACAAGGTAGCTGCGAAAACAACAAACCTCGATGCAATACTCATGCTTCTCGAATTAAGAAAGCCTGAGCAGAAAATCATCTTCCCCTGCACAAACAGCGGCTACGGCACATCAGACGGTAGCATCTACTGCACGGAAGACACTCCGCTTAATCCGATCTCCCTTTACGGCACTACAAAAGCTGAAGCAGAAAAGGCTATCCTTGAAAGCGGTAACTCCCTCACCTTCCGTTTTGCAACGGTTTTCGGTGCTTCTCCGAGAATGCGACTTGACCTTCTTGTAAACGATTTCGTTTACCGTGCCGTGAATGACAGGACAATGATTATATTCGAAGGTCATTTCAAGCGTAACTTCATACACATCCGTGACGTTGTGGGAGCATATGTCCACGCCATCAATAATTTTGAAACGATGAAAGGTAAGGCATACAACTGCGGCCTTTCCGACGCCAACCTTTCCAAAATCGAGCTCTGCGAAAAAATCAGGGAGCATATACCTCAGTTCACTTTCTTTGAATCGCAGATCAACAAAGACCCTGACAAGAGAAATTACATCGTTTCAAACGAGAGACTTGAAAGCACGGGTTGGAAACCTGCATATACGCTCGATGACGGCATAGAAGAGCTTATCAAGACTTACTCTATAGTCAAAAACAAATCTTTCGCTAACTTTTAAGGTGAATTATTATGATAGAAATTTTAAAGCCTGATTTCGAATTCAACGATGACCGAGGCAAACTTTTACAGCTTCTCCACGGTGAAATCGCTCAGGTAAATTACGTAGAATCAAATCCTTCCTCCCTCAGAGGCGGTCATTATCATAAACTCAACAAAGAAACGTTTTTTATCATCGACGGAGAGGTTGACGTGACCGTAAAAAAAGAAGGCAAGGAAGAAAAATTTTCTTTCAGATCAGGCGATATGTTTTCCATAGAAAAAAATGTCATACACTCATTTGACTATAAAAAATATACAACCCTCATCGTGACTTACGATAAGGGCGTTGAGTTGCCTGACGGCACAAAGGATATTTATTCAGAATAACGGTGTTTCGTATGCTAAAAAAGATTTACGAAAAAACTAAATATGAAGTGTGTATTTTTCTTTTTCTTATGGTACAGTTGCTTGTATTTGTACCCGGAAAAGAAGGTATGCCCCTGTGGCAGCTTCTGACTTACCTCGGTGACTACAGCCACGGTTTTATGCCCCGTGCCCTTCTCGGCGAGATCATCACTTGGTTTTCAGATACAGTTTCACTTGAGATTTTGTTCATTCTCTCATTTACTGTCTGTGTTTTGCTGTGCATTACCTCAGCCCTTCTGGGCGGATATCTGATAAAGCACTGCGAAAACAGAGCCGCCGTGACAGCAATCATCGCAGTTATGCTCGGCTCTCCGATTTTCATGCCGCTGTTCGCTTCGTGGCTCGGACTGATGGACGTTTATCTCATCATACTTACGTTCATTTCTTTTGTCTTAAACGAAAACAGATTTCTGCGTTATATCATTCCCTCAGTTGCGATAATATGCACAGCCATTCACCATGCATACCTTTTTCTATATATGGTACCTCTTGCGATCGCTCTGCTTTACGACTTTTTCAAAAACAAAAAATATGTCCGCGACGGCATCCTGTGTGCAGTTACTTACGTTTCACTCATAGCTTTCGGTCTTATCACGGTAAAAACAAGAAAAGCTGACGGTTTCAGTTCAACGGACGAAATGGTTGATTTTATGCTCAACAAAGCTGATTTCGAGCTTTCAAGAGAATGGCTGCAGTCCGTCGTACCCAATGAATACACTACAGGAGTAGATTACATCGGTGAAAACATCACTTCAACGATGTCAGTTTCAAATCTGCTCGGAATTGTAACGATATTCTCTCCCATTCTGATACTTTTCGCTTACGGTTGGCTGAAAGCTATCAGACACAGCACAGATAAGACAGAAAAGTTTACTCTTTCTCTCTGCCTTATCCACCCTCTCTCAACAGTACCTGCATATATCCTCGGTCTCAACTGGAACCGTTGGACTTCTGCGATAATCACCAGTCAATGCATACTGTATCTGTTTATGCTTTACCGCAAAAACGAATCAGTCTCAGCATCTGTAGGAAAAATGACGGAATTTTTCAAAAAGCATTTCATACTCATTGTTTTCTATATTATTTATACCGCATCTTTTGCGAAGCTGTTAGGAATGTAAAAATGGAACTCAGAAAATTGTACGAAAAAATCAAATATCCTCTCGTGCCTTTTGCAGTCCTTGCAGCACTGAGCCTTGTCTATGACGGATTCAAAACTCCCGTCATTCTCGTTCTGCGTCTGCTTGTCTGTATTATTGCTTCCGTGTTTTTCGCACGTTTTGTAAGCGACTCAAAAAGCATTTATCTTCCTGCATTCGTTTTTCTGTCACTTATCTCGTGCAACGTAATTTTCCTTACGAATGATGTTCATATACTTCTCTCACTTGCATTTTTCCTGATATCTCTTGCATGTAACGGTAAGTTCAGAGTATTATCGCCCGTTTTCGCAGGTCTTTGCGTGATCACACAACCGTTGACGGTTCTGTTTTTCGTGCCGTCAATCATCGGCACACTTCTGATAAAAAAAGAAAAAATACTATCGCTCATCAGTACTGTCGTTTCTGCAGGTGCTTTTCTGCTGACGAAGCTGCTTGCCGATACTGAATTTTTCGCAGATCAGTTCAGCTCATATCACCTTTCAGTTCATCTTGTACATTTTTCCACCACGCACACCGAGTTTCTTACAAGCTTTACTTCAGCTTCCCTCCCCTTGATTGCAGTTCTGATTTTCTTTATAGTCAGCTTTGTGATAAAGAAAAAGTTTCTTGCAGCAGCGTCACTCGTTATATCAGCTGTCCTCGGATTGTGGGGCTTTGCAATGAGTGAAAATCCGCATACTGTTTTCTTTGTAATTTTACCGCTGTTGTGCTCTGTTCTTTCGGTTTGCAAAAGCGATGGCTATGCAGAAATCTGTGACACCTTCAACAGCTTTTTCAAAAAGCATCTTCTTCTGTTTTTACTCTCAATCGCTTTTACGGCAGGTTTCCCGCTTATTTTCGGTCAGCCGCCTCTTGACTCAGCTTTCTTTTCCAGATCAACGTTTATAATCTTCAGACAAGAATAGCATAAAAGTAAGCTCCGTTCGGCGTGAACGGAGCTTTGTTTATTCGAAAACGAATGAATCGTCTCTGAACTTGCAGGTGTATTTTTCTCCTGCCTTTATTCTACCTTCAAGCAGGTATTCGCTGAGTCTGTCTTCAATCTGTGACTGAATTGCACGTTTGAGAGGTCTCGCACCGTATACGGGATCAAACCCTTCATCGGCAATCTTTTCGACTGCACTTTCATCAAAATCAATTTCAATATTCAGACCTGAAACTCTCTTAGCAAGTGTTGAAAGAAGTCTTCTCGCAATTTCTTTTATATTTTCTTTTGAGAGCTGTTCAAAAACAATGATGTCATCCACACGGTTGAGAAACTCAGGACGGAAGCTCTTTTTCAGTTCACCCATTACGGCATTCTTGATAGCCGACTGGCTCATAATGCCACCGTTTTCACTTCCGTTGAAGCCAAGTGCCTTAGCTCCCGTATTGCTGATGAGCTTTGCGCCGATATTTGAAGTCATAATCACGATAGTATTTTTGAAATCAACTTTTCTTCCCTGCGAATCGGTAAGTATACCGTCATCAAGAATCTGCAGAAGCATATTAAAAACGTCGGGATGAGCTTTTTCAATCTCATCAAAAAGAATAACGCTGTAAGGCTTTCTGCGGACTTTTTCCGTCAGCTGACCGCCCTCATCATAGCCGACATAACCCGGAGGCGAACCCACTAAGCGGGAGGTATTGTGCTTCTCCATATACTCGGACATATCAAAGCGGATCATTGCATTTTCGTCGCCAAAAAGAGTCTGAGCAAGTGTTTTGCAAAGCTCTGTCTTTCCGACACCCGTAGGACCGAGAAAGATGAATGAGCCCGTAGGTCTGTTCGGGTCTTTCAGTCCTACTCTGCCTCGTCTGATAGCTTTTGATACTGCCGAAACAGCCGTATCCTGACCGACAATCCTGCGGTGAAGCTCATCCTCCATCGTCAGGAGTCTTTGACTTTCCTCCTGTGTCAGCTGAACAACAGGAATATGAGTCCATTCCGACACAACGGATGCGATCTCATCAGGAGTGACTTCTCCGTTAGTTTCCGTTGTCTTCTTCTGCCATTCTTCTTTTAGATTTGTAAGCTGACTCCTGATCTCTTTTTCTTCATCTCTGAGCATAGCCGCACGTTCAAAGTCCTGACTTTTTACTGCCGTCTGTTTTTCCTCCGTAGTGTGTTTCAGCTTCTCTTCAAGCTCACGGATATCATCTGACGGTGTATAAGCACGAAGTCTCACTTTTGATGCTGCTTCATCCACAAGATCGATCGCTTTGTCGGGCAAAAAGCGGTCACCGATATAACGTACTGACATATTTACTGCAGCCTCAATCGCTTCATCCGTGATCTTTACTTTGTGATGAGCCTCATACTTATCACGCAGACCCTTCAGAATTTCTACCGCTTCCTCCTTGCTTGGTTCTCCTACGATAACGGACTGAAAACGTCTTTCCAGAGCTGAATCCTTTTCTATATTCTTCCTGTATTCCTCAAGTGTAGTCGCACCGATGACCTGCATCTCACCTCGTGCAAGTGCAGGTTTGAGAATGTTGGCGGCATCTACCGCACCCTCTGCCGATCCTGCACCGATAATGGTATGAACTTCATCGATAAAGAGAATTACATCGCCTGACTTCGAAACCTCTTCGATCGCTGACTTTATCCTCTCTTCAAAATCTCCGCGGTATTTTGTACCTGCAACCATACCTGTAAGATCAAGTGCAACTATTCTTTTATCCTTCAGAAGTTCAGGAACCTCACCGGATGAGATTTTCAGAGCAAGCCCCTCTGCTATCGCAGTTTTTCCCACACCGGGTTCACCTATAAGGCACGGATTATTCTTAGTCCTTCTGCAAAGAATCTGTATTACTCGTTCAATTTCTTTTTGTCTGCCTATTACGGGATCAATTTTACCCTGCTTTGCGATGTCGGTCAGATCTCTGCCAAACTGTTCAAGGGTTGGTGTCTTTTCATTTCTTTTTGCCCTGCTGTCCGTTTTCTGTCCCTGCTGACCCTTGTCTCCTGATGCAAACCGATTAATATCCGACAAAATTTCGTTTACGGAAACCCCCATTTCGTCAAGTATGGTCATTGCATAACAGGAAGAATCTCTGATTATTGCAGATAATATGTGCTCTGTCCCCACAAAACTCTGCCCCGATGCTCTGGCAAGTGACACCGACGTTTCAACTATATTTTTACTTCTTGGTGTGAAATCATTAGGTGAAAGAACCGTAGGTGTACCTATGCCGATCTCTGTCCGTATGGCATTTTCGGCCTTTTCAAAGGTAACACCGTGCGATATCAAAGCTGTATTTGCAATACTGCCCTCGCTTGCAATAAGACCGAGAAGCAAGTGTTCACTTCCTATATAGGTGTGACCGAGATTTTCAGCGTATTCAATCGCTGAATTCAGGGCAACATTTGCTTTTTGCGTAAATCCTGTAAACTTGTACATGTTTTTTCTCCTTTCTGACAATAGCGGTCAAAAAACAAAGCTCCGTTTTCACGGAGCTTTAATATTGTTATTCAAGAGCCTCTCTTACCCACTTTGCACGAAGAATATCTCGCTGCTGTGAGCCCAGCTCCTTACCTTCTGCGGCATTTATTGTTGCCGGCTGAACTCTCGTTGTGAGTTCATTGAGCTTTGTTATGTCAAAATCGATTGACTTATTAGAGATACCCATACGTAAAAGTGATGAAAGCTCCATAAATTCATCACCGCTGAGTACCCTTGCGTTTTTGAGTATGCCCCAGGCACGGAAAATTCTGTCCTCTTCAATGGGATTTTCTACAAGTTTTTCTGATGCAGCTCTCTCCTGGGCGACAAGCTGAAGTGTGATAGACTGAAGGTTATTGAGTGCAGCCTCTTCTGAAATACCGAGAGTTATCTGATTGCTGAGCTGATAAATGTCTCCCTTCGGGCTGCTGCCCTCACCGTAAGCACCGCGTATAACAAGACCAAGCTTTGATACGGTAGAAGCAAGCTTGCCGATCTGTCCGCAACGTGTAAGTGCAGGCAGGTGAAGCATAACCGATGCTCTCATAGCTGTGCCGAGATTAGTCGGACACTGCGTGAGATAACCGATTCTGTCATCATAAGCATAGTTGAGTTTTGAAGAAATGATATTATCAATCTTATCAGCAACATTGTATGCCTCTTTGAGTGCAAGACCTGCCATCATTACCTGCAAACGGATGTGGTCCTCCTCACAAAGCATTATGCTCACAGCCTCATCGTCTGTAAGAAGCAATGCTCTGCCTGCTCTGTCCGATGCAAATTCGGGGCTGATGAGATGTCTTTCCGCAAGCGATACCGACTGTGCTCTTGTGAAATCCTTCATCCATGTATAGCCGAATCCCCAGCTGTCATCAGAGAGTATAGCATCTTTGATCTCTTCGCAAACCTTCTCCTTGCCCTTGACGGTAAGACGGCACGGGAAGGGATAGTCCTCGATGTTTCTTGCAAGACGGACACGTGTGCTGATTACAATATCGCCCTGTTCGCCGTTTTCAACATACCACTTATTCATTCTTGCCCGCCTCCATTTCTTTTATTCTGTCACGAAGAACAGCCGCCTGTTCAAAGTTCTGTTCTTCGATAGCTTTCTGCAAATCTTCCTTCATTTTTGCAACCGGATTGATCTTAGGTTCACTCTTTACGTCAACAGGTACCATCGCCTGTTTACCTGTGTGTTTGATTTTACCGTGAATTCTCTGCAAAGAAGGCAGAAGCTTGTCATAAAACTTTCTGTAGCAGTCTGCACAGCCGATTCTGCCGCTTTTCGCAATGTCTGAGAATGTGTAACCGCACTTGGGACACTTTTCCTCTCTGCCCGAAACAGGTAAAGAAAGGTTTTCACCCAACAGACCGCTGAAAAATCCGTCTAAATTAAATCCGAAGCCGGAAAACATATCACCGTAGCCAAGATGCTCTGCGCAGGAAACGCAAAGATGTGTTTCTGCAGTTTCACCGTTTACAACCCGCTTGATATGAGTCGTAGCTTCATTTTTTCCGCAATTCTGACACAACATTTATAATCATCCTTTCACGTTTAATAGCATTTGTTTAAAAATATTTGCACGCACTTTGTCACGAACCTGAGGTTCAAGCTCACGGTAGCATTTGTCACTGACCGCAGCGAGAATCAGCCGTGCAGCATCTGCTGATATTATATTCTGGTAGTTAAGATTATAGATATGTGCTCTGCAGGTAGCCTCATCGATACTGCTGCCGACAGTATTGACAACGTGCATGAGCATCGTACCCTTATCATATTTTATGCGTGCTATGCGGATATAACCGCCTCCGCCTCGTCTGCTTTCTACGATATAACCCTGCTCGGGAGTAAAACGTGACGATATGACGTAATTAATCTGACTTGGAACACAGCCGAGTGTCTGTGCAAGCTCGTTTCGCTGTATTTCCGTTTCGCCTGCTTCCTGCATCATATCAAGTATCATCTGTGCGATGATGTTACTCATACTCATATCATCAACCCCCTTTCATTTTTGACTTTGACTTTCTTTGACCTTTCTGTGATAAATTATAGACCTTTTCTGACCTTCCGTCAAAGGTCAGAAAAGGTCAAAACCATTTTTCTACAACCCAAAATTTTAAAAATAATATATATTTCCTCGTTTTTTCTTTAATTTTTAAGTTTTTTCTCCCGTTTGCTCGTTTTTGAGTAAAAATCCGTGACGCTTTCGCATCAAATTTGAAACGTAGCTTATATATATAACTCAGGACTGCCTATGTTATAGTATATTTATCTTAACGGATATCATAATACTATTGACATTATCACGATACCGTGATATATTGTAAGTGAAAGGAGAGATTATCCGATGCCTGTATTATCAAGATTTTACGGAATTGTAATCCGTATGTATTTTCAGCAGTCAGAACACAATCCACCGCATTTCCACGCAATTTATGGTGACCATATGGCTGCAATTTGTATTAACGACGGCACTGTTTTAGAGGGAGAACTTCCCAAGAAAGCACTTGAAATGGTTCTTGAATGGAACTCAATTCATAAAGAATCACTTTTAAAGATTTGGGAAACACAGGAGTTTATCACTCTTTCTCCTCTTGAGTAAGGAGGTTTTTATATGTTTCATAAGGTTAAAAATGTAAACGCTCTGCCTGATTATAAGCTCAGCGTGCAGTTCTGCGAGGGCGTGACAAAGATTTATGATGTTGCATCGCTTTTTGAAAAGTACAGTTTCTTTTTACCTCTTAAAGATTCACCCGAATTATTTAGTTCCGTAGCAGTTGACCAAGGAGGTTATGGTATCATCTGGAATGATGATATTGATATATCATGTGACGAGCTTTGGGAAAACGGCGAAGAAATTGCTACCCCCTTTGACGGACTTATGGCTTTCAGCGATGCCACATTCCTTTGGAATCTGAATGAAAGCACACTCCGC
>JAGBFD010000091.1 GCA_017936645.1 Clostridia bacterium
AAGTAAACTTTAGAATGTATTGACAAAGGAGTGGGGCAACCCGCTCTTTTGTGTTGTTAAGGAGGTAGATTATGGCTTCAAAAGGAAAGGGCGGTAATACGGTCAGTGCCGTGTGGGAAATCGCTGAACCGATCGCAAATAGTCTTGGCTATGAGCTCTGGGATGTCCGTTTTGAAAAGGAAGGTGCAAACTGGTATCTTCGTATCTTTATCGACAAAGAAGACGGTATCTCAATCAATGACTGTGTTGATATGAGCCATGCGATTGATAAGCCGCTTGATGAGGCTGATCCGATCGAGCAGAGCTACTGTCTCGAAGTCTGTTCACCCGGACTTGAGCGTGACCTCAAACGTGATGCACATTTTGAAAAGAGCATCGGAAAAAAGATAATGGTCAAGCTTATCCGTCCCGTTGACGGACAGAGAGAGTTCAAGGGTACTCTTGAAAGTTATGATAACGGAAACCTTGAGCTTATGCTTGAAGAAGGCACAAAGCTTATGATTAATAAAAAAGAAACGTCTAATGTAAAACTTGATGATTTCGGAGGAGTAGAATAATGGTAAATAAGGAACTTTTCATGGCACTTAAGATGCTTGAAAAAGAAAAAGGAATCCCGATGGAAACACTTTGCGAGGGTATCCAGAGAGCTCTCGTGACAGCAGTTAAGCGTGATTATAACAATAAGGACATTGTTTTCTGTGAGCTTAATCCTGAAGATGAGACAATGCGTGTTTTCGTAAGAAAGAATGTTGTTTCTGAGATAGTTGATCCTGATGAGGATATGACACTCGAACAGGCACAGAAATACAAGTCTACAGCACTTGTAGGCGATATCATTGAAATCGAGCTTGAAACTAAGGAAGTAAGCCGTATCGCAGCGGATAAGGGTAAGCACGTTATCCGTCAGGGTATCAGAGAGGCTGAACACGGAAAGCTCCGTGAGGAATTCCAGAGTCACAATCAGGAGATTGTGACAGCAAAGGTTTCTCGTGTCGATCCTGAAACAGGTGATGCAGTAGTTGAAATCGGCAAGGCTCAGGAGACACTCTTCAAGAGTGAACAGATTCCGGGTGAGACACTTGTTCCGGGTGCACTTATCAAGGTTTATATCGCAAGTGTATCTGACGGTAAGGAAATGAGCAGACGCGGTCCGAGAGCTACGATTTCAAGAACACATCCCGGACTTGTCAAGAGACTCTTTGAGTCAGAAGTGCCTGAAATCTATGACGGTACTGTTGAGATCAAGTCAGTTTCCCGTGAAGCAGGTTCAAGAACCAAGATTGCTGTTTATAGTGCAGATGAAAACGTTGATGCAGTAGGTGCTTGTATCGGTCCTCGCGGTGCCCGTGTAGGTAAGATTGTAGATATGCTCTACGGTGAGAAGATCGATATCGTCAAGTACAGCGAAAATCCTGCAGAGTTTGTTGCAGCAGCTCTTGCTCCGGCAGATGTAGTTTCAGTAACAGTTGACGAGAACGGTGAAAAAGCTTGTCGTGTAATCGTGCCTGACCTCCAGCTTTCTCTTGCAATCGGTAACAAGGGTCAGAATGCTCGTCTTGCCGCAAAGCTTACAGGCTGGAAAATCGACATCAAACCCGAAAGCGGAAAAATTGAAACATCTATTATCCTTTAATAAGGAGGTAGAGATATGCAGAAGAAAAAAATACCTCTCCGTAAATGTACGGGCTGCGGTGAAATGAAACCGAAAAAAGAGCTCGTCCGTGTCGTTAAAACTCCAGATGATAAGGTGCTCATTGACCTTACGGGACGTGTAAACGGCAGAGGAGCCTATATCTGCCCTGATGAGAAATGTCTCAGAATAGCGAGAAAGTCAAAGCGTATTGAGAAATCATTCCAGATGCAGATTCCAGATGAGGTTTACGATAAAATGGAAGAGGAGCTGAAAAATCATGAATGATTCAGCACTCAGCCTCCTGGGTCTTTGCAGAAAGGCGGGTAAGTTAAGTCTTGGCCACGATGCCTGTAAAGCTTCGCTTAACGCAGGGAATGCAAGCCTTTGCGTAATCTGCTCAGATGCTTCTGAAAGACTCAATGAAGAAATTACTGCACTTGCAGAAAAAGCGGAAGTCCGTATCGTCGATGTCAGCTATACGATGCTTGATATCAAAAATGCCGTAAGCTTCAAAGCTGCGGTGTTTACCGTAGACGATGAGGGCTTTGCCAAAACACTAATAAACAAATTTAACGATAATGAATCCGGAAAGGAGCGAGGTTTATGATAAATAAATACCGAGTCCATGAAGTCGCTAAGGATTTTGATGTGCCGAGCAAAAGTGTTCTCGAAATTCTGAACAAACACTTTGACGGTCAGAAGAAATCTATGACAGCTCTTGAGGAAACAGAGCTTGACGTGATTTTCGAAGTTTATACAAAAGAAAACAGCGTTGAAAACTTTGATG
The DNA here is from genome assembly GCA_017936645.1 of Clostridia bacterium. Lineage (GTDB taxonomy): Bacteria > Bacillota > Clostridia > Oscillospirales > Acutalibacteraceae > CAG-488. The sequence continues at coordinate 2,421 of JAGBFD010000091.1, forward strand.
CTTATTTTGCTACTGCAAATGAGCCGAAAAAGGAAGAAAAAGCTGCAGAACCCGCAAAAGAGGAGAAAGCTGAGAAGAAATCAACTGATGCTCCTGCAGAAAAGGGTAAGGCTAAGGATAAGAAGCCTGAAAACGCAAAACAGGAGAAGGCTCCTGAGAAGGTACAGCAGCCTCAGAATACTCCCAAGAAAAAGGAAAAGGATCCCAATGCGAAGCCTCAGAGCAGAACAAAGGGTGAAGCAAGAACAGTTGACACCAGAGCAAATAACGTTGACCTTGAAAAGTACAACGAACGTTATGAGAATATTGCTCCGGCTAACCGCGGAGTGCAGAATGATAAGACAGTAAACAAGCAGAAGCTCAAGCAGAAGTCACAGCAGTACCGTAAGCAGGGTATGCGTTCTTCAAGAAGAGAGACAGAAGCGGAAAGACTCAAGAGAATAGCAGCTGAAAGAGCTAAGAAACCTCAGCTCAAAATTCAGGTGCCCGATGAGATTACAGTCGGCGGTCTTGCAGAGCTTCTCCATATGACAGCGGCAGAAGTTATCAAAAAGCTCTTTATGCTCGGTCAGATGGCAAGCGTAAATGAAGTCATTGACTACGATACAGCTGAAATCGTTGCAACAGAGCTTGGTGCAAAGGTTGAAAGAGAAGTTGTAGTTACAATTGAAGACAGAATCATCGATGATAGTGAGGATACAGATGAAGATCTTGTTCTCCGTGATCCCGTTGTCTGCGTAATGGGTCACGTTGACCACGGTAAGACATCACTTCTTGATGCTATCAGAAATACATCTGTTACTACTACTGAGGCTGGCGGTATCACACAGCA
>JAGBFD010000092.1 GCA_017936645.1 Clostridia bacterium
TCATTACTACAACTGTGAACGTATTTCCTTAAAACTAAAAGGAATGAGCCCGGTTCAATACCGAACTCATTCGCATGCAATTTAATATTTATTTTTGTCTAAACTTTGGGGTTCACTTCATACACACAAAGCGGTGGGTTAATTTCATTCTGTTGATTTAATAATTTTCTCTATCGCTTCAAGTAAGGTTCTTGCTGTTTCGGGACCGGTCGAGTTTGTTTCCTCATAATGGTCACGGTCAAATCTGTCCTTGCCCTTTTCAATATACGGCATTTTTGAATCAAGGAAGAAGTCATTGTCAGGGATTATGTATCCCAACTCATCATTACAAAGTCCTACGACAAACTTATGCTTCGCATTTCCCTGTTCACTCAGAATATTATATCTTGCCTTCGTTTCGTTTCCTGACTCTTTATCACTCAGAAATTCACCGTTGAAGAGCTCAGGGAAAAGCTCTCCTGGGATAAGAAACATTCCTATCTCTTTTTCACCGAGTTCAAGATATCCGACTTCAGAATAAATAGATGCGACACCTTTTTTTCTGTCTCTCGAAATATCATTATTCAGCACACCCAACAGCCTTGCAAGAATAAGCACATAGTTTGCAGCTGATATACTGACAGGTGACGATTTAACGTTTATAAGAGGAGCGATCTCAGTTTCATCCGTGAGTGAGTTTGACAGTTCACCAAGGGTTTTGCCGAACTCCTTCGTGTACGCTTCGCAGTCGATTGTCTCACGGTAAACCTTTTTGATTTCTTTTGCTGAAATCATTCCGCCTATAGCACCGTTGATAAAAAGTGCGTCACAATTATCGTTATTTCTTTCGATTTCCTTAATCATATATGCAGGGAAATCAGCACTGATATTCTTAGTGCAGCTGCCAAGCAGCTCTGCGTGAGATGCGAAGTTGATAATATGTATATTCTTCGTGCCGTCAAAAGACTCAAATCGGATTTTTGTGAAATTTGAATCGAAAGTATCTGGTGTACGGCAGTCAAACTGCAGATCCTCGGTCTTCTTTACAGAATAAAACATCTTGCCGTCTGCTCTGTTTTCATAAGCCTCTATAATAGCCTTTGCCGTGAGCTTGCGAAGATGTTTCATAAACTCCTCATCTCTGCCGCATTTGAAAAGCTTTTCACCCCACAGTCCCTGTGTATCTATCGCTGAGTGCGAATGAGTTGCACATATGTTGATCGATTTGAGTGACGGGATTTTTTTACTCTCTATGACAAGCTTTCTGATTCTGTTTATGTCTTTACGGCTGATTCCGACAGCATCAACCGAGCACATAATCACTCCGCCACGTCCTGTATTATCATCAATATAAACTGCACGGGCATACATATCGTCGAGTACACCCTGAGCAGGATTGTTTGAATCGTAACCTGCAATATAGTATTTTCTTGTTTTCACATCATCAGGAGTCAGCACAGCCTTGCCAAAACCGCAGGTAAAGTGTTCGCCCTTCTGAGTCGAAAATTTATTATCGCCTTTAAGCATGTATTTGTTTGCTTTTTCACTTGTCGTGAAGTTTTTTTCAGGCATTGAAAAAATTATGGTTTTTGACAGACCGAGCAAAGAACTTCTGACAATCTTATCTGTATTCATACGCTCATCCCCCTTAAGTTCCATTATACACCTGTTTTATAATTTTGCAAATAAGAAAAATTGATTTGGAATTTCAGATATAATTAAGAAGCGGATTTGTTTGTATGTAATTAATTAGCGTAAGCACATTTTCATACAGACCTGCAAATGGGACTGTGACCACTTCAAATTCTACAAAAAACTTGACTAAACCACAAGATATAGTGTAAAATATAAAATGGTATTTTCTGTAGCCAACTTAATTTTCAGTTGGGTAATATTTTAATGAAGAAATAAAGGAGTGTAGTTATGGCAAAAAAAGCAAGCTACGGCAATGATGACATAGTTTCCCTCAAAGGGCCTGACCAGGTACGTAAACGTCCTGCGGTTATTTTCGGCTCTGACGATATCGAAGGGTGTCAGCATTCCGTTTTTGAGATTTTGTCAAACTCCATAGATGAAGCCCGTGAAGGCTTTGGAGATAAAATAGTTGTTACACGTTACCTTGACCATTCTGTCGAAATTCAGGATTTTGGCCGGGGTATTCCTGTTGACTATAATACAAAAGAAAAGAAATTTAACTGGGAGCTCGTTTTCTGCACACTCTATGCAGGCGGTAAGTACTCTAAAGGCGGGGACAACAGCTACGGCTATTCGCTCGGTCTTAACGGCCTCGGTCTTTGTGCGACTCAGTTCGCTTCAGAGTATATGGAGGCTGAAATTCACCGTGACGGTTTCTGCTATAAGCTTAATTTTAAAAAGGGTAAGCTTGTAGGTCAGATGGAAAAAGAGCCTTACTCGAAGCGTGACACAGGTTCACGTATCAAATGGCGACCTGATCTCAAAGTTTTTACGGATATTGCTGTTCCTCTTGAATACTATCAGGATATAATCAAACGTCAGGCAATCGTAAACTCAGGCATTAAGTTTATTCTTAAAAATCAGCTTAACAAAACTCAGTTTGAAACTTTTGAATACTACTACGAAAACGGTATTACTGACTACGTGTCGGAGATAGCAGAGGATGCTGCACTCACTTCAGTTCAGTCCTGGCAGACTGAGCGTATCGGTCGAGACCGTGAAGATCATAAGGATTATAAGGTGCTTATCACTTCGGCTCTCTGCTTCTCAAACAAGTCGCAGAAAAAAGAGTATTACCACAATTCAAGCTGGCTTGAGCACGGTGGTGCACCTGAAAAAGCGGTACGTAATGCCTTTACGTACCAGATTGATGCTTACCTTAAGACAAACGGTAAGTATACAAAGTCTGACCCGAAGATTAAGTTTGAGGATATTGAGGACTGCCTGGTGCTTGTCGTTTCATCCTTCTCAACGGAAACTTCATACGAAAATCAGACTAAAAAAGCGATTACCAATAAATTTATACAGGAAGCGATGACGGAGTTTTTTAAACGTCAGCTTGAAATCTATTTTATTGAAAACAGAACCGAGGCAGAGAAAATCGCAAATCAGGTTCTTATCAATATGCGCAGCCGTGTAAAGGCTGAGGTTACAAGACAGACTATTAAAAAGACACTTACTACTTCAAACGACCTTGCAAACAGAGTGCAGAAGTTTGTTGACTGCCGTGCTAAAAATGCAGAGGACAGAGAGCTCTTCATCGTAGAGGGCGATTCTGCTCTTGGTGCCTGTAAGCAGGCCCGTGACTCTGAGTTTCAGGCTCTTATGCCTGTACGCGGTAAAATCCTCAACTGTCTCAAGTGCGAATATGATAAGATTTTTAAAAGTGAAATCATTACCGACCTCGTAAAAGTACTCGGTTGCGGTGTTGAAGTCAAGTCAAAGCATATGAAGGGACTTGCCGAATTCAATCTTGACCTGCTTCGATACAATAAGGTTATTATCTGTACCGATGCTGACGTCGACGGCTTCCAGATCCGTACTCTCATTCTTACGATGATTTACCGTCTTATGCCTACTCTTATAGAGGAGGGTAAGGTGTTTATTGCGGAAACTCCGCTTTATGAAATCAATACAAAGGATCAGGTGTGGTTTGCATATACCGAGCAGGAAAAGACAGCGGCTATTGAAGAGATCGGAAATGCAAAGTATACCGTTCAGCGTTCTAAGGGTCTCGGTGAAAACGAAGCTGAGATGATGTGGCTTACTACCATGAATCCGAAGACAAGACGACTTGTAGAAATTCTTCCTGAAGATGCAGAGCGTACTGCTCAGATTTTCGATATGCTTCTCGGAGATAATCTTGCAGGCAGAAAAGATCATATTGCCGATAACGGTTATATGTACATCGATATGCTTGACTTAAGCTAAGGGAGGTGACAGTATGGCAAGAAAGAAAAAAGAGATTGCAAAAACTGAAGAAGAAATGAATCCGAATACCCACATACTTGGTGCCGGTACAGTCCTCAGACAGAATATTACCGAAACTCTTGAAACAAACTATATGCCTTACGCAATGAGCGTTATTCTGTCACGTGCGATTCCCGAAATTGACGGCTTCAAGCCTTCTCACAGAAAACTTCTTTATACAATGTATAAAATGGGGCTTCTTACAGGTGCACGCACAAAGTCTGCCAATATCGTAGGCCAGACGATGAAGCTCAACCCTCACGGTGATGCTGCTATCTACGATACGATGGTACGTCTTTCAAGAGGTTATGAAGCTCTGCTTCATCCGTTTGTTGACTCAAAGGGTAACTTCGGTAAAGCGTATTCAAGAGATATGCAGTGGGCAGCTCCGAGATACACAGAAGCAAAACTTGCACCTATCTGTGCAGAACTTTTTGCGGAAATCGACAAGGATACTGTTGACTTCGTCGATAACTATGATAATACAATGAAAGAGCCGTCCCTCTTACCCGTTAAGTTCCCGACGGTGCTTACTAACCCGACTACTGGTATCGCTGTCGGTATGGCAAGCTCAATCTGTTCTTTCAACCTCCAGGAAATATGCGAAACGACAGTTGCTCTTATCAAGGACGACAATGCAGATATAACGGAAACTCTCAAAGCTCCTGATTTTATAGGCGGTGGTCAGCTTGTTTATGACCGTGATGCAATGGATGCAATTTACCGTACGGGCCGAGGAGGATTTAAAGTAAGAGCAAGATATCGCTACGATAAGGATAACAGATGCATTGAAATAACAGAAATTCCGCCGACGACAACTGCTGAAGCTATCATCGACAAAATTATCGAAAAATATAAGTCAGGTTCAGTTCGTGAAATCAGTGATATCCGTGACGAAACGGATAAATCGGGTCTTAAAATCACAATCGATCTGAAAAAAGGTACTGATCCTGATAAACTTATGCAGAAGCTTTACAGGGTCACACCGCTTGAAGATACATTCTCTTGTAACTTCAATCTTCTTATAGCGGGTGTACCCAAGGTGCTCGGTGTGCGTGATATCCTTCTTGAGTGGATCGCTTTCCGTACGGAAGGTGTACGTCGCAGAGTTTTCTTTGAGCTTACAAAAGCAAAAGAAAAGCTTCATTTACTTGAAGGTTTGCAGAAGATACTTCTTGATATCGACAAAGCTATTAAGATTATCCGTCAGACTGAAGAGGAGAGTGAAGTTGTACCAAACCTTATGATTGGTTTTGGTATAGATGAAATTCAGGCTAATTACGTCGCAGAGATCAAGCTCCGTCACCTTAACCGTGAGTATATTCTCAAAAGAACTCAGGATATCGAAAAGCTTCGTAAAGAAATTGAAGAAATGGAAGATATCCTTGCACACAAGTCGAGGGTGAAGAAGATTATTGTCAATGAGCTTAACGAAATCGCAAATAAATACGGTCAGCCGAGAAAGACTGAAATAATCTTTGCTATCGACGTAGCTTTTGAAGAAAAGGAAGAGGAAGAGCCGGATTTCCCTGTAAACCTTTTCTTTACAAAGGAAGGCTATTTCAAAAAAATCACACCGCAGGCTCTTCGTACAAGCGGAGAGCAGAAGCTCAAAGAAGGGGACGAGATGCTTCTTGAACTTGAAGCTACAAATAATACTGAGCTTCTTTTCTTTACTGACAAGTGTCAGGTGTATAAATCAAAAGCATCAGAATTTGATCTCGGCAAAGCAAGCGTACTTGGCGATTTCGTAGCATCTAAGCTCGGAATGGATGAGGGCGAAACTGCGATTTATATGGTTGCAACTCTTGACTATAAGGGTTATGTAATGTTCTTCTTTGAAAACGGTAAGGTTGCTAAGGTTGATCTGACGGCATATGCAACAAAGACTAACCGCAAAAAACTCATCAAGGCTTACTGTGATAAGTTCCCGATCGGTGCCATAAGACACATTACGGAAGACTGCGATCTTGTGCTTGAGTCCACTTCAGGCAGACTGCTGCTTATAAATACGGGAGCGATTTCACCGAAGACCACTAAGGATACACAGGGCGTATCTGTAATGACGATGAAAAAGGGTCACATTCTTAAAAAGGTAAGAGACTACAAAAAAGGTGAGTTTGCAAAGCCATATCGATACAAGACTAAAAATCTTCCTGCAGCAGGAGCACTTCTGAGTGCAGAGGATACGGGCGAACAGATGTCGTTGATTTAATTAAAAAAGCCACCGACTTGGGCTTCCTTACGTCGGTGGCAGCGGAAAAACGAGCAAACGCAACCTTTCGTTTTCTTCCGCTAAGATTATATTAACCTGCTTTTTAGCAATAATTACAGGAAAAATATAACTTATTTTATAATTGATCTAATTTTTCTATTGCATTTTCAAATAATGTGTGATAGAATGTCTTGGTAAAAATACTAATGGAGGTTTAGTTATGCAGGCTATTCAGTACGTTTTTGGCGCTGTGCTTATTATACTTGCTCTTGTTCTTATTGTATCAGTTCTTCTTCAGGAGAGCCGTTCAGCAGGTCTTTCAGGCGCAATCTCAGGCGGTGCCGATACTTTCTTTGGTAAGGCTAAGGGTAAGACAATTGAGCAGAAGCTCGCAAAGATCACAAAGTTCATTGCAATCGGTTTCTTCGTATTGGCTCTTGGTGTTTCAGTTGCGTTTATGTTTATGTATTAATTAGACAATTTATGCAGGGTGACTAAAAGTCGCCCTGTTTTTTTGTGATTTTTTCAAAAATACTGTTGAAATTCAGAAAATATGGTAGTATAATATGACGGTATTTTATAGTGCAACTTAAAGGATTGGTTCGTGCATTTCTTTCAGTTTTTGAGAATACACATTTAAGTGTGTTTTGAGAAGTTTTACAAACACTATTAGAACGGACTGTTTCAGTCTCTTTATGTTTCACTTATTTTAAGGAGATGACCTTATATGAATTATGTAGAAAGAGTTATTGCTGACGTAGCAAAAAAGCATCCTCACGAGCCTGAATTTGTTCAGACTGTAACTGAGGTACTCAGAAGCCTCACACCTGTCATGGACAGACATCCGGAGTATGAGGCAGCAGGCTTGCTTGAAAGAATGGTTGAGCCTGAAAGACAAGTTATTTTCCGTGTTTCATGGGTAGATGATGCCGGTAAGGTGCAGGTAAACACCGGTTACCGTATTCAGTTCAACAGCGCAATCGGTCCTTACAAGGGCGGTCTTCGCTTCCATCCTTCTGTTTACAGCGGTATTATTAAGTTCCTTGCTTTTGAGCAGACATTTAAAAACAGCCTTACAAGCCTTCCTATCGGCGGTGCTAAGGGCGGTTCA
>JAGBFD010000012.1 GCA_017936645.1 Clostridia bacterium
TTCGTAAAGGAAAGAACGGATATCGGCATACTCAAGTCGCTCGGCTTTACCGCAGGGGGACTGCGTGTACAGTTTGCACTTCGCTTTATGATAATTGCCGTAATCGGCTCTTTGATTGGTGCAGTAGCATCTATGTTCCTGACAATGCCGCTTCTTGAAGCACTGCTCAGAATTTTAGGCCTTACAAGAATAGATGCTTCAATCAGCTTTACAACCTTCATTATTCCTGCAGCAGCAATCTGGCTGAGCTTCTTTGTCTTTGCATATATCGCAGCCAGAAAGATTAAGAAAATCGAGGTAAGAGAACTTATCTCAGAGTAAACAGCATATGTGAAAAAGCCGAGGCTGACTGAACAGCTTCGGCTTTGTGTTTTGTTATTGTATTTCGTTTTTTGACTCTCTTATAACTGTCAGCCTGCCCTTGTCCATTTCGCAAACCGTGTCGCAGAGAATGTCAATGTCCTCAGCAGAGTGAGAAGCAATCAGAATCGTCTTTCCCATATCCTTGAGCTTAAGAAGGTACTTTCGCATATCCGCAACTCCTTCCTTGTCAAGCCCGTTAAATGGCTCGTCGAGTATCAAAAGCTCGGGGTCTTCCATAATCGCCTGCGCTAAGCCAAGCCTCTGCCGCATACCGAGTGAGTAATGCTTTACGCTCCTTTTGAGCGTAGGGTCGAGTCCTACCATCTGCATAGCGTCTTTTACCTTGTCTGTGCCTATCTTTTTGTTTAGCCCTGCAAGTAGCTTTAAGTTTCTTATGCCGCTGTAGTGCGGAATAAAGCCGGGTGTTTCTATGATGATACCGATGTTTTCAGGAAAGTCGCAGTCCTTGCCGATTTCGTTTCCTGCAACAGTAATGCTTCCATCTGTTGTATGTATAAATCCACATATGCATTTCATAAGCATGGTCTTGCCGCTTCCGTTTCGTCCGATAAGACCGTGGATTTTTCCTTCCTCAAAGCTTACGGTTACATCCTTTAGTATCTCGTTTTTCTTAAGCGTAAGGCATACACCCTTAATTTCAATAATATCTGCCATATTCTTATCTCCTTAGTCAATATCCTGTACGCTGTCAAAGTTTGTCTGTTCAAGCGATATTATGCTCACTATTATAAGCACAAGCGACACCGCAATGAAATAAACAGCTGACTTCCACATCGCAAATACCGGTTCTCTGAAAAATCTTGTGTAGTGAAGATATATGATAGTGTGCGCCATCGGGAATATCCACATTGCCTTGACGTTTACAACGCTCAGTGCACCGCCGAATGCGATTACCGCACCAGACGAGAGAAGTCCCATAATCTTGATTTTAAGACAGTTGAACATAAGCATTAAAAGTGCAAGAATCAGAAGATAGCACATCATAAGAAGATAGCTTTGAACTGCCGCATCAAAAGGGGGAAGCTGGTTGTACAGCTTTTCTGTGATGAGCTGATTTCCGAAAGTCATCGCCTTTTCAGGGAAAACCGTGCTGAATTCAGTAACCGTCAGGCTCCACTTGTCAGCCCAGAAGCCCTGAGAGAGCATCGGCAGAACCGTTCCTGCAAATACAACTCCGACAAAGGTGAATATGGTCATTATTACAAACAGAACCTGACCTAACAGCCAGTTGAGCTTGCCCGTCCTTAAAAGAAAGAAAAGCGTGTTTCCGTCAGTCCTCGGGAAGTCAGAAATAAGTGTAAGGTACACAGCAGGAATGATAAGTATTAAAAGCTGCGAATTTGCAACAGCGATAAACGGCTCTAGAATGTTGAGAGGGGAGTTCATATCCTGAGCGTTTTCAAGAAGCGGGGCAATTGCGAAATCATATATAAAAATAAGCATAACACCCATGATAATCATTCTCGGATTTGTTATCCACTTTATGTATTCCGTGCGTGCCGTGCTTAATATTGTGCGAATATCCATCAGCTATTCCCCCTTGTCTGTTCTCGTATTCATAATCACTATGTAAGCTATAAGCGAAACAAGGGTAAACCCGCCGTAAAAGATGATCTGGAGATTTCGGTTCTCCGAGCCTATAATTCCGACAAGTGACGACGGAGTGAGCGAGAACGCCTTAACAGCCTTGTCCCAACTATCGGGCGCATCTGAAGCCAGAAGATTTTGTCCGTGTTTTGTTAGAGCTGTCGAAAATAGGTATGTCAGCATAAACGGCAGACAGGTGATTATGTATCTGTTTTTGATAAACGACGCAAAGAAGAACGCAGGAACAGTAGATACAGCGCCGTATATAAACGAGCCAAGCAGACCGTTTATACAGTTTCTCAGAACATCCGAGTTGTCCATCGGCTCAAAGCCTGTCTCTATCATAAACGGGTCAACGGGAAACTCCGAGGGCATCGGGAAAATGCAGACGGTAATAAGTCCGAAGATGAGGTAGCCCAGCATTACCGCAAGTCCGCCGCCGACGAGTGCAGAAATAAATTTCGAAAAGTAATAGCGGTACTTTCCCGTGCGGAATATCGTAAGCCTTATAAGACCTGAGTTTCGTTCCGAGCAGAAGTTCGGAATAAAAGGGAATGCCGCAAGAATAGGCAGAAACATTGCAAGATATCCGCCCATAGCGCACCCGAATACGTTTATAAATCCGAACGAATTGTTTTTCAAGTAGTCAGCATCATCAAGCTCACGGATAGCGTCCAGAACCATATAAGTCCTGCCCGTGTTCATGTCTGTGTATACAGATGCCGTAAAACACAGCGCCGCTGTTATTATGATACACACAATGAAGCTGTAATTAAACAGTGTCTTGTGTATATCCTGCCGCAGTGTGTGGATAAATTTCATTTCTCATCATCCTTATTCTTTTTTGAATTCAAACTCACCCTTCATAGAGTTATAACAGTATATTGCACCACTCTGAGCATCTACATAGATAATCTTTCTCGGAGAATATGTGCCAAACTTTGTGCCACCTGTACCTACTGTAAAGCACCAGTAAGGTCGCACTTCATGCTCAGGGTCTCCTTGACCTTCGTGATAACGGCAATATTTGAGACCAATATCGGTTATTTCGTAGTTGCTCTCAGGTGCGAGTTTCGCTTCGAGATGTGAAAGAGCGGCTTCAAGGGTTATTATCTTTTCTACTTCCTGTTTTTCTGTCGGAAAAGGTGCAAACATATCAATCTGTGCTATTTTGTCAGGTTCAATAATCTCAACTGTACAGGGATAAAGATACATAGCATCAGCATCAAGGTTATTCAGATAGCCGTCATTCATTGCAGGTGTTCCTTGGAAAAGCCATTCAAATGACATTTCGTAAATACTTTCACCCTTTTCATTGGTGAAAACATATACGGCATAAGGGACTACCCCGTCACAGCCGGGGAAAAACTTCATATAATCAGAGGTTATCTTCTCTGTAGCAAATTCGACTGCATCACTTAATGAATACTGAGTTCCCGAAATATTGTATGACACACCGTCGATGTTATCCTTGCCTATTATATAGACGTCAGGCTTTAAAAAAGCAATATCCGCCCAACTCTCTGCTGTATTCCATGAATACAGTACATTGATATAGCCATCACTTTGAGCATAGATACTGTAGTGTTCATCTTCTTTATGTTTCTTTTCCAGTTCCAGCAGTTCTTCTTCCGTTATAGTCTCAAAATCGATGCCATCCAAGAAAACATCTTTTCCGTAATAAACGCTATATATAGTACCATCAGGGCGATTAAATTCTTCATCAAGAAGGGATTCGTCATACGAATCTTCTACAAATGCCCTAACCAAATCCATGCAACGCTCCTTTGCGTTGACATTATTATCTTCAGGCATTCTGTACTCAGTCATATTGTAAAGAGTATCACCGCAGATGATTTCAAAGTCATCGGGGAGCGTAAGATTCTGATATGTATTACCAATAACGTTTTTAGCTTCAGAAACGGCATCTGCTACAGGCTTTATTTCAAGCCCTATTTCATTATATTCCTTTGTGTCATCGGTCTTATCGCTTTCTCTGCCAAAAACCAAAAACAGGATTACCGCAATAAGAACCACAACCGTAATGCAGGCTATTATCAGCCTTGTTCTTTTGCTTCTGAGTGCTTTCATTTTGAATCCTCCTCATAAATTTTTATTGATAATCAGTTCTTTACAAACGTTACATCTCCGGTGATTGCATTGACCATACCGAATGTTTCACAGTTCGGTGTTAAATCAAAGTATATGAACCAGAACGGCATGACGCTTTCATCTTCCTTGCAATTTATCTGGCTGTATGCAAGCTCTAAGCCAATTGATCTGTTATACTTTAAATGCAGTCGACAAAGACCCAAAATTCTGGTAGAATAAAGAAAAGAAAAAAATCAGAAAGGTTTGGGAAAAATGAATTACAGCAAAGAATTCAAGGCAGAGGCTTTGAAATTGTCCGACGAAA
>JAGBFD010000093.1 GCA_017936645.1 Clostridia bacterium
CATTTTCATAAAGAGTGATAGTCGCAGGGACAACACCGACCAAATTGGCAAGTTCACGGGTTGTGTATCCCTTATGTATTCTGTAGTATCGCAATGTTTTTCCTGCTGTATCGCAATCGTCACTATTTTCGAAATCGTACTGTAAATGTAGCATCAACTTGCCTTTAGCAAAGAAATATATCCCTGTGTGATTGAGAATAGTATTGCATTTGCACCGAAGTACAGAAGATTAGCGATATACAGAGAGATAAAGGTGGATATAGGAAAGATATTAAGACAGTTATGCCAACAAAAAGAAGTAGAAATAATAGAGGCAGAACTGTGTCCAGACCATATCCATATGTTGATAAGCATACCACCAAAGTACAGTGTGTCGCAGATAATGGGATACCTAAAAGGTAAAAGTAGCCTGATGATATTTGACAGACACGCAAACCTAAAATACAAATATGGAAATAGACATTTCTGGGCAAGAGGTTATTTTGTAGACACAGTAGGAAGAAACAAAAAGCAAGTAGCAGAATACATAAGAAATCAGCTTACAGAAGATCAAATAGCAGACCAGATGAGTCTGAAAGAATATGTAGACCCGTTCACGGGTAGCGAGAACAAGAAAGCATAAGAAAAACCCCTTGAGGGGTAGCTGAAAAAAGAATGCGGTCGGCAAATCTTTCAGCGCCCCTTAAGGGGTTAAGTCCGAATAATGCCCTTGAAGGGCTAATCAAGCCTCCAGCTCAGCTGGAGGTTTTGACTTCAGTGATTATTTCACAGCATAGAAAACGTAGTTGTATCCCACTTCGTTGAGAAGCGGGTATGTGTTGCCCACAGTGTAGCTTTTTCCGTTATGTACCCGGAAGCCTTTTGTTGTGCATTCAATTGCGCTTGAGTTGTTGCCCTCAGTTGCGTAACCGAAGTACATTTTTCCTTCTTTTTCATCAAAGTCAATTGCTATTGCACCGCCACCCAAGGCATAAGCAAAGACAAATCTGGGAGTAAAGTCAAGGTTTATTGTTCTTGAGCTTGATCCGCTTCCGCTGTATGCACCTACATAGCAGGGGTTATCCCATTTCTCTCTTTCACCTTCGTTAAGATGAAGAACGGTATCTTCCATGTGGCTCTTGCAGAAAAAGGTTTTGCTTGCAAAGGAGTTGAAGGCGAGACCTGTTTCGTCTGCGGGACAGAATTCTGCACCGATATGGATATCAGCATCCATAACAAGACTTTCCGTGTTTCTGTCAGATGTAACATGACCGCAAGTGGAGGAAATAATATTCAGGTCAGTGGAGAAAGTGAGATAGTTAACAATAGTTGAAAAAACATCGTGACATGTTCCGCCGCCTAAAGAATCGGGGACATGGATGCCGAGAACTACATGTATATCAGCCTGTCTGCAGTATTCATCACGTATAAGCTCACCATCCTCATTTTCATGGAAAAGGTCAGTGATTCTGACTTCAGCAAGTCCCACTGACACAATTGAGTTTTTCAGCGGGACAGCCTTTGCCTGAGGAGGGTATTCAGTCATAAAGGTAATATGTCTGAGGTCTGAAATGCCTCTGAGCCAATTTACGATCGACTCAGGCATGGTTGTAATTGTACTGCTCATATTTTACACCTCAACAATTGTTTTTATAATAGCCCAGATATAGAGGACGTTATTCCCGAAATATACTTTTTCGCTTCTGTCAACCTTGAATTTTACACCATCTGATGAAATCCAGGTACTGGAGTCAGTGATGCCTGAAAGGTCATGCTTGGCAGGGCCTATGTACAGATAGTGTCCCTGACTGTTGTAGCCGATGGGAGTGTTGATACCGTCAAGGTACATTTTGTTCTTGTATCTGAGCGGCTGAATAAAGCAGTGGTAAACTTCACTGTTCCAGCCGTCTTCATTATGCAATTGAGCCTCTCTGCCGTAGAGAGAAAAAAGTCTGTCTAAATTCATCTTTTTCCTCCTTTAAACGTTAAGAAAAATAAAGCTTGTGTCACGCATGAGGGGAGTGAGCTCAAGAAGAGCATCTCTTTTGATTTTCTCAGCGTTTTCCGTCAGGGAGGATGTGGTTTTGCTGACAGTGATGTCACCGGCACAGAAGCTTGTAAAATCCTCACTTGTTGATGCAAGCCTTACGGTGTAATCGTAATATGTAAGAGCAGCTGCAGCCCCTGTAATTCTCACATCATCCTCGTTTACGTCATCTCTGAGCTGCGACTTGATTCTGTGAAGGTTTACTATGCACAGAGGCAGAAATTTTTCTGCCTCTTCGTCAGAAATTTCAAGCAGCTGCCTGAATCTTGAGAGAACATTCCACGGTGTAGTCATTTTTAAACCTCGAGAGCCTTTGATGCGTCTGTGAAGATTTTTGAGAAGCCTGCAATTGATGTGATTGCGGCACGCTCAAGCTGTCTGTCGATAAGCTTGTCATATTCTGTAAGAACTTCGCCTGCAGTTACCATTTCAAGAGCACAGTTTTTGTCGAGACCGATAAGTGTGCCCTCGGAAACTGAGCCTGACTTGATGAGATTTGCACCGATAGGTGTAATCATTCTGCCTGTTGCATGGAAGTCAAGAGAAGCAGTAGCATCTCTGAATTCGGGAAGCTTGAGCATTTTTGCAGTAACGTCTGCACTTGCGATAATTGTATTCATCTCATAGGGAGAGAATTTGTTCCAGAAATCAACAAGGTCAGAATATGTAAGTGTGCCTGCAGTTTCTGTGCTGAGAACTTCAGCCGGGTTTTCGTTGCCGTCGCCGTTGAGAAGAACGGAAATTGCATCTTTCAGCTGTGCTCTTGCGATGTATGCACCGATCTGCTTGAGTGTCACTGTGAAAACATCGAGATGCTGGAAGCGGATAGCCTCGTAAGAAGCAACTAGCATTCTGCCTCTCTTTTTGAGTGATACAAGGTTGTCCTGCGTTCTGATAGTAGTTTCGGGGATATATGCACCTTCACCCACGCGCACAAGCTCCTTATCCTCGTCAGAGAGAGTTGAAGTGATAGCTCTGTAATCAAGGGAATCAATGTTAGTAACAGAAGCAATGATTGAGGGGAGTACGTCAGCTTCCTGCATACCTTGTCTTACTGCACGTGAAACGTATTCGGGGAAAAGTGCGGAAGAATCAGATGTGCGGAAGAATTTTTCGATTGTGTCGCTTTTGGGACCGCTCACCTTGATGTCAAATCTTTTGAGCTGACGCTGGAAAGCATCAAGACCTTCAAGGGCAGTGCCTCTGTAGTTTTCAGAGGGGTCAAGCTTTTCAAGCTCTGCTGAAAAAGAAGATGATGTGTTATAAAGACCTTTTTCGAGTCTGATATTATCAAATGTTGCCATGTGTTTTATCTCCTTTCTTAATTAAAACAAAAATTCAACAGTTGTGTCAGTAGAGTTTACTGCAAGAACTGTACAGGG
>JAGBFD010000094.1 GCA_017936645.1 Clostridia bacterium
AAATATTGTCAATAAAGAGAAGAACGTCCTGACCCTCATTGTCACGGAAATATTCAGCCATTGTAAGACCTGAAAGTCCTACTCTCATTCTTGCTCCCAGCGGTTCATTCATCTGACCGTAAACGAGAGCTGTGTTCTGAAGAACACCTGACTGTTTCATTTCGTTGTAGAGGTCGTTACCTTCTCTCGTTCTTTCACCAACACCTGTGAAAACGGAGATACCACCGTGCTGCTTAGCAATATTGTTGATAAGCTCCATGATAAGAACTGTCTTGCCGACACCTGCACCGCCGAAAAGACCGATTTTACCGCCCTTTGAGTAGGGACAGATAAGGTCAATGACTTTGATACCCGTTTCGAAAATCTCTGCACTTGTAGCAAGCTCATCGTAATCAGGTGCATTACGGTGAATGTTCCAACGCTCTTCAGTTTCGGGGGTCGGCTGATTGTCAACGGCATCACCGAGGACATTGAAGATTCTGCCGAGTGTCTCTCTGCCGACAGGCACACTTATCGGAGCCCCTGTGTCAGTAACGTCAACACCGCGCTGAAGTCCGTCAGTTGAAGACATTGCAATGCATCGTGCGGTGTTGTCACCGATGTGCTGAGCGACTTCAACAGTCAGAATTCTTTCACCGACGGGGATTGTAAGAGCGTTGTGAATTGACGGCAATCCGCCTTCGTTGAACTTGACGTCAACGACAGGACCCATTACCTGAGTAACTTTACCTATATTTGAAATACTCAACTGTATCACCTCGTATCAGTTGCCGCTGCCGGCAACAATTTCTGTAATCTCCTGCGTGATAGCACCCTGCCTTGCACGGTTGTATTCAAGCTGGAGGTCACTGATCATCTGCTGTGCGTTTTTCTCAGCAGAGTCCATAGCCATTCTTCTTGCGGCAACTTCACTTGCAAAGCTTTCTCTTGCACAGACGGTTATCATTCCTGCGACATACTCACGTGCGACGTTATTGAGTACGGTAAGATTATCCGGCTCAAAAACGATACCTGCGACGTTTGCCTCTTCGTTCTTTTCAAACGGGAGAATCCATCTGATATAAGCTTCCTGCGACATGACAGAATGGTATCTTGTGGAAATAATTCCGAGCTTATCAAACTTTCCGTCGGCAAAGTCTCTGCAAAGAGTGTCCGCAAGCTCTGCAGCCTCTTCGAAAGAAAAGTCTTCGGAAGAATTGATGGGTTTATTATATTTTTCACACGCACGTTTACCGATAGGTATGAACTCGGCTTCAGGATAAGTTGCGGCGAGGCGGAAAACGTTTGCATTGTAGCCGCCCGCGAGACCTCTGTCACCTGCAATGACGATTATCCTCATCCTGCCTGAGTCACGCACCTGCATATACGGACTTTTGAGGCTTTCTCTGTCTGCTGCAAGGATTGCGATTGTATCTTCAAGTGCCTTGCAGTAGTCACGTCCTTTGAGCATCGCTTCGTTTGCTCTTCGGATTTTAGAGGAAGCGACAAGTCCCATAGCTTTGGTAAGCTGCATGGTGGAAGTTACGCTTTTAATGCGTACACGTAGAGTTTTTGTGTTTCCTGACATAATGAATTACACCTGCATTTCAGCAAGAATAGACTTAAGTGCTTCTTCGTCCTCTTCGTCGTAGTAACCCGCTTCGATTCGTTCAAGCCATGAACCGTACTTATTTTCAAGCAGAGCGAAAAGTCCTGCTTCGTAGTCACGTACGCCTGAAACAGGTACGTTGTCAAGATAACCCTTGATAACGGCATAAACGATTGCGACCTGACAGCCGACACGGACAGGTGCATTTCTGCCCTGTTTGAGCACTTCAACGATTCTTTCACCCAAAGCAAGACGAGCTTTTGTGTCAGCATCAAGGTCACTTCCGAACTGTGCGAATGACTGAAGCTCACGGTACTGTGAATAAAGAAGCTTGAGCTCACCTGAAACCTTTTTCATACCCTTGAGCTGTGCAGAACCACCGACACGGCTAACGGAGATACCCGGGTTGATAGCCGGCATAATGCCTGAGTGGAAAAGTTCGGTTTCAAGGAAAATCTGTCCGTCTGTAATTGAAATAACGTTTGTCGGGATATATGCGGAAACGTCACCTGCCTGAGTTTCAATGATCGGAAGAGCTGTGATAGAGCCTCCACCGTATTCGGGGGCAACGCAGGCTGCACGTTCAAGAAGACGTGAATGAAGGTAGAAAACGTCACCGGGGTATGCCTCACGTCCGGGAGGACGGCGGATAAGAAGAGAAAGTGCACGGTAAGCAACAGCGTGTTTACTCAGATCATCGTAGATGATGAGTACGTCTTTGCCTTGCTCACGGAAATACTCTGCCATTGCACATCCGCTGTAAGGAGCGATGTACTGAAGCGGTGCACTTTCAGAAGCACTTGCACAAACGATGATAGTGTTTTCCATAGCACCGTTACGAAGAAGCTCACTTGCGAGCTGTGCGACTGATGTACTCTTCTGTCCTATAGCGACGTAGATGCAGATAACGCCTGTATCTTTCTGATTGATAATTGTATCGATGGCGATTTCTGTCTTACCTGTCTGACGGTCACCGATGATAAGTTCACGCTGACCTCGTCCTATGGGAATCATACTGTCGATAGCCTTGATACCTGTCTGAAGGGGAACACTTACGCTTTCACGCTCGATGATTCCGGGTGCTTCAGATTCAAGAGGACGGGTGCCGCTGTATTCTATGGGGCCTTTACCGTCGATAGGCTCACCGAGAGCATTGACTACTCTGCCGAGAAGAGCCTCTCCGACAGGAACTGAAAGAACCTTGCCTGTTCTGTGAACGGTTGAACCTTCACGGATATCGTTTTTATCGGAAAGAACTGCGACTGAAACTGTTTCTTCCTCAAGGTTCTGTGCAACACCGAAGCTGCCGCCTTCAAACTCAAGCAGCTCGTTTGCCATACAGTTGCGAAGTCCGTAAACACGGGCGATACCGTCACCGACAAGGATAACCTTGCCTGTTTCTGTCATATCGATCTTCGCCTTGTAGTTTTTGATTTGGGTTTTAATTATATTACTGATTTCTTCAGGTCTGTTCATCCGATAATCACATCCTTAACTTCGCTGAGGCGGTGTCTGATGCTTCCGTCAAAGGTTTTGCCTTCAACCTCGATCCTGATACCACCGATCAAAGATTCATCAATAATGTAAACTGCTTCAACGTCCTTGCCTGTCACTTTTGAGAGTTTGAGACAGATTTTCTTTTTCTGCTCGGCATCAAGGGGGACGGCCGAATAAATCTCGGCAACAGTCTTTGAGGAAAGCTCCATAGCGAACTTTCCGTATTCTTCAATACATTCCAAAAGTGTGCGGATTCTTCCGTTTTCACAAAGGATTTTAAGGAAAGAAACCACATTTTCAGGGAAGCTTTCTCCGAAAGCTTCGTCGATAGCCTGTACTCTTTCTGGCAGAGAGATAGCAGGGGAGCAGAGAAAATCGATATATTCGGGGTTTTCTTCAACTACGCCTTTTACCGTACCGAGTGCATCAGAATATTCTTCTACAGCACCCTCCTCGACTGCCAGAGTAAAGAGAGCTTCAGCATACTCACGTTCAGTCTGCATCATTTTCATCACCTATGCTTTCGATAAATGAATCAATGAAATGCTTATGGTCGTCAGCAGAAACTTCACGTTCAAGCATTTTTTCGGTAAGAAGGGATGAA
Source organism: Clostridia bacterium (assembly GCA_017936645.1). Lineage (GTDB taxonomy): Bacteria > Bacillota > Clostridia > Oscillospirales > Acutalibacteraceae > CAG-488. The sequence goes on from JAGBFD010000094.1 coordinate 3,690, forward strand.
ACCTCAACGATTTCCTTCTTAATGCCGTCCTCGGCCTTTTTACGCTCAAGGATTGCATCGTTTTCTGCCTGACGCACAATGCCGTCAGCCTTCTGCTTTGCCTGTGCGAGGATTTCTTTTTCATGTTCATTGGCGATGCTGACTGCGTTTTTGATCACAGTATCAGCTTCATCCTTTGCTCCGCGAAGCTTTTCTTCGTATTCAGTCTGAGCAGAAAGAGCCTTTTCTTTAGCCTCTGACGCGGCATCGTAGTCACTCTGAATCGCATTCTGACGCTGTTCGAGCATTTTTTTGACAGGCTTGTATAAAAATTTTTTAACCATCAGAAACAGCAGAACGAGATTCGCAAGAGAAGCAAGTATCTGCCATATATTGACGGAAATAACGTCTAAACTTTGCATAAGTTTTCACTCCGATAATTCGGTTAAAATTAAAGAGCCTTGATTGTTTCGACAAGGATGTCTACGAGAAGATTAGGTGCAACAAAGATGAGAAGGATTGCGATAACAAGAGCATAAAGACCTGTTGTCTCAGCGACAGCACAACCCATAAGCATTGTTGTTGTAACAGCACCCTTGCTTTCAGGCTGACGGCCGATAGCTTCACAAGCTTTTGCGACAGCGTTACCTTCACCGATACCGGGGCCGATACCTGCGATCATTGCCATACCTGCGCCTAAAGCACAGCAACCTAAAATGATACCAATTGCGAGTTCCATATTTTTTCCTCCGTTTTAAAATATAGTTTAGTTTTTATTTTTAGCACGTTTACGTGCTTTTCGCTTTTCATATTCCTCAGCAGGGAAGCCGCCTGCAATGTAGAGCATTGTAAGCATCGCAAAGATGAAAGCCTGAAGCAATCCGCTGAAGACGTCCAGATAAATTGAAAGAACGGCAGGTATACCGACCTGAAGAAGAGGCATATCTGCAAGAAAGCCCGGAAGCCAACCAAGAAGACTTGCGGAAAGTCCGCCAAGAGCAGAACATAAAAGAGCAGAGATTACCGAACCTGAAAGCACGTTACCGTAATGACGGAATGCCATTGATATAGGCGTTGCAATTTCACCGATAACGTTAAGCGGTGCGAGAAAAGCAACAGGTTCTGTAAATGCTTTGAGGTAGTAAAGAGGTCCGCACTTCATCTTATAGTAAGTGATCAGGATGAAGACGAGTATTGCCCAACCTGCTACTATATTGATATCAGATGTAGGCGGGAAAAGACCGAAAAGTGAAAGCAGACTTGATACACCCGAAAGAGCCATGATTGCGATGATGAAGGGTGAGTATGCACTGAAGTAGCTGCCCATATTTTCCTCGACGAGATTGTCGACCTTTTCTACGATCAGTTCTGCAAAGTGCTGTCTTTTAAGTTCAATTTTTTCACTGATGCCGTGTGTAATGAAAAGACAGAAAAAGAAGATAACGATGAGTGCGATAGCTGAATTTACCTGTGATTCAGTAATCAGAAAATTCTGCAAAGGCATCGGAATTTCAAAGAATATCTTTGCACCCGTGATGGTTATACCTTCGGTAGGCGGGTCGGTAAGTACCTTCAGGACTATTCCGAAAACGATCGGCAGTATCATCATAGTGATGTAAAACGCATCGACGATTTTAAATCTGAGGCTTTTGGTATTCAATTATTATCACCTCTAATATTATTGTATCGAATTTTACTTTTTAATAAACAATGACCGTACCGCAATACCTATGCGGGGAAAAATAAGCGGAATCACGACTGCTATAAGATTAAAGAAGGGGACGAGATGTCCTATGAGTGCGACTGCAAAAAGCATCAGCATACGAAGCGATTGCGAGAGCTTCATAAGCTTTTTTGCATCATCTTCAGATTTATTAAGAGCAGACTGTACCGTAAGTCCCATTATAAAGAAGTTACCGACGGCACCTGCGAGTCCGAGCAGATTGCCTAAAAGCACGGTGTAGTCCCACTTCCCTATGATGAGAAATACAGACTGCATAAGCATACTGAAGATGAATGTAAAAAGAAAAATGTAACCTGTTTCTTTTAAGACTGTAGAGTCGATTTTTTTCATATGTGTCCATACCTTTTGATAAACAAATTCAACCTATATTATATCACAAAATTACATAACATCAAGATAGTTGTTTTAAAGAAATTTTAATTTTTTGAAAATTTTAATTTCAGGGTTTAAATATTTACTTTCAGAAAAATGTTTGATATAATTATCAGAAAGGAATACGGAGATTTTTATGAATATAAAGCACAGAAAATTATTACCGCAGGACAATGCAGCAATGGCGGAGCTGATACGTTATAATCTGAAAGCAAACGGTCTCGATATTCCGGGTACTGTTTATTTTGATGAGATAATCTATCATCTGACTGATTTCTATGATGAAAGACCTGAAAAACGGGTGTATTTTGTGCTGACAGATGACGAAGACAGAGTGCTTGGCGGGATAGGACTTGCGGAGTTTCCCGATATTGACGGCTGTGCCGAGTTGCAGAAACTGTACCTTGCTGATGAGGTCAAAGGAAGAGGACTCGGATATGCCCTGATTGACCTGCTTGAAAAAGAAGCCTTGGAGATGGGATACAGCAAGATGTATCTTGAAACACACACAAACCTGCAGACAGCTATACATGTTTATGAAAAAGCAGGATATATAGAAATTCCCCGTCCTGAAAGTGTTATGCACGGGACGATGAATAAGTTTTATCTTAAAAACCTTTAAAGGAGATTTTGAAATGAGTAAAGAATTACCCAGAACCTATATTCCGTTCAAAGATTGGAAAGAGCCCTCAAGGCAGACCGAGTACACTGAGGAAACACCGCTTCTTTCTCCCGAAGGAAAACTCCTCGCAAAAGGTTGGGCACGACACAATTATTTTACATATAACCGTGACTATGTAAAAAAAGGGATTATGAGCCGCAAGGAGTGGGATTTCTACACTATCACGGACGATAAGGTGCAGATCCTTGTGAGCTTTGCTAATATTACTGTCGGAGGATACGTAAGTGCGAAACTTACAGATCTTACAACGGGTGAAGTTATCGTTGATGCAATGCAGTATTTCCTCGGAACTAACAAGCACGTACCTCCCGAAAAGGGAGACGTGCCTAACAGATACAAGGATAAAATCGGCAAGGCTGAATTTGACTTTGATACGAGAGAAACCGAGCGTATTCTCAAGTTCAGAAAAATGCATAAGGGTAAGCTTGTTGATGTAAATATTCAGATGGATATTCTTCCCGGCTCTGAAAATATCACTACAGTACTGCCTTTTGATGAAGATGACACAAAGTACTTTATGACTACAAAGCAGATGTGTATGCCGTGTGAGGGTACCTTCAGATACGGTGACTATGTCTATGAAGTCTCCAAAGATACAGCTTTCTGTGCTATGGACTGGGGACGTGTGAACACAGTTCATAAAATGGTGTGGTACTGGGGAAGCGGCTCGTTGTATCACTATGATGAAAAAGGACAGAAGCATCTGCTTGGTTTTGAAATCACATGGGCTATAGGCAATGAAAGTCACGCTACTGAAACTGCAATTTTCTATGACGGCAAGGCGCATAAATTCGGTGCTGTAGACGTCGAAAAATTCCCTAAAGACAGGTTTATGGAGGAGTGGAAGTTTATCTCTGAGGACGGCAGATTCAATATGACGATGAAGCCTACCCTTGATAATCACAGCGATGTGGACTTCAAAGTCGGCAGGATGAATTGCCACCAGGTTTATGGTATCTGGAACGGTGATGTCACACTTGATGACGGTACAAAGATCGAGATAAAAGACCTTCTTGCTTTCTGTGAATACGTAGAAAACCGCTGGTAAAAAAATTCAATGAGAACGATGTATCAGCACATCGTTCTTTTTTTGTGCAACTGAAAGACATCTGATTGTTTTTTATCACAAATACTTGATTTAGAATAATCAGTTTGGTATAATCTAACTGTACATTTTCAAATGTGTTAATGTAGAATTTAAATGATATTCCCTTCACAGGAGGACGTTTTATGGCTTTTTTTGATGATCTCGGCAAAGCATTTAACAATGCAGGTCAGAAAACTAAAAATATGGCTGATGCGGCAAAGCTCAATTCTGTGCTTGCAGAAGAAGAGAGAAAATTAAACTCTTTATATGCTCAGATAGGACAGCTTTACGTTCAGAATCATAAGGAAGATTACGAAGAAATCTTCATAAATTTGTTCCGTGAGCATGCTGAAACCAGTCAGAAGATCGATGATATGAAGAAAAAAATCAGAGAGCTTAAGAATATAATCAGCTGTCCGGGTTGTGGCGCTGATATGTCAGGCGATGCTGCTTTCTGCAATCTTTGCGGATATCGTATGCCTCCGAAAGAGACTCCGGCACCTCAGATGTCGACGAAGTGTACTGCTTGCGGAGCTGTTATAGCTCCCGGAATGAATTTCTGTTCGGTTTGCGGTGCACCTAAGCCACAGCCTATGCCTCAGGCTGCTCCTCTTGTCTGCACGAGATGCAACGCTACATTGGAACCGGGTTCGGCTTTCTGCGTTTTCTGCGGAGCACCCGTTTCAACTCCTGAACCTGTGCCTGTTGCACAAGTACCACAGCCTATGCCTCAGCCTGCAGAAGTACCTGAACAGGCTCCCGTCGCTGAGCCTGCACCCGCGGAGATTCCTGCACCGGAGAAAATCACCTGTCCGAACTGCGGAGCGGTTCTTGATAGTGATTCAGTGTTCTGCATAGAGTGCGGTTCAAAAGTCAGATAATTTTGATTCCGGATCCGCACAGGGTCCGGATTTTGCGTTTTAATAAGGAGTGTTTTTATGAAGACTTCGACTGAGATATGCTCATCAGGACGTGTAGTCGGTGAAGAAAAAGCTGTCGAACTCATCGCAAAAGCAGGCTTTGATGCCTGGGACTTTTCGATGTTTGATATGTGCAGATATGACTGGGGAAAAGGGATACTTCTTGAAAATGATCATCCTCTTGCAGGAGATAATTACCTTGCGTTTGCACGGAAACTAAAACAGATCGGACTCGATAACGGTATCGTGTGCAATCAGTCACACGCTCCGTTTCCTACGTACTGTGCTGAGATCCGTTCTTATTATAAGAGATGTCTTGAATGTACGGCAGAGGCGGGCGGACAGATATGCATAATCCATCCCGATAACTATAAATCCGCACAAGAAAATGCAGAAATCTATAACGAGTTGATTCCTTTTGCAAAGGAATGCGGAGTTAAAATCGCTACTGAAAACATGTGGGGCTGGGATGACGAAAAGGACGAAAGCTGTTTTGCAGCGTGTGCAACGGGTGAGGACTTCGTAAAGCACATCGACCTTGTCAATGACAGTTTTCTTGTCGCTTGTCTTGATATAGGACACGCCGAAATGAGGGGATCGGGAAACGGTGCGGCAAATATGATCCACACTCTCGGCACACGGCTTCAGGCTCTCCATATCCACGACAATGACAGGTGGCACGACTCACATCAGATACCGTTTTCTATGGATATTGATTTTGCTTCGGTTGTTAAAGCACTCAAAGAGATAGGATACAGCGGATATTTTACTCTTGAAGCAGACCAATACCTCAGCGGATATGCTCCCGAAGATGTTTTCGCAGGACTTAAGGATCTTTCGGCAAGTGCAAGAAAACTTGCTGTTATGTTTGAAAACGAGGTATAAAAGTATGAATACTGAAGAAAAAACAAAGAAAGAAAAAAAGACCAAAAAAGAAAGAGAAGAGGAAAAAGAGCAACTCGAAGATATCGAACAGAAGGTGAGACTTAAAAGCTCAACTTTTGCAAAGGCGATAGGCGGCTTGTTCTGCTTTGCAATCATTTTTATCGAAGATGTCTTTTTTGATAATTTGCCTGTAGCAGGCTGTGCGGCATTCAGCATATTTTTTGCTATGGCGGCGGCAGAGTCATTGTACAGGTTTATGTTTATGAAGAAAACGTTTGACATTGTCAAGGGCGTAGCATTTGCAGTTTTTTGTATTGCTTTTATAATCAGCTTCGTTGCCCTTCTGATAAAGCAGGCAATAGCTTAAAGAAAAACCGAGAATATCAGGTGTTATATCATCACAAAAAACGACGGCAGATTTTACTCTGCCGTCGTTAAGTTTATGTTGTCTTTCCCTTATTAGTCAAAAAGGGTGTAGCTCCCTTTGAATAAACAGGGATCGGTTTTCTGCGATATTTTTATCGTAATGATTAAAGCTTGTGATGTTATCCTGAGCAAAGGATCTTGAAAAAAGAAAAAGATTCTTCACTACGTTCAGAGTGATACTGTCTGAAGATACGGACAAATTCGGGTTTGTAGGGGTGTTTTATTTCGCACAATCTAACTCTGTGTGTAGGGACCGGCCTCCCGGACGGTCCACAGATTCTGCTGTATTAACGGACGGTCGAGGACGCCCGTCCCTACGATCCCGATTGGATT